>NZ_JAMYVK010000054.1:0-43074 GCF_040323975.1 Mesorhizobium sp. M0019 | reverse complement strand
TTTCATTGCCCCCGACGGACGATCAGGCCTCAAAGGATGCGGACGCCCGCGTCACCGCGCGAAAGGGCAAGGGCGGCTTCACCTTTGGCTACAAGGCCCATGTCGGGGTGGATGAGGGCTCTGGCCTGATCCGCACGGTGATTACCACGCCAGCCAACGTCAACGACACGGTGATGGCCGATGACTTGATCTGCGGCGACGAGAAGACGGTGTGGGCGGACGCCGCCTACGACACCCATGCCCGCCGCGCCCGGCTCAAGGCCGAGGGCAAGAAGGTGCGCATCGCGCGCCGCCCCAACAAGCACCATGCGCTGCCGCCGCGGCTCAAACATTACAACCGCCTGATCGCCAGACGGCGAGCGGCGGTGGAGACCACTTTCGCCACGCTCAAGAACCGCATGAAGCTGACCAAGATCCGCTATGTCGGACTGGCGAAGGCCACCGCCCAGGTGACATTGGCGGCGATCGCCTTCAACATGCGCCGATGGGCCGCCATCACGGGATAGGTGCGCCCGCAGCCCGGCCGCCCGGGCCGAAACCGCCGCCGAAACCCCAAACAAGGGGGCGGAGCTCACAAATACGAGCGAAATCCCTGCGATCCCGCCCCATCCAAACATCCCCGGTTACTGCGCAACAGGCCCATATGAGCCAGACGCCGGTCACCATCGTGCTTTTCCGCCGGGACCTGAGGGTTCCGATAACAGGGCACTCGCGGCAGCGGCGTCGACCGGGAAGCCGGTCATGGCTCTCTACATTTTAACGAGCAAAGCCAAGGCTTGCGCGCAATCGGCGGAGCCAGTCCCTGGTGGCTGCATCATTCCCTGGCCCGCCTGCAACTGAAGTTGCGAAATCTTGGCGTCACCCTCAGTTTTGGGCGCGGTCCAACACTCCAAACCGTCAGCAAAGCCCTCGCGGAGTGTGGCGGCGACGCGGTTCTCTCTGGAACCGCCGATACGATCCAGCCGAAGCTGCAGTGGATGCCGAACTGAAAACCTCTTGGAGACAGCAAGGGATCGAGTGCCGCAGCTTCCCGGTCGCTTTGCGTCAAGAGCGGTCCATCATGAAGACCAGTTGGCTGGGATCGATCCGCCTAACAAGCTGGTGTTTGTATTATATTTTTTCTGCTTTCAAGCATAGTTGACGATCGCGTCGCGGTTCGATCTGAAATAGGTCAGGAGCTGCGAGCCGAGGCTAAGAAGACGGGCGATGGAGAAGTCGCCGTCTCCTTGCAAAATTGATCACTCTCTCCAAGAGTTGTCCCAGGTCGCGGATCGCGCGATCGACCCGCGCAGCGTCCATCCCTGGATGGCAATCCCGGCACAGCATCCAGCGGGGATTGCGAACCTCCACCGTGCCGAACACCGCGACGCGTCGTATAGTCCTTGACTGGCCGAAGTTTGTGGCAATCCGGACAGACCCGTCGAAACAGGGTGTAGGCTTCCGCCTCCTCATTTACGACTGCGCTCTGCAGGGCGACCATGATCTTCTTGCCATCCTCGATCGACAGGCCAAGGTCTCCGTCACGCAGACGCTCAAAAGCGGCTGGTCGAAGCTCATGACTTCTTCGCCTTGTCGCTTTGCGGCCCCTACTCGAACCCGCAATTCGTTAACTCCCCTCCCACGACATAGGAAGTCTTTACGCTCACCTCGTTCGACGTCAATTGACGGAGATCAAAACCTAGATGCCGGTCCAGGGCTCCCAGCGCGGTTTCATCAGATGGTCTGCGCTCGAGCGCGAGAAAAGGACACGGGGCGCATCACCGTCAGAGCGCTCCTATGGCGCGGCCATAGTGATGCGGCGCAACAAAAATGTCGCAATGCAAAAGAGACTGTCATATACTGGGAGTTGTAAGGGCGGGGCAACAAACCATCGCCAACTAGAAGGATAAGGAAATGTCCAAGACCGCTGAAAAGACCAGCGAAACCGTTGAAAAGACCGAACTCCCGGCATTCGACCCCAGCAAGGCCACCGATCAGCTCCGCGCGGTCGCCGAAAAGGACGTCGAGCAATCGAAGGAAGCTCTTGCCAAATTCCAGTCGGGCGCTGAAGATACCCAGAAGGTGCTCAAGTCGACCTTCGAAACCGCCAAGTCGGTCGGTAACGAGCTGTCGTTGAAGACGATTGCCGCGCTGCGCGCCAATGCCGAAGCCGACTTCTCGCATCTCGAAGCTCTGGTGGGTGCCAAGTCGCCGTCAGAAGTTTTTGAGCTGCAGACCACTTTCCTGAGCAAGCGCGTCGAAATGGGTGTCGAGCAGGCCAAGGAATTCCAGGCGCTCACAACCAAGGCGGTGACCGACGTTTCCAAGCCCGTCAAGGACGCCTTCGAGAAGGCCTTAAAGAATCTCAAGGTCGCTTGACAGCTCGGGCGACCGGCTATACCTGCAACGCGGCGCCTCGTCTCGCCTTCTTCCGGGCATAGCGGCCAGCACCTCCGACTGGACTTTGGTGCAGCGATCAAAAGATCGACGCATCCCGGTCTTTGATATCAACCCTTATGCCTTCATGGCTCGGCAGCGGACAGATTCCGGGCGTCCATATGCCAGCATGCGGTTGAGAACCATGCAGCCGATGGCGACCTCGGTCTGCTGAGCCGGGAAGGAACGCGCCCGCAAGCGGCGTCCTATCAGCGCCTTGTAGCGCCCCGATGGCGGTTTCGATCAGGGCACGCTTGCCATAGCCGGTGGCCGCCTGCCATGGCAGCCGCCCGTCTTTCGCGATCACCGCGACGTGGCTGTCCCTTTGACCAGGCGGTCCGGTGTCACCGCTTTCCACCGCTGTTGCACGAGGCGGGATGACAACCCTTGCGAGGCCACTGTGCTGCAGGACTTTTCCGTCGGTCGGCTTGCCGTCATAGGCGCCGATCGTCGGTGTCCAGCCCATGGGCAATGATGGGCTCAATATTTGATCTCATGGGAGTGGAGATACCCGTCCAGGGTATGCTCCGCAGTTCAGTTCGAGCTCGAATTTCGAAGGCGCTCCCGAGCACAGCGAATGGCGCGAGCAATTTGCTACCCGTCGATATGCCCTTTGACGAGATGGTCCTGCGCACCGTCTCGAACCGCCTCTGGCAGGGGCAAGAATCAATCATAGGCGGCGCGAACGACGAACTTACAGGCCTTCACAACCGTCGCGGCTTCGCAATGCTCGCTAAAGAAGTGGTGAAGCGCGCCGCCCGGACCGGAACGGGGTTGGTGGTGACCTTCATCGATCTGGACGGCATGAAGCCCTCAAATGGCTGCAGGCGTGGATCTGATGGGCAAGGCGAAACAATCCGCAACTCACGAGAATTAGGCACGGTTTCGTTTTGAACTCGTAGCTGGTTCCTTTGACGCCGTTGGCGCAATCGAGGGCAGATTTGCAGATTTCTAGTGCGACAAAAGGACAGGCAGGCGCAGATCGCCAAGAACGCCTTTGGTTGCGCCACCCACGACAAAATCTCTCATCCGGGAATGGCCGTACGCACCCATGACAAGCAGATCGGCGCTCATGCCGACAGCGCGCTCCTGAAGCGTAACGCCAATGGGGCGATCTTCAGCATCGATTGAGACTCCCTCAGCGGGAAGGCCACGCGTTCTCAGGCTTAGAGCGAGGCGTTCGCCAATATCGCGCAGCGGCTTTTCGCTTGTCACTGTCAGTACAGTTATCTTTGCCGCACATTGCAGAAACTCATACGCGTCGGCAACGGCCCGGGCCGCAACGCGACTCCCATCCCAAGCGATGATGACATGATCGATTGCACCGACATTTGCGCCTTCCGGCAGAATTATGGTCGGTCGGCCCGAACCAAACAGAACCGCGTCAACGGTCATACGCGCAGTCTGGTTATTTGGCTCCAACCCAATCAAAGAAAAATCGAAATAGCGTGACTGCGTTGCTGCAACATCGCTGATAGATGCCGGCTGAACAGCAATCTCCTCGGTTGTCAGGGGCGATCCGACGCGTGCCGCTTCAGCTTTCAATGCCTCTAGCAAATCGAGCCCATGCTTGCGGCTGGTCGCTTCTGTCTCCCGGATCATTTCGGGAAGGTTGATCAAGTATCTCGACACGGGGTTGGAAATACCCGGGATATCGACATTGACCGTTAATGCGTGAAGCGCCGCGCCAATGTGCTTGACCACCGCGATTGCGTTTGAGACGATTTTGGTGGAATTCGCTTCCGGATACGTCACCAGAGGAAGTAAGGCAATTTTACTCATCAGACCTCAGCTCCATGATTTCGGTCGCTGTCGAGCGACCATTGGCCCAATGCGTGTTACACCTCAAGCCTCGCCACTTCAGCCCGCCAAAAAGCTCAGACGACCGAGGTTCGCTATAGCCTAGCTCAATATTCCAAGGCGATCTTGCGCCGCATCGATTCCGTCCTGAACGATTGTGGCTATGATGGCAGGCGTCGATGACGAGAGAGGGTCAACCAAAATTAGCCTGTTTGTTGCCATGAGCGCAGTAGCGACCGCAAGCATTGTTTTGACAGTAGCGGCAGCCGAGGATGTGGTGGCAACTCCGCTGTTCACGATCCGCGCCCGGGATATCTGGTGCCGGTAAACGCGGACATCAATCAAGTTGATGTGATCCTCGTCCCAGAGATCGATCTGGACGTCAACCCGGCCGGCGTCAAAGGGCTGGGCGAACTCGGCAATGTCGGAACGGCGGCGGCTGTGGCGAGCGCCGTGTACCATGCCAGAAACAGAAGTTCAAAGACGCCCCTTGAGCGCGGAAAGAAGTTCGCCGCGAGCAGGAAGAGCGCCGCAATGAAGAAGGGGAAGCAATGGTGGCCCTATGGCGGACTTACGATCCGCGTCTTTTCGGCGTCCGTGCGCCGCCGCCGGCCCGTCGGGCCCTCGATCACCTCCAGCCGACCGGCATAGCCGTCGCTTGAGACGTCCAATTGGACGCCCATTTTGCCGTCTCTATCCATGCAGTCACCTCCGTCCAAATCAGAGGATTCTTCGCATGGTCAGGCCAGGCTGAGCAGGTCCGGAATCGAGGGGGTCGTATGAGCGCTTACAGACCTGAAGCCGTTGAGGAGGTTTAGGCATGACAAAGGCTTCCCTGCACATGCTGAAGGGCGTGGGCTATTTGATCTCAACGGTGACTGTGATCCTGCTAGCCATCGTAAGTTGGTCGAGCGCTTCAACCAGTCCTGTACTTACTGCCTGTTTGCTCGGCGGCGGCGCGTCATCCATCGTTGGGATGTTCTGCCGTTGGCTGACATACGAAATTGAGAAGCGCCGAGGGGGACGAGCAATAATGTCTCGTCGGCCGCTTCATGCCCTTTGGCGCCGTGCCTGCACGCTCCTGTATTCGCTTCCAAAGCCGTTCGCGCATTTCGCGGTTCAAGGTGATAAAAGCAGAGCCGACATAACGGCCAGTACCGCGTTCGGCCATCAGTGCGAAGGCGGGCTTTCCGACCTCGCGCTCGACGCCAAGCAGCTCGAATTCGTCGATAGTGAAAGCCTTCGTCTTCAGCCAGGCTGTCGAGTTGCCGCTGCGATATTTGCTGCCCTTGCGCTTCCAAACCATACCCTCCAGACCGGCCCGATCGACGAGGTAGAAGATTGCCTTGGCGTCGTCTGGCAGGGCTTCGCTGAACTGGATGCGCTGTCCTTCAGCGATTGCCCTCCAACGGCACGTCGCGCAGGTCGTGGCCGTTGAGGTGCAACAGATCGAAGGCGACGAAATAGAGCTCGTGCTGGCGCCGCGTGATGGCTTTGCGCAGCGCACCGAAGTCCGACAGGCCGGTCTCATCGAGTACGATGATCTCGCCATCAATAATGGCGCTTTCCAACTCCAGTTCGGCGGCGGCCTTTGCGAGGTCACGGTACTTCGAGGTCCAATCAAGGCCACGGCGGGTGAAGATACGCACGCCGCCGACATCCGTGACGATCTGCGATCGGTAGCCGTCGAACTTAACTTCGTGAATCCAGTCGTCGCCCTCTGGAGGTTTCTCCACAAGGGTCGGGAATAACGGTTCGATGAACTCCAGCCGAGCGTGTCGGGCGATGAAGATCATGAGGTCAGATACTTCGCAAGCAGCACCGCATCACGCCCCGAGCAGGTTCGGGAGCTCATTCAGGAGCATGGCAACAATCGAAAACTTTGGAGCGCGAGGCCACGAACCTGGGAAGGGTGACAAAGCTATCCGATCTCGGCGCGCCAATCATCGGTCGCCGGCACGGCCAAGAGCCCGCCGACAGGGCAGACAACTTCTACATCTGCCCTGCATGTGGCCAGCCGGTCGATAGGCGAGACCTCCGGGTCATCTGGCACGAGCAGCCCGGACACAAGCCACTGGAACGTGATTCCTGATTGTTCCCTTGTCGGCGAGTCTAGTTGGCCTAGAGATGACTTCGCCGCCCTCAACCCGGTATCAACCCGCGGTCGGCTTGCTGCCCATGCCCGCGCCTTCCGGCTGAGTCAAGCGCTCCCTCGGAACTCTTAGGAGCGTCGCTGGTTCATCTTGTCTAACCCACAGGAGACCCGGTCATGGACCACACCAACCACGTACGGCTTACAAACGCTGAGCTGACGCCATCGATACTCGAAGGCGCGACCATTTACGGCCCTGACGATGAAAAGATCGGTTCTGTCGATCATCTGCACGGCAGCCAGGTCGTCATCGATGTCGGCGGCTTTCTCGGCATAGGCACCAAGCCTGTAGCGGTTTCCGCCAGCCAGTTGGATTTCATGCGCGACGAGAACGGCGACGTCCATGCCGTTACCAACTGGACGAAGGACCAGCTTAAAGACATGCCCGAGCATCACGATTAGGAGACAGTGAGAATCCCCGAATGGTGCTCCAGGCACCACGGACCAGAAACCACGTTGCGAAGCTCCGCCGGAAAATCGACCTCGTGGCTATTCGCCGGAACTGGCCGAGGAGCGCTGGCGCTGACGAAATCACTCCCGGGCCGAGGTGACCTCCTTGGGCCCGAAAAAAGCCGCGCCACCGGAGGGATCGATGACGCGGGCCGGCCGATGTTTGTCCATCTAGACACCATGCGGCGGCATCCAGAGCAAGAACTCAACTATTCGATATCGCTAATGTTCCATTGGGAAAGGCGTGCTCGTTCGCTCGCGCGTTTGCGTCGCCGGCGAATGGACTCTGATTCCTAAACCCGCGGCTTTTTAGCCGTTAAGCCTGTTGTATTGCGGAGAGCTTCCAGTCCGCGCCGTTCTGGCGCGTGAAGGTCCACAGTTCGGTTGTTTCCGTCGGCCGATCGGCGTCGCCCGCGACGATCTTGCCACTGTCGCGCTCGCGGGTGACGTCGCGAGACTCGTAGCGCAACGCAGCCGTCGCGTAGTTGCGATCATCTTCCCGCCAGCATTCTGCAATGTCGGCCTGCAACAGGCTGACATCCGACACGTCGTTCCTGAGGCCGTTTTTGGCATTGTCGGCAAGTTCCTCGGACAGGTAGGACACCATCTCCGGGGTCGCCAGCCGGCGCAGGGCAGCATGGTCTTCGCGCCCGAACGCTTCCTGGACTTCCGTCAACCGTTGCTGGAACGTATCGAGGTCCGCCTGGGTCAGTGTGATTTCATCGGAAGCGGTAGCTTGAGCCGTCCCGCCAAATCCAGACCCGATGCCCGGAATGGGAAACGATGTGACGTTGTCCGCATCGCGCTGGGTCGTGTCGCTTCGCCCAAAGCTCCCCACGCCTCGCGGAACGCCAGCCATGGCAGGCGCTTGGCTGCGTGCCGACTGCGACCCGAAAAAGCGGAGGGCCAGCATGATCGCGCCGCCGATCAGCAGCGCCTGAAGCAGCAGGCCAAACATGCCTGCCAAACCGCCGAACCCGTGGCCCAGAAGAACTCCGATCAGACCACCAAGCAGCAAGCCCCGCATCATCGAACCGCCGAAGCCGTTAAGGAAGCCTGGTCGTTGCGGGAATACCTGCGTCTGGCGGGCCGCAGTATTCGTTCCGGTGTTGGGCGTCATCGAGCGCTCGACCGGAGCGACAGGCTGTGGCGCCGTTCTGGTCGGCGGGGCCGACTGAAACGTGCGCATGCCACGGCTGCCAAAGCTGCCGCCACGGCGCGCCTCAGCGTGATCCATCGCGACCATGGAAAATGCCAGGAACAGTCCTGCAAACAAAACTGCAAACCAACGCGAAATCAACATAGGTAAGTTCCCTAATCGATGCTCTTGCTGCTTCATATAGGCAGCGCCGAGCGAAATAGCAGTGATCCGCACCTTCCGCGTTCAACCGGTGATCCAAATTCTTTGGACACGTTCTGACTGGATCACGACTATGTCGGACGGACCCAATGGGCCCTGATCCTGTCGACGGATTGCGTCCCTCGCGTGCGGACTTGTCCTGAGAACCCGGCGAGCCTACGTCCCGCCGCCCCAGGTTGAGGCGAGGGCCCGCATGGCAGCCTATCGGTTCTGTTGCAAATTTTGGGACCTATATACGTGTCTCACCCAGCATTTGACAGAGCACAGGTTTCAGGATCAGAGTCCGGTTAGGGCAAGCGTTGCACCGAGGCCGGGCGGACTGATCAATCGCCACGCTACATCGCAATGACTTCCGGCACCGTTATTCAGAGGCTCGAAAACACTGGGGAGGTGATAACCGGGTGCCCGCCCATCATGCCTCATCAAGAAGATCGTGGCGGACTGCGGGGGTGCCGGCGTCGGTCGGCAGCCCCTCTTCAGGCGGCGTGTTTTCCATCTGGTCATTGTCGGTGCTGGTCTCGGGGAAGTAACCCGCCGCCTCGTTTGGAACGTCTGCCAGCCAATAGCCGCCGCCTTTAACGCGGGCCACACGGTCGCGCGTGCGCCACAGCATCGTTGAGAGGACCATCTCAGGGTCAGTGGCTGCAATCGTCAGCCCGCGTTCGGTGAGGGCCTTGAACAGGTCCGTGCGCGATACCGGTTCATTCCGCTCGCGGATTATGGCGCGTCCACGCTCGGCCAGCTCGTCGGCCTCCTTCTTGTCTGTCTGTGCGAAACGTTCGAGAGCCTCGGCAAAGCCCATGTCGAGATAGAGCGGCGGTTCCTGTTTCTTATCGGTCACCCGATCAAATCCTTGTACCGCAGCCGGCCCTCGACGCACGTGAATATGTCATTCAACAGGGTGTAGGTTTTCGCCTCCTAGGTCGCGACCGCTGTTTGCAGGGCGGCCATGATCTTCTTGCCACCGTCGATCGACAGGTCAAGGTCTCCGTCACGCAGACGCTCATCGCTTTTGTCGATCCGGACCTCATTTCGGCGAACATCGCCGAATTCGTTCCTGCTCTCGATCGTGATCGTCCATTCCACCGCCATCGCCGCCGCCTTAAACAAAGCAACGGTGATGGCCCAGTCGGCGCTAACAAATCGTGGCCGGGCTCACCCCAGAGAAGTTACCGGTCTCCATGCCTCGATGCCCCGAGCGCTTCATCCACCGAGTTACTGCGCAAGAACGTTGCTGATCTCGACCAGGTTCGAGCGCACGCGCAACATGTAGAAGCCAATTGTCGTTAGGTGATTCGGCAACAGCCAGCCATCCTCGCGGCCATTGGCGATGATGAAGGGCTGGATGCGCAGCGCCGAGACGAACTGCGAGTCCATCGTGTCCCACAGGCTCTGCAGGTGCTTTTCGTTGATCACGTCCTCGAAATCGGCCTCGGCGCCTTTCATCAGCCCGTAATAGGCATAGAGCTGGCCATAGGCGAACCAGAAGCGATCGTCGGCGCGGAAATCGAACCAGCCATTGTTGTAGTGCTCAGCGCGCTCCTTGAGGATCGCCGAGGTCGAGCCGATATCGGACGAGATGCGGTCGATATACTGCTTGAGATTGTCGGCGCGGGCATCGAACACCGTCTGGCAGGTTTCCAGCCGGGCGTTGAAGGCGCGCAGCTTGCGCACCGCATCGCGATAGTAGCTCGGCGTCGGCGTCTTCGGCCCGAACGGGTTCAGGCCGAAATACCAGGTCTCTTCATCGAACTGCAGATTGCCGCGCGCGTCCTGAAGATCGGCGTCGATCTGCGAAGTGGTGCGCACGCGGCCGAGATTGTCGGCAAGCTCGGTCGCCGTGCGCCGCACCGCCTGGTTGATGCCGCGCTGGAACGAAGCTTTGTTGTCCATGAACGGCGTGTGGTCCCAGTCGATGCCGAACAGGCCGAGCTTGTAGAGGATCATCGACGACACCCAGGCATTCTGGTTGACGTTGAAGTCGGTCAGGTCGGCAGCGACCTGGGCAATGGCTGAATTTCCGCAGGTCTTGGCGGTGGCGGTGCCGGTGGCGGCGGAAACCTGTTCACCGGCGGAGCTGTTGCGTTTTTCGAACGTGTATTTGTCGACGTAATTCGGGTCGAAATTGTTCCACCACTGGGTGGCGTAGAAGAAGTTGACATAGAGACCGATCAGCACGAGCACAGCCAGGCCGAGCACCGCCTTCAGGATCCAGCCGCGTTGCGTGTACCAGCGCCCCGCCCACAGGAACGGCCACAGGATCGCACCGATCAGCAGGCCGATGCCGCGGCCAATCCACTGGAAAATCCGGGTGAAGAAACTCACGATCGGATCAAGCATGGCGATGTCACCCCCTCAGTCAGTCAAGCCGTAGAGGCGTGTGCGAAACGCCACCTTGTCCTTCAAATATGTGGTTTTCAGAACGTCGCGCTGGGTAAGCCATTCTCAGTTTGGAGCCGCATGGTTATCGACACACGATACCTCGCTTGGCCATCTTGCACGCGACCGGCAATTCCGGCGCGCTTTATGAGTTCGCTTGAGTGCACTGTTTGCTTCCATCTGATGTCGACAGACGTTCGCCAAATGCAAGCGGAATTGGTCTCATGACAGCCAGCTTTTCCGGCATAAATCTGTCCCGCCATCCGACGCAGGTTCGCGAGTGTCCGGCCACCAACCACGATCATTTCGTGCCATCGGTGAGAAGCGCCTTGAGTACTTCGAGCCTGTCGTTGATGAGCCAGCCGTAATAGTTCTCGACGGGCAGGGTGCGGCCGGTCTTGTCGGTCACGGCCTGCCTCAACTCACGTGCACGTCTGCGCGGCTGGCCAACATTGTAGAGCGTGGCGGTGATTCCGGGATTACCGGATATATCGAACCCCTGTTCCCGATAGGCATCGATCGAATCCCGGATGATCGCGGCGATGTAAACAAGACTGCGATCAGGATCCATGACGTCGCGATAGATCGCCTGCGGGCGATCGGGCGACAATCGGGGAAGCTTGCTGACCCGGCTGACCATGTCTGTGACCTGCAGGGCTGCAAGCGGGCTTATCTGTCCCAGGCCGAAGGTCTGCCCCGCATAGAAGGGTTGGAAGAAGGCCCGCTGGAACGTGATGGGTTCGTGGTCGACGCCATCGACCTTGCGACCCCGGAATGTCTCTTCCCAGACCTGGTCGCGGCAGCTCCAAATCAGCGCGCTGCTTTCGAGAGAAGAGCAGGATGCGAATTCGGGCCGCTGGACGAATGACTGGACCGGAGTGCCCCTGTAGCTGAAGGAGAACTTCAGATCGGCATAGGCGAGCGCCTTGACGTAATAGGTCTGAACCGAGTCGACCACGCTGATATTGTAGGTGTGCTCTCCGACGAGAGCCGCGACGATGTGGATCGGATCGATGCCATAGGCGAGCGCCGCCTTCCTGATCTTGCCGACGAGTTTGCGGTCGTCCCGTAGCAAGGCGGTTATGGCCCGATACTTCTCCTCGTACGTCGTGTTGAATGCCTTGGAACGAAGCGCGGACGCTCTTGGGATCACCGGTTGCTCGGCAAGACGATTGCCCGTCGGGACGACTGTGACAGTCTGCGCCACGGCTGGGGCCGTTCCGACACAAGTTGCAACGATCGTCACCGTCATCAAAAAGCGCTGCAGCTTGGCTGTTGGCATGAGGCTCCGTTGGCAGCCTCCGGCTCCGTGAAGGGATGCAGGGTGTGCCGTCATATGGTCATGGCAGTGTGCTTTCGAGCCTATAACAGAGAGGCGGAGGTTTTGCGAGCCGGCAAGGTGTTCGGATGCAAGGACGCTGGAAAAAATGTTCGGCATCGCGTTACCTAACCGCGCCGACGAAAAGATCGTCTTCGCTCAAGATGGAAACCCACCGTCTCGTGTTGTATTCCGCTTGGCGCTTCAGGTAGTGATAGTTCGTCTCGTACCAGGGACGAACCCTATTGGTCAGATTATCGAGAATGAAATCGCCCTTGTCGGTTCGAACCGCCAATACAGCGTGTCCTTCGCCATCGGACTTGCGCACTACCGTCAAGAGCAGACTGGAGACGCGAAGGCCTTTCGCATCAGCGGTCGCCGATTTTCCAGTGCATAATCCTCGCAATCACCCAGATTATCGTCAGGATAGGACCAATATTCTGGAACTCCATTGTGTTCCATGTCGCTCACCGGCTTGACGCGGTGGTTTACGGATACGTTAACGCCTACGAGCGATCGCAAAAGTCATCGGTCATGGTCGGCGAATGCAGGGCAGCTCGCATTCATGCGAACAAACGGACGGACAACGCAGCGATCGGTCATTACGAATACTGTCGGAACTATCGCGATGATTGCTCGATCGTCAGGCGCGACCCGAAGCCCATCGAACTGACCCGCTCCTTGTGTAAGACAAGGATCGAAATCAACAACGGGGCCAACACGACGATCATGGCCATGACGGACATAGATACCCGGGGTGTCGAGGAGAAATGGGAGTATCCCTATAAGGGATTTGGCGACTGCGACGACATCGTGCTGGAAAAACGTCGCGAACTGATGAGACAGGGCGTGCCCCCGCAAAACCTTTTGGATAACGGTGGTCAGGCAGTCGAGCGGCGAGGGGCACGCGATCCTGAGCGTCAACACGACCGCCGGTGACTTCATTCTCGACAATCTGGAGCCGAAGGTCCTGCTGTGGTCGGACACCGGATACACCTACCTGAAGCGCCAGTCGCGATCCAACTCCGGCCACTGCGAAGCGATCGAATCCCAACAGAACATTCTCGTGAGCGGCACGAAATAATCTCAGGACGCTGACAGGAGACCGGCGCCGAGAAGCAGAAATATCGAGGCGCCGAGCCCGATCCGATAGTAGACGAAGGGTATGTAGCTGCGCGTCGAGACCAGCTTCAGAAAACCCGCGATCGCGACATAGCCGACCGCGAAGGACAGCAGGGTGGCAAGCGCGGTCGGACCGGTGCCGACCGGACTGTCTGCCCCCCAACTTGCATAGAGCTGGAAGAAGCCTGAGGCGAGCACGGCAGGTATCGCCAGCAGGAACGAATACCTGGCCGCGGCCTCTCGCGTGTAACCCATCAGCAGTCCGGCGCTTATAGTGCCTCCCGATCGCGAAACGCCCGGGATGAGGGCCATCGCCTGGGCGGCGCCGAACAGAAAGCCGTCCCGCCAGCCCAGATCGCGCAAAGCCTTGCGCTTGGGGCCCAGCCGGTCGGCGGCCGCGAGAACCAGCGCGAAGACGATCAACATGGTTGCCGTGAGATAGAGGTTGCGGGCCGGACCTTCGATCAGGTTCTTCAGCAATAGTCCCAGGATGGCGATCGGCGGGGTCCCTATGATCACCAGCCATCCCATGCGGGCATCCGGGTCCAGCCGTTCACGGCGGCCGGCCAGGGAACGCAGCCATGTGGCGATGATGCAGATGATGTCATGCCGGAAATAGATCAGGACCGCGATCTCGGTCCCGATCTGCGTAATGGCGGTAAATGCGGCGCCGGGATCGCCGGCCGGTGGCAGGAATTCACCAACGATCCGCAAATGCGCGCTTGAGGAGATCGGGAGAAATTCCGTCAGTCCTTGAACCACTCCTAGGATCGCCGCCTCGCTCCATCCGATTTCAGCCAATTGCACTTCCTTTGCGGCCGTCACGATCTTCCGGCAACCTGAACCGACGACTGTCTTGGGTGTCAATCGCGATAGAGCGTTGGGCATAGGTTTTGTTGGCTTTGACGAAACCGTTTGCGAGGACGAGCAGTTTCCTAATTCGGGCTGCGGTGAGAATTTTTGATGAGCACAAATCGGTTCAGTTTCTGAGTGCCTGCGCCGGCGATTGCCGGTATGCAAGCATCGACGGCACCAGAGCGATCAGACCCGTGACAGCCAATAAGACAAGGGCGGACTGCCAGTCCTCGCTGTGGAACTCGACGGGCAATGTAAAGCCGCTGGCTCCGCTCAAGAGGTGCGCACCCGTTCTGGCGGCCGTGTAGCCCAGCCCGAAGCCGAGAAGCACCCCTGCTGCGATGATTGCGAACGTCTCCAGCCAGACGATTTCAAACACCACCGTCCGCGCGGCGCCCCGAACGCGCGCAAGGCACCAATCTGCCGGCGCCGCTGCATGACGTGAAGGATCACGACAAGCAGGATCGCGGCGGCGACAAGCGCCTGCGCTCCGCCGGCCACCAAGGAAAGCAGGCGTCGCGCATCGCCGAGCGTTCCGTAGAGCCTCGTCAGCACCTCGCCCGGGAAGATCGCGACGGTCCGATTGTTGCGGTGCGCCTGTCGCAGCTTATAGGCGTCAGCGACCGTACGCGGTTTCACCACGATGGCTGGCAGGCCGGGTGTCGATGGATCGAGGACGGCCTCCGGATGGATCGGCTGGTCGAACTCGCTTGTCTCTGCGGCGCCTTGGGCGGCAGCCTGCAGGAGCGGCGATCCTGTTCCCGCCGGATCGCGTTCATGAATGTGCCAGACCGCTTCGATCGGAACGATGACGGCTCGGTCCCAGGCGGTACCGGTCGGCCTCAGCCGTCCCACGACCGCGTAGGTGACATCATTGTGCATTGCGGTCGCCTGGCGGACCTGGCCGTGCGCCGGGTGAAAGCGGCTTCCCATGTTCTTCGCCACGGACGCTCCGACAAGCGCTTCGCCGAGCTTCTCGAACGTGCGTCCTTCGGACGCGCCGCCCAGTCCGTCGACCAGCGCTTGCGTCGTGCCGACGATCGGGAAATCCTCGACGAAATCACCGAACCCGACGGGGGCCGCCCAGGCCACACGTTCGTCCCTGATCAGCCCCGCCAGTACATTGCCCGGCATGAGCGTCAAGGGCGCTGCCTGCAGGAACACGGCGGACAGCAGCAATTGGGTCTCGCTGCCGGGCGCGCCGACTACCAGATCGAAGGCGCCCGCCGCACGCGCGCTACCCAACCGAAGCGCCCGCTCGCCGAGCGTGACAGCGACGCCGAGCGCGGTCGCGAGCGCGATGAGCAGCGCCACCGCAGCCACGCCGATCCAGTGTCGCTTCAAGTCCGCAGCGATAAACCGCAACAAGGGTCATTTCCTTCGCGTGAGCGCGGCCGCAGAACCGGCAGTATGGTTACCTCGGCTGATCGGATTCGCGACCGATCGTGCGCGCACGTCAAAGAAACGCCTCATCATGCGTGGCCGCGGGCTTGCCGGTGTCGCTGACGACGGCGCCGGACTCCAGATGGATCACGCGATCGAGGCCTTCGATGAGGCGTTTTTGGTGGCTCGCCACGATCAGCGTCGCACCCGCCTGGTTGGACAGTCGCAGCAACAGGTCCGCGACAGAGGCCCCGGAATCGGCATCGAGACTGGCTGTCGGTTCGTCGGCGACGATGATTGCCGGCCGCCCGACCAACGCCCGAGCCACCGCGACCCGCTGCATCTGTCCACGAGACATGGTTTCGACCGGCTGATCGGGACGATCTATATCGACCAGCTCGAGCAACTGCATGCCGTCCGCTCTGAAGTCGGTATTCGAACGGAGCCGCGACAGTCGGCTCGGCAACAGCACGTTGTCGAGCGCCGAGAGGCCGGGGAACAGGTGGATCTCCTGCATGACAAGGCCGACATGCATAGCGCGCCAACGGTCGCGACCAGCTTCCGAAAGACCGGAAAGATCGGTCTCGCCCCATCGCACCGAACCCTTCCGAACGCGATCGAGCCCGGTGACGACGTTCAGGAAGGTCGTCTTCCCGCACCCGGACGGACCGGTAACGGCAACCTTTTCGGTTGGCGCGATTTCCAGCGCGGACAGAGCCAGCGCAGGCCTGCCAAGACCCTGAAACGACATCTCAAGGTCACGGATCGTCAAACGGAGCATCTGCGGTCAGGCCGTGCGGAAATGCGCATCGACGATGCGAAGCAGGCTGACGAAGCCGGTTTCCGGGTCGGTCCATGAACCGACCTCCAGCCGCCCGCTCACCTCGATCGGGGCATTGGCCTGCTCGAACGTCTGCGCCTCGTCGAGGTAGATTACCACGATGTTGTCCGGCCAGTCGGCGTCGGAGGAACAGAACGGGCAAAGCGCCATTGGGATTTCCGTGAGCACGAAGAAATTTGCCTCGGCCTTGAGCGGCGGCGCCATGAAGCCTTGCATGGAGACTTCCGCTTCCGCGAGCCCTTTCACCTTGTCCGAAAAGCTGAGCCCGAGAACGCTGATCTTTCCATAGAGCTCATCGAAGCCAAGGGTTGCCGTTGCCGTGGAAGCGGAACTCGCGCCAGTCATCTTGACCAGTGCGACGGCCGAGCCAAGCAGCACCAATTTGCGGCGGGTGATCGGGCGCTGTTTCATGAGCGAAACTTGCTTCCGGCGTTCTGCTCCAGGCGCCGGAGCGTCAGGAGCCATGTCGCGACTGACCGCGCTCAGACAGATATGAGATTCTTGCAGTTGAGGAGGGGTTCTCCGTAACTCGGGTTGCGAAGCTCGAATCATAGGAGAACCCCATGCAGGTTTTTGGCCTGCCCGGTCATATTATACGCAACGCCGGCCGGGCGTCGCGGCTTCTCGGCGCGAAGACCCCAACTATCGAAGCAGAGAGAAGACGCGACGCGGTGGCGCGATGGCGGCGCGCGATGCGGGACGGACTGGATGCCGGGCAGGCAGCGCGGGCCGTCGGAGTGCCGCGTTCGACCCTCTATCGCTGGGAAAGCGCACCCGAGCCGAAGAGCCGGCGTCCGCACCGGGTTCGCGCCAACGGCTGGAGCCCGACCCTTCGCCCCGAGGTCGAGCGGCTCAGGCTGGACTTTCCTTTCTGGGGCAAGGACAAGCTCGGTCCTGTGTTGCGTAAGGCCGGCTTTGCCGTCTCCAACGCCACTGTCGGCCGCATCCTGAAGAAGCTGGTCGAGCGTGGCCGGGTGACGCCGGTGCCCGAACTCATCCGCAAGGCCGGCCGCAAATCGCCCCCAAAGACCAGGCCACACGCCATCCGCAAGCCGAAGGACGTTTGCTTCGAGAAGCCCGGCGATGTCATCCAGATCGACACGCCGTGCGTGTGATCGCCCGTGGCGACGATCAGCGTGTCCGGATGCGTCTTGGCGAACTCCATCCCGATGCCGACGGCTTTGTCGAACTCGATGGTCTCGAACAGCGACCGCTCCCAGTCCATCGGATGCGACATCTTGTCGACGGACGCCGCTTCGACCATGAGGAAGAAGCCGTCCTCGTCCTTGGAAAGCTGATCGAGTGCGGTCTGCGTCATCTCGACAAGGCCGGGCTGGTTCGGGAACTTCTCGACGCTGCCCTTCTTGAGGAATTCACGGTCGAGTGTCGTGTCCATGTTGCCGGTGTGGAAAAGGCCGAGGATCTTGCCGGTGTTGGTTCCCTTGGCGGCCACGAGTTCGGTCTTGTCGGTCGCCAATGTGTAACCGGCATCCCTGAACATCGCGATGTAGTCCTTGTCGTCCTTGCGCTTTGAGCCCGGCGTGCTCTGCGGCAGGAAGTAGGCGGAGCCGCCGCCAAGGACGATTTCGGGCTTGACGTCGAAGAACATGCCGACAATGTCAGCCTTGTCGGCGCGCAGGCGGGTATGGGCGAGGACCGCTGCAGGGGTGGCGTCTTCCACCTCGGCGGTCGAGACAACGCCGATCGACTTGTTGCCGGTGCGCCGCAGCGCCTCTGCGATCGTCTCGACCCTGGGGTCGTCAAGGCTAGCCTTGGTGCGATCCGCATAGACGCCGAGCGCGTTGACAGCCGTCTTGTGGCCCGTCATGTAAGCCGACATCGTGTTGGCGCTATCGGTTGAGATCGCATTGGTCGCGGACGTGCCGATGAAGGCCATGTGATCGAGGTCGTCAATGTTGAGGCGCCCGTTGGCTTTGCCTTCCGTCATGCCCTTCGACATGATGCGGGCGCCGGTGCGATGCGCGACCGAAAGCCCGTCGCCGAGGAAGAAGATGACGTTCTTGGCCTTGGGCGTTGCCGGGGTGCCGAAAACCTGCCAGCTCACCGACTTCATTTCGTCGCCGGCCTTCGCCTCCAGCTTGTAGGTACCAGGCTGCGAAATGCTGGCTGCGCGGATCAACACCGCCGAAGCGTCGAAACCTTCTTCCTTCTCGATGAATTCGAATTTCTTGCCCAACACGGTTTCCGCCGGCTGGCCGTTGATCGTCACCGTGACTTGGTCGGCGCTAACGACCTTGTCGAACTCGACCTTCACGTCGAAAGGCGACTGCGCCAGGATCGTGGCCCGATCAAGCGGGTAGACCGTCGCTGCCCCCGCAACGGCATCTCGCTCGTTTCGAGGCGCATGGTGCGCAGCTCGTCTCGGGCTGTCGCTTCATCGGATCGTCGAAGAGCCGACGTTAGCCGGTGCGGGCCTGCAGATAGGAGAGCATGAGGAACTGTGGGGCGGTCACGCAGCTTTGCTGCGCTGATCGGGTCTTGGATTGTCGTTTGCCATGCCCGGATACCATTCCGCGAAGACTGCTTTGAGACTTCCGTCGAGTGTCCGGGTGCGGCCATTGGTCTCGCCAGTTGCCTCCGGTGCTCAACGCGAGGTGCAGTGATGATCCAAAAGGCGCTCGGCCGGCGAGCTTTCCCAGTTGGTCAGGATGTAAAATCCCGGTCTTGCGCCGGCGAGTTCGGCGCCAACGACGACGACATTTACGTGATGCATGGCGCGCCGGGCCTGCGGCAGGCCGGAAGCGATGATGCCGACTACGTTGGTCGTTTCCAAATCCGGCTTATCGACTGCCTTGATCCAATAGCGTTTCCCCATCAGAGCCAAAGGGAGAAGCTGCCACGGACCTTCCACCTTCGGCCCCTTCAGGACAAGTTTCTTTTCCACCGACACCGCAACGCAATCGATATGGATGTGGAACTGATCCTGGGATCGCTCAGTCCTGGAATTCACAGCCATGGCGATGGCCGTTCGTGGAAGGTGACGTCCGAGGCTCGCCGAGACCTTGCTTCGTGCTTTCCATGCCCGATTCCAGAGTTGGGAACTGCCCTGCCAACGGACAGACGGGCTTTCAACGCCGGCAACAGCCGTGAGTGGCGTCAACAGAAACTCGGTCCGGTAGCGGGGTGATTTAATGAGAGCTGATCCAGGCACGCCCTGCCTGGGCAGGATCACTTCCTCGCAGGGGAAAGCGCTGCCAAGATGCGCTGCGGCAAGAGCGCAGGTCTGCACAACCTGCCAGAGCGCGTTGCGATGCGCTGAAGCGGAGCCGACGTCGGTGGCCGCCGCAGTCAGCAACGCGATTGTCAAAAAGACCACGGCTGCAGCACGGCAGTGGGGGAACAACGGTAACCTGTGAAGGGATTTCACAGTGAGGGGATGCCCGTCATGAGGTCTTGAGCCTCGGCCTGTGGTCGGGCGAAACCGAGACGGTGAAGGTGGAACGGCTGGGAGCCTCGCGATGGTTCCGATGGGCGACTGCTCTTCTGCCCGATCACTGGTTTGATGACGTTTCGGCATTAAACCTCGCGTCCTTGGCCGTGACCGACGTCAGTTCAGATTCTGCGCCCCGCTCAGCGGCCGGATTGAGATTGCTGTCCTTCCCTACTATGGCCTTGTCAGCGCTTCGCGGCACGTCCTCCATCGCATTCTGAAGCATCGAGCGGGTTTCCTGCAGGTCGAGTTCCTTCTCGGCTTGATGTATAGCGTCGTCAAACTGTTTTCGAAAATCGCCCGCAATCCGATTGAATGTCTTCATCATTGCCCCCGCCGATCGCATGACTTTTGGAAGCTCCTCGGGGCCGAAAACAACCAGCGCCACCACGAAGATAACCAACAGGTGGGTCATGCCAAGTCCGAACATCGGTACGTCCTCTCGCGCATATCGCCGGCAGCGACAACCTCTCCGCGGTTTGCGGTGGCCGATCCGGTTGAATGCCTCGACCTACGGCGCCAAATCCAACCATCATACCCTCTCGCCTGAGCCATTCCAGTATGCGGCCGCGGGAATGTCGTTCATACTTCGAGCCATGTGGCACCACCCGTCAACCCGAATATCAGGCGCACGTCTGGTAGGGATATTCGCAACCGTGCTCGCAGCAAGCGGACTCCTCGCTGGAGCCGATGGCACAAGGCCCAGAATATTTGAAGCAGGCGCCTACTCCTTTTCCGACGAACTCGGCGGATTCCGGATCATTGCCGCTTCGGGAGCCGGAACAAGGGCCGATCCTGTCGTGATTACCGAGGAACTCGAGTCGGCAAGCCCGGTAACCCTCACCATACGCGCCATCCGGCCGGTTCAGCCATTCGGTGCCTCCGGCAACTATGCCACCGGTTTCATTTCCCTAAGGATCGTTGCCCTCAACAACAGCGGTCACGCCTGGGTCGAATTCGAGTTCGAGTTGCAGGAGATTCTCAACCAGCCAAGCGATTCCAGCGACGGGCTTTCGTTCGACCAGGCGCGCCGCGAAACGGATGCAATTCGGTCCGATAGTTTCGCCGAATTCAGTCGTGAATTCGAACCTTATGACCATCTTCTGTTCCGGAAAGGCGAGGTCGATCCGCTGAGCACGGTTTCGTTCTCATTCCTGGTGACTGATTTCACGCCGACTGCGCGGCTCTATCTCGTTCAGGACCCGCGCATTCCCTCAACCTGAACGTGCCGCGCATCATCGCGGCCGTTGGTTCGAACAACGCTGCTCGTCATGCATGCCGGCAGTTTGGCAGGTGTCGTTGGGCGCGGCATGCCGATGGATTTGCTGGTCATTTTGGTCGCTTGGCCGTGCCTTTGATTCGGGCCACAAAATACGACAATGAGGGCAAAAACCGACGCGAACGACGATTGAGGGATCGCGAGCGCCCGCGGTACGAGTTCTCCGCCGAGTTACTTGTGGAGCGTTCACACTAGCGACAGTTCCGGATCGTGTTATGATCTTGCGCATGAGGACGATCACGGCCTCTTACATTCTGGTTTTCGCGGCGCTCGCTGCAACGCCCGCGCCGGCCGAATGCCAGTGCCTCGCCAACGGCCACATTTTCCATCACGGCGAAATCGCTTGTCTGCAATTGCCGTCAGGTCCTGAACTCGCGCAGTGCGACATGGTTCTCAACATTTCGTCATGGAAAAAATTCAGGATGGATGCCCGGAGGCGACTGCGCCGTTTGGCTTGCCTGTCAACGGGGACGAGCAGAAACCAGGCGAAGGCGGAGATAAAGCCAACGATTTGGCTTTATCAACAGCAAACGCCCGGAGCTAAAGCGAAGCGCAGCTTGCGCGCAGCCAACAGTGCGACGCAAGGCCAATGCATACCCTAGCGGTGTTCCAACACCGCTAGGGACCAGTCCTATGGATGAGCTTCCTGTTAAGATTCTGCTATCCTGTCAGTCCTTCTTGTTCCGGTAGCTCTCAATGGCTTTGCCAACCATGTCGATGGCGACGTTGGCGCCACCAAAGCCGTTCAGCTCAACGACCTTGCGGCCTTCAGGTAGCTGCTTGTAAACTCGAAAGAATGCCTCGATGCGCTGTCGTTCGATGGCCGGAAGATCATCGATGGTCTTGATCCCGTCATATTGCGGATCGATGTCCGTGGCCGGCACAGCGATGATCTTGTCATCCGTTTCGCCGCCGTCGACCATGTTGAGCACGCCGATGGCGCGGACTTTGATCAGAGCACCGGGCACGACGGGTTCCCGGGTGAAGACGAGCGCATCCAACGGGTCGCCGTCGCCGCCCAACGAACTGGTAACGGAACCGTAGTTGGCCGGATAGACGACCGGCATGGACTGGTATCGATCGACGATGATATGGCCAGTTTCTGAGTCAATCTCGTATTTAGTGAAGCTTCCCGCCGGAATCTCGATAACCGTGTAAAACTCGCTGGTGTCTTTCGGCTGCGGAAAATCGAAAGCTGTGACGAATTCGGCGAAAGCGGGCTGCGTGCCCAGCAGGGCCGCAACCGTCATGACAGTCGGCAAAGCGCGCATGGTTGTCTCCAGAGGTTGGACGGGCAGGGCGCCCTGCATCCGCCTAGCCACCGTATGTGACGGCAGCATTACAGGGTTCCGTTATTGAAATTGGATGACCGTATTTGCACCGATCCTGCGGCGAGCAGAAATGGGCCGAAATAGAGCGCTGACGAGTGATGAGCGTCTATGGGCGTTTGCGTTTATGGGGCGTTTAAGAGACCGTGGCCGCTTCAAATGTGCTATTTCAGGCGAGCCCATTTCCGGTAAGGGGATAGCTTGCGTCGTAACTCCTGCCAATCGGGCACGCTACACCCACAACAAGCCGTTCGGCGAGAGCTGCCACGTAGACGCCTCGCGGTTCAGTGCGACGTTGTGTGGCAATCCTCAAAAAGCAAGTGAAACTCCAACTTCAGTTGAAGTCCTTCGGAGACTACGCCACCTTCACCTTGAATCATTGCCAGGGTTCGAAATTCGTGAAGGAAGAGACAACAACACCACGTCCGCTATACTCCACTGAAAGGGCTGCTTCATGTCGGGAATGTCGCGCAGGGGATTCTTGCTGGGCGGCACGGCAGCAGTAGCTGTCGGCGCTGCAGGCGGGCTGATTGCCGGCAGGGCCGTAGCAGCCGATCTGACCTTGCCGGTTTCAGCGATCAGTCGGTCGATTTTGCCCGGCACCGTCACCAAAGGGATGATGAGTTTCGGTGCGGGCGGGCCGCCGCCCACTCTGCGTTTATTGCGAGATAGGCCGTTTTCCATAGACGTGGTCAATGATCTCGATGAAGCGACGAGTGTGCACTGGCATGGATTGCGCATCGCCAATGCCATGGACGGCGTGCCTTATCTCACCCAGCGTCCTATCGCGGCGGGCGAAAGCTTCCGTTACACTCTGACACCGCCGGATGCCGGCACCTATTGGTATCATCCGCATTGCAACACGCTCGATCAGATGGCCCGCGGTCTGACCGGCGTGCTTGTTGTCGAAGATGACGAAGATGCCGGTTTCGACCAGGATTTGCCGCTCAATATCCGCGACTTCCGTCTCGGCGAAGACGGCCAGTTCATCGAATTGTTCAAGGCACGCAACGCTGCGCGCGGCGGCACGCTGGGTACGGTCTCGACGGTAAATTGGGAAGTCACCCCGATTTACGATCTGCCGGCGGGCAGCCTTGTGCGCCTGCGTTTGGCAGTCACCGATGTCACCCGTATCGGCACTTATGACCTCGATGGCGGAACGGCCAAAGTGATCGCTCTTGATGCCAACCCGCTGCGGCAGCCTGTTGCGCCTCGGGGCATTGTCGTCGCGCCCGGCTAGCGCGCCGATATCGCCCTCCGCGTGCCTGATGGCGAAGACGAGATCGTCAGCCTGAAACTCAGAACAGCCAAGGGACCTCGCGTTCTCGTCCGATTCCTGCCTATAGGCGCCAGCGCCGGGCGGGCGCTTGGCGAACTCAAGCCGCTGCGGCCGAATCGCGTACCGGAGCCGGATCTTGCCGATGCCGAGACAATGGACTTCGTCTTTGGCTGGTCGCCCAATGGTGATGCGCCGGCGCCGGGTATTTGCGGCACGCTCGGCTACACCTTCTGGTCGATCAACCGCGTCGCCTGGCGAGGGGACGCGCCGGGGCCAGTTGATCCGCTCGCGGCTCTAAAACGAGGCAAAGCTATGTTCTGCGCCTTCGCAACGAAACGCCGAACGATCATCCGATCCATTTGCACGGTATGTCCTTCCGTCTGCTACTCCGACAAGCGCAAAATTGCGTCGCTTGTAACGGATACGGCCCTTCTTAAATCGCAAGAAGTGATGGAAGTGGCGTTGGTCGCTGACAATCCGGGTAATTGGGTATTCCATTGCCACGTCATTGAACATCAGAAGAGCGGCCTGAGCGGTTATTTGCGTGTGGAATGACGCGGTCCTCATCCAGGGTTGCGTTGCCGAGCGCGTGAAAGGGTCGAAATTGGGCGCGGCGGAGCGTCCGAGTTCTCGCCGCACTGATGGCGCTACTGCTCGCGGGCGCCGGAGCGGCCGGCGACGGGTGCTGATCTGTGCATCTGATCGAGCCTCTGCTGAGTGGCCTCCCGGGCTCGCTCGCCAACGCCGGTTCCCATGCCACCGCCGTCGCGATTGCGTTCGTCATCATCACGGCGCTGTACCTCGTGCTGGGCGATCTGGCGCCCGCTCCGGATCGTGCTATGATTTCGCATGAGGACGTTCCATGCCTCTTGCATCCTGGTTTTCGCGGCGCTTGTTGCAACGCCCGCGCGGGCAGAATGTCAGTGCATCGCCAACGGCCGCACGTTCCATCACGGTGAATTCGCCTGTCTGCAATTGCCGTCGGGACCGGAACTCGCGCAGTGCGACATGGTTCTCAACATTTCGTCATGGAAAAAAATTCAGAGCGGCTGCCCGGAGGCGACAGCGCCATTGAGTGTGCCCGTCGAAGGGGGCGAGCAGCAATCAGGCGAAGGCGGACACAAAGCCTTAACAACGACGAACACTCCGACCTAAGACGAAGAGCAGGCTGCGCACCAGCCGGAGAGATCTCTTTCGGCAAGGCGTCAACTTTGGGTGAACTGTTACACGACCGTCACTTGATCGCGCTGACCAGTGGGTTGTCGCCATCAAGGATGGAGACCCAGCGCCCCGTGTCGGTGCCGGCTTGCCTCTTCAGGAAGCGGTAGCCGGTCTGGTCCCAGCGGCGCACCGTGTTGATGAGGTTATCGAGGATGAAGTCGCCCTTGTCGGTTCGAACAGTCAGCACTGCATGACCCTCGCCGTCGGGCTTGCGAACAACCGTCATCAATAGATCCGACACAGGAATGCCGCTGTTTATCAGCAGCCGGCGCTTTTCCAGCGCATAGTCCTCGCAATCGCCGAAACCGCTGTCTGGATAGGCCCAGAATTCGTCCTGGCCATACTGGTCGAGATCGCTCCTCGGCTTGACTTTGTCGTTGACCGTCAGGTTGACGCTCGTAATCTGCCGCCAGAGTTTTCCGGTCATGTGCTCCGGACCATTGTCGCGTGAGCGGATCTCACATTCGGCCCGATGGGATTTGCAGAAATTGTAGTGACCGATCGGCTGCGAGATAAAGCCACCGATCAGCATCGACTGTGAAGCCGTCGCCGCCGACCACGTGGACGTTATCGCAACGATTGCAACGACCGCACCGCCGCCCAACCGTACGCACAACCGCACTCGTGAGGAACTCATCCGACCCGCCCAACCAACTTTTGTTAAGAATGAGTTAAGGTCGATCCCGTGGGTACTGTCAATCAGAGCGAGAGGAACATCCTTGTGAATGGTTACTTGCGCCGTGTGCGTTGCTCGGCCGCTACACGTCTGCAAGACATCCGTTCCGACGTGGCAGGTCTTTGCCAGAGGGACCGATATGGTGAGATGTCAGCCGCCGGTCACGCTTGGTGCGAATTGGAAAGTGATGAATGAGCCTCGATGAGATCACGCGAGCGACGATCGCGTTTATCCGGACGCATGAAGCATGGGGTTTTCCGCTGGTGCTCGTGCTGGCCTTTGGGGAATCGCTGGCGTTCATCTCTCTGTTGTTGCCTGCAACCGTGATCCTGATCGGTGTCGGTTTTCTCATCGGCGAAAGCGGTATCGCATTCTGGCCTCTGTGGCTTGCCGCCGCCATTGGGGCGGCATTGGGGGACTGGCTGTCCTTCTGGATCGGCACGCGGTTGGGAAACGGGGTTTCGCACTATTGGCCCTTGTCACGTTATCCAAACCTCATTCCGCGCGGTCACCTGTTCTTCGAGCGATGGGGGGTGGCCGGCGTGTTCTTTGGGCGCTTCTTCGGTCCTTTGCGCGCATCCGTGCCATTGGCGGCGGGCATCTGTAAGATGCCCGCCCTGGCGTTTCAGATTGCCAACACCACCTCAGCCTTCGTCTGGGCCACCGGCATTCTGGTTCCTGGCGCGTTCGGCCTCAAATGGCTGCAGCAGTAGATGTGATGGACAGCCGGCGGGCGAGCAGCTTGTCGATCCGCTTTCCATCCATATTGACGATCTCGAACCGCCAGCCCTCATAGTCGAAATGCTCCCTGGCTTCCGGGAGATGCCCAAGCCGGGAGAGGGCGAACCCGGCGATCGTGTGAAAACCGCCATCCGGCTGTCCTGATCGGAAGCCAAGGCGAGCGAAAGCATCATGAGCCGGCATCATGCCGTCGATCAGCAGCGAACCATCCCCACGCTCGACGATGTACGGTTCCTCGCCCTCCGCGTCCGGCAGATCGCCGGCGATGGCCTCGAGCAGATCGGTTTGCGTGACGATCCCTTCCAGGCTGCCATATTCGTCGATGACGATCGCCAGACGTACAGGCGCCTTCTTGAATTGATCGAGCACACGAAAGATTGCTGTTCCCTCGTGAACGATCAGAGGCTGGCGGATGGCAGCCATCGGATCGAGCGTTTGCCCGTCAAGCACCTGATCGAGAAGGTCCTTCTTCAGAATCATGCCAAGCGGTTCGTCGATGCCATCCCGGCCGACCAGAAGCTGCTCATGGCGACATTCGCGAATGGTGCGCAGAATCTCGTCGGGACTGTCATCAGCGTCAATCCAATCGACGTCGCGGCGCGGCGTCATGATATCAGCGATGCGCCGGTCGCCGATACTGAAGACGCGCTCGACGACCTCCTGTTGCGCCTGGTGGAGCAGCCCCGCCTCCTGGCTTGCCGCGATGAGCAGCTTGAGTTCGTCCGGCGAGTGAAGGGATTCCTCTCCCGTGCCGGGTCGCAACCCACAGAGGCGCAGTACCAGGTTGCCGAGTCCGTTAAGCGAGATGATCGCTGGCCGCAGCAGAAATAGGAATAGGCCGAGCGGGCGCACGACCCAGAGTGCCGTGCCCTCGCTGCGCTGAAGGGCAAGGCTCTTGGGGGCGAGTTCGCCGAGCACGATGTGCAGGGCGGTGATAATGATGAAGGAGATCGCAACCGCGATCGCATGAGAGCCGGCCATGGCGAGCGATCCCGGCAGCGCGCTCAGCAATGGCTCGATCAAATGGGCGAGCGCAGGCTCGCCGATCCATCCGAGCGCAAGCGACGATATGGTGATCCCGAGCTGCGTGGCAGCAAGGTTGGCGTCGAGATTGTCGACCGCCCGCTTCAAGGCACTGGCATTGGTCCTGCCGGCATTGACCAGTTCCATCACCCGGCTACGGCGGACTGCGACGAGAGAGAATTCCGCTGCGACAAAAAAACCGTTCGCGGCAACGAGAACAAGTACGGCGAGTATCCCGATCAGATCGTAAATACTGCCATCGGAACTAGGCATGGTCTCCTTTTGGGCGGCAATCCGCCACGGTTGTTGATGGGAGTCCGCCTATAACACAACTCCTCCGTATTGACACAGATAGTGCCGACGACGGCCAGGCGATGGAAGTTTGCTTGCCGGTGCCGAAATCGCGAAATCGCGATACGTTTTACCGGCGTCGCCCATTACTTTGGCATGCCGAAGAATCCGAAACTTGTGACGCTTGGTCGTTGAGCGGGCTGGTGGCACGCTGATCGTTATCAAGAGAGCGGCGATTCACGCGCGAACCTTCATCGGCGGGCCATCGAAATCCCACGCATTGCGTACCTGCCGCACTTGGCAACGTCGGCGTCGACGGTTCCACCCCATCGATTAGGCCATTCTTGCGCGTGCGCTTGGCCTGCCGACTCGCTTGCTCGAGGGCCGAAGCATCCTCGCCGAAGGCGCGGGTGGCGCGGACGGCCGCTTCCAGCAGCGGCCGTTTCATGCCCCGAAGGAACGCCTGATCGACGCGTGACCGCGGACCGGCAAGTGTCAGCGCGCCAAGCAAAGTGCGCCCTGGTCCGAACACTGGCGCCGACACGCCGGCCGTTTCGGGATCGCGCTGTGACCCGCCGTTTCCGCTTCCGCACGCCATCGATGCAGCAGCATCAGCAATGCGTTCTCGTCGATCGCGAGCTTCTTCAGCGGCTGGCTGGCGCTCGACGCCAGGCACGATCCCGGCGACAAGCCAACTCGCCAGGATCAGTCTCGCCGCCGGTCCCATAGCATCTTCCCTGGAGGCTTTCCGACGCCGGCTCCGTGCAGGAGGAGAGACTTTCGCTTGGGCCGGCATCCGAAACCCTACACACCACCCGCCATTCTCCGGCTCGCGCGAACTTGCCGTTGTGGACCCCTAAGCGGACGTTCAATTCAATGATGCCATCCAAGCTTCGTAGTGGTCAGAATGAGAGTAACCTGCCTCGCGGTCACGCAACTTGATGCCGGGCGCGTCTTTGTTTTCGACCCCTTACGGAGTGTCGCCGACCATGCCCGAGAACAGCACCGAACCGCGTTGCTCGAGAAGCGATAGCGAGGTGTAGTCCAGAATCGAGAGCCCCCCATCGGCAACCAGGGTTTGGCCGGTGATGAACGAAGCTTCATCGCTCGCCAGGAACGCGACAGCGGCGGCGATTTCGGCCGGTGTGCCCATCCGGTCGAACACGCTTGGCGGCACCGTCCAGTCGCCGGTACCCGACGCTGGCGCCCCTGCATCGATTTCGGTGGCGATCCAGCCAGGGCTGACGCAGTTCGCCCTGATCCGATGCGGAGCCCCCTCGATGGCCAGCGATCGCGTCAGCGCTTCGACGGCCGCCTTGGCGACGCAGTACAGGCCCCAATTGCCGTGCAATGTGGCCGTGGACGATATGTTCACAATCGCACCTCCACCGGAATCCCGCAGCAGCGGCAAGCCGTAGGAGGATACAAAATAGGTGGAGTCCAGGTTGGCGCCGCGCATCTTGTCCCATCTCGCTCGGGGGCGATCGCCGGGCTCAACCCCGCTTCGGCGCGAACCGGCGCCTGCGTTGTTGACGACGATACTCAGTCGCCCCCATTGGCCGATCTGGCCGATCAGGTCCTCGACTTGATGTTCTTCCGACAGATCGCACGGGAAAAAGCGGGCTTCGCCTTCGATCGCCTTTGCTTCCGCTTCAACGGCGCGGCCCTTCTCGCGGTCGCGGCCGGCGAAAGCGACCCGGGCTCCCTCTTTCAGGAAATACTGGACGATTCCGCGTCCTATCCCCGAATTCCCGCCGGTCACGAGAACGTCTTTACCTTTGAATCGCATGGACCAACTCCTGCTCAAAACTGGCGCAGATGCGCGCGAACTGCGGCATCTCTGGTCCCATTTCGCTGAGAAACGACGGACGATAATGGTGTATATCTCGCCCTTCAAATCAGCGTCAGCGCCACAGCCGGGTCGAGGATTAGCCATCGATTGCCGGGAGCAAATTCTTCAAGTGGCGGCGATTGCGGCGCGCCGGATCCGGCCCTCTTTTGAAGTCATGGCTGGTATTGTAAACTGCTGTCGGATCTCCTCGCATCCGCCAAGAGTTTCAGAAAGGCCTTCGGGGCGTGATCTGGCGGGGAATCACTCGTGCCGTCGCCGGCTGCATAGGCTACCACGAGTTCCCAGCAGAGCTCTGTTTGAGCGATCGGGTTGATGCTGAGCGTGGAGCGCCGTGCTTCGGCGATGGCCTCCGGAACAAGGGCGATCCCGAGGCCGCGCGCAACCAATTCCAGGAGCGTTTCAAGGTCGCTAACCTCGAAGACGGTACGACGCTCTATGCCGACCTCCAGAAAGGCGCGGTCGACGAGTTTCCGCGTCCCCCAATCCGGCTCGAAATCAACGAATGGGTCGCCTTTCAACGCGGAGAGCGACACCTCGTCACCGCCCGCCAGGTCGTGATCGAGTGCGCAGATCACGACGAGAGATTCACAAGCAATCATGGTTGTCGCGATGCCGACTGGCGGCTCGCATAGAGGCAAAAACGCAAGGTCAATTCGCCCGCTTCTGATCTTCTCCAGAAGATGGGTCGAGCTTCCCTGGCAGAGCCGGACCTCGATACCTGGGTGCTGCGCATGGAACCGCGCGAGCAGCGACGGCAGATCCAGAAAAGCCGGGAGACTCTGCACGGTGCCGATAGTGAGCGTGCCTTGATCCAGTCCTTTTATCGCCGCCACGGTGTCGCGAGCCTCGCGCACCGCTTCAAGTGCCGCTCGCGCCTTGTCGAGGAAGACACGGCCGGTGGTCGTAAGCCGTACCTGTCGCGTACTGCGAATGAAGAGCTGAGCGCCGAGCTCCTCCTCGAGAGCCCGGATGGAAACCGACAGAGCCGATTGGACAATATTCACCCTCTGGGCGGCCCGGGTGAAATGGTTCTCCTCGGCGACCGCCACGAAATGCTGCAACTGGCGCAGTTCCATGATTGCCATCCTATTAAGGCATTAAACCGATCAATAGCATCTCAATTATCCATTGGAAAGATGGACGGAGATTTCTCATGTTGCGGTGCACATAGGAGAATGCATCATGGATACGCTTCAACAATCGACATCCCTCGCCAAGGCACTCCCGACCCGCCGCTTGGGTCGCACCGACATGGAGATCACCCATGTCGGGTTCGGCGCCTGGGCGATCGGCGGAGCCGATTGGGCCGTTGGTTGGGGTGCACAGGACGATGGCGACTCGATCACTGCAATACGGCATGCGGTGGAACGCGGTATCAATTGGATCGACACGGCGGCTATTTACGGCCTCGGCCACTCGGAAGAGGTCGTGCGTCAAGCGCTCGCTGAGATCCCGGCCAATGAGCGGCCTTACGTTTTCACCAAGTGCGGCCTCATCTGGGACGAAAACGATCGCCAAGCGCTCCCCAGCAAAGTCGGCGCGCCCGCAAGCATCCGCCGCGAGGTGGAAGCCTCGTTGAAGCGCCTCGGCGTTGAGCGCATCGATCTCTACCAAATGCACTGGCCGGCCGAGGATGGCACGCCGCTCGAAGTGTACTGGCAAACGCTCCTCGACCTGAAGAAGGAGGGCAAGGTGCGTGCCGTCGGCCTTTCCAACCACGGTGCCGCGCAGTTGGAAACGGCCCAGAGCCTCGGCCATGTCGACACGTTGCAGCCGCCGTTCTCCGCGATTCGTCGCGATGTCGCCCAGGCGGAGTTGCCCTGGTGCCACGCTCATGAGACCGGCGTCATTGTCTATAGCCCCATGCAATCCGGCCTCCTCACCGGCGGCTTCTCCGTCGAGCGCGCCCAAGCCCTGCCGAAAGACGACTGGCGATCCCGCAACGCCGAATTCTCCGGCGAAAAGCTCACCCGCAACCTGGAGTTCGCCGATGCCTTAAAACCGATCGCGGAGCGTCACAGCGCCAGCGTTGCCGCGGTTGCGATCGCCTGGACGCTGGCCTGGCCGGGGGTGACGGGTGCGATCGTCGGCGCCCGCAGCCCGGCTCAGGTGGACGGCTGGCTCGACGCCGCAAGCCTCGAATTGACCGGGCGGGATTTGGCTGAGATCGCTGCCGCCATCGAAGCGACCGGCGCCGGTTCGGGCCCGTTGCAGCCCGGAAAGTGATCGCACCGATGACGATCATCGAGGCACGTAGTCAGGCGCGGCTCCTCGGCTTGCCGGGGAGCCTGCGCCGAGCCTCTTACTCCCTTGCCGTCCTGCGAGGCCTCCAGCCGGCGCTCAGTTCGGCGGTTGATCTCCAGATCGGCGACCTGCGGCTGCCTCTTTACGACCAGGACGAAGATGGAGCATCGACACCGCAGACGGTGCAGGCGTTCAGGCAAGCTGTCGCGGAAAGCGACGGGGTCGTGATCGCGACGCCGGAGTACAATCACGGCATCCCAGGCGTCCTCAAGAACGCGCTTGACTGGGCGTCGAGGCCGCTCGGTCGGTCGGCATTGACCGGCAAAGCGGTGCTCGTCATCTCCGTGTCGCCGGCCTTTACCGGCGGCGTTCGTGCTCAGGCACAGGCCAACGAGACGCTGCTCGCCATTCAGTCACGTCCCGTTCTCGGTCCGCAGGTCGTCATTGGCAACGTTGCCGATAAGATTTGGGATGGACGATTGGTCGATGAGCCCAGCCTACGCTTCGCCTTGGCGGCGATCGATCGCCTGATCGCCCTTTGCCCAGCTGTTCGTCAGGCCGAACATCCGCACCCGTCATTGAGCTGAGGTTGGGATAGTTTCCAAAGTGCACTCACGATGGCAACCGCGCGAGGATGGAGCACGTTCCAACAGGAACCGTATACCGCAAGAGTTCAGGCCCAAGAGATCCCCAGCCAACCCGAGCGTCTGGATCGGGCGGATCGGCACAAGTGAGAAACGCGCGTCTCGCGACCGCATCGAAAGGAGAACATCATGGACGTCGGCTTCATCGGACTGGGGCACATGGGTGCCGCAATGGCCACGAACATTCTTGAGGCAGGGCATGCCATGACCGTCTACAACCGGACGCCTGGCAAGGACGAGGTCCTGGTCCGCAAGGGTGCGCGTTCGGCGGCCAAACTTTCAGAGGCCTGCCGCGGCGAGGCTGTCGTCACCATGCTGGCAGATGATCACGCGGTCGAAAGCGTGGTCTATGGCGATGGCGGTTTGCTCGCGACCCTTCGCACAGGAGCGACGCACATCTCCTTCAGCACGATCAGCGTCGCTCTGTCGGAGCGCCTCGCGGCCGATCATGCCGCGGCTGGCCAGCGCCTCGTCGCAGCGCCGGTGTTCGGCCGGCCCGAGGTGGCGGCTGCCGGCAAACTGTTCGTCGTCGCGGCCGGAGCGCCGGATGCCATCGCCGCCGTGCAGCCGATTTTCGACGCCGTGGGCCAGAAGACCTTCGTCGTCTCCGAGACGCCGAAAGCCGCCAACCTGGTAAAGCTTAGCGGCAACTTCCTGATCGCCTCGGTGATCGAATCGCTGGGCGAAGCCATCGCGCTGGTCAGCAAGGGCGGTGTCGACAAGGAACAGTATCTCGATATTCTGACGTCGACCTTGTTCACGGCCCCCATCTACAAGACCTATGGTGCGCTGATCGTGGAGGGCAAATTCGAGCCTGCCGGCTTCGCCGCGCCGTTGGGTCAGAAAGATATCCGGCTGACGCTGGCAGCAGCCGAGGACCTGCGCGTGCCGCTGCCGGTGGCAAACCTCCTGCGTGACCGCTTCCTCACCCTGCTCGCCCATGGCGGCGAAAAGCTCGACTGGTCGGCGCTCGGTTCGCTTGCAGCGAGAGATGCTGGGGAGGCAGTAAACTGAGCAACTGCGATCCCGCGCCAGCATTGGCAGACTGGACCAGTGCCGGTTCATGCGAAGCGCCTTGAAGGCAGCCTTCCGATTGATTTCATTGGATGCGAGTGACCGGCTGCCGGTCGTCCTCTTTCCATCGACGTGCTCGTGGCCAGCGTGCGTCGATCTCAGGATGCTGTGCGCCTTCGACGGCTGCTTAAGAACTCCATGATGCCGTGTGCGCTCATCGGCGGGCTCAGCGCATATGCGAGGTTCTCCTTGATTTTATGGGCATGTCACTGCCTGACTTTGCCGGGGATGCCGAGGCGAAAGTCGCCGCCAAACTCATCGCCGCCGCTGCCGATGACGGCGCTAAGGCGGTCCTGGGAGATGTCGACGCTCACAAGAACGCCTGGGCCGCCAAGAGCAACGAGGAGCGCACCACGCTCAGCCAGTCGGCGGCCGTTTGGGCAATCCGCCAGGCGGCCATCGGGTGAACTGTCCATCGTGCGCTTCCCAAGCGTTGGTCGTGGGTGAGCCCGTCACTGCGCCGACACAGAAACTCGAGGACGGCGAGATCACCGAGACGCAGGAATATCTGCCCAATCGCTTCGAGTGCATCGCCTGCGGCTTGAAGATCAACAGCTTTTCGCGCCTCGCTGCGGTTGGCCTGGGCGAGCGCTACAAGAAGACTCAAGTCTATGACGCAGCGGAATATTATGCGCCGCAGGACAACTATGAAGGCTATGAGGATGACAACAACGAACGTTGATCCTGCGGAAAAGTGCGCAGGGCAGGGCATGACCCATGCTGGACTGATCGCTTCCGCTGGGCGCGAGCCCTCATTCGACGGGGTTCCATTGCTCGACCGTGATAGCAGTGCATTCGGCAAAAAGTAGATCGAGAATGCGGCCGAGCAGACTGGCGACGCCGGTAGCCAGACATGACTTTCGCGCATTTCAGATTCGAGAAAGTCCTTGACTCTCGACGCCTATTAGCGGACTTTCGCGCATCTGAAATGCGAGAAAGTCCGTGCCCATACTGCTGGTTGGAGAGACAATAGACAAGAGACGTGCGCATGCGCTAGCGGCGGTAGGGGAACTCGTCCCGCTCGTCCGCGGTGTTTATGCACGATCAGGCGACGACGTTGAGCAAGCAGTTTTAGGCCACGCCGTGCGCATCGCGCGCTACCTCTATCCTACTGCCTATCTATCGTCGGCCTCTGCCCAACTTCTTGCTCCCACACCTGACGGCCGCCTGTTCGTTAGCGGTCGGCGCAACCAACGAACCCGGCTACGGATGCTCGAAATAATCCAGAATGAGGCGCCCCCCCATCCTTCGACTGCCTCTGCGGTGGTAGGGGACGATCTCGGCGAGTTGCGAGTTGACGTTTCCTCGCCGCGCCAACGCTTCCTGGAAGCGTTCCGTTTGCGGAGCGAGCATGCCAGCGCCATCACCGAACCGATGCGCGCCGAGATGGCGGCAAGACTCATAGAGGAACATGGCTCGCCACAGGTGGCCGCTGACGCGGTCTGGGCGTTGGCTCGCGAGAACGGATGGTACCGCGAAGGGGAGGGCGCTGAGCGTTATCTGATTGCGCGCCCGGCGGCGCCCAAGGGCTCCGTTAACAAGGCAGCACTGGATCTCCTTGTGGCATGGCATGGGGATCCCCTCGGCCGTCTAATCCACGATGGATTCGAGTGGCGCTGGAAGCCTGTGAGGCGCAGCGGTCCGCCACTCGTTCGACAGACTGCACCAGGCAAGCTGCCGGCTTTCATCGAGTCGCTCCTCCCAGAAGGATGGCTCGCGCAAGTGCTCCATCAGCGGGATGAACGCGAAGCGCTGCGACGCGGCAAGCGCTACATGTCAAATATCGCGGTCGTCGAGAGCCAAGCCGAGCTTAACGTCCTGCCGCGAGACGAACTCGACACCAAACTTGCCGCGTTCACCGACGATGGGCGCTTCACTGGTCGATACGTCGGCCCGTCGCGAGGCGAGATCGAGGAGACGTTCGAGCACAACTTGGCTCAGCTGTTTGCGCGCGCGGAAACGCCGAGATTATCGGGTGTCCAGATCAAGGCGCCGATGAATTTGGCATCGGACGGCGCCCTGCTGCCCGCGATCGATCTGCCATTCACTCACATCCTTAAGCCGGCCGGAACCGCGGGCTTCGAAATGCTGCCGGTCGTCGAATGGCTTTGTCTTGAACTTGGTCGCGCAGCGGGCTTCGAGGTTCCGGCCGCCGCGCTCATCGACATGCCGGATGGGATGTCACCTGCATTGGTCGTCGAGCGATTCGACGTGCGACGCGGGCCCGATGATCGACGCTTCCTAGCGCTCGAGGACTTCTGTTCGGTTCTCGATCTGCCGGCCTCAGCCAAATACGACGGCACGATCGAACGCATGGCGCGGGGTTTGCGGCCGCTTTCGACCGACCCTGCCGCCGATATCGAGACCTTGTTCCGCCGGGCGTTTTTCGCGTGGCTGATCGCCGACGGGGACATGCATCTCAAGAACCTGGCGCTCCTCAAGATTGCAGAGCTTGGCTCTAAGCGGTTCGAGACTGTCCGGTTCGCACCCCTTTACGACGCCGTGACGACCCGCGTCTTTCCGGGGCTTGGTGGCGATCGTACGGCGCTGAAGCTCAACGGTAAGGACGACCGGCTTACACGGCAGGACTTCCTAACTCTCGCGCGCACGATCGAACTGCCGGTCGCGCGAGCGGAAGAAGCGATAGGTTCGATTGCCGCCGCCCTGCGCGAAGCAGCGCCCACGCTCGCTCTGCCGTCCTTTACCGGACGGGCCGACGCTGCTCAAAAGGTCGCGGAGCGAGTGAAGGCGATCGTGAGCGATCGTATCAAGGCGTTTCCATGACCGGCAGCGCGATCAAGATCTATGTCGGCGTCACCGATCTGGATTGGTTCGAATTTGTGTCGCGCCGCCAGGACGTTTGCGAGGTGAACGGGCTCGCGATCAACACCGGGCCCAGGCATCGAACGGAGGACGGCCATGAAACATTATATCGGTCTCGAAGTGTCCATGAAAGAGACGGCGCTCTGCGCCAAGCCGCATGACCACCACCATGGCCGTCCCTTTTTGCAGAACTTGACGCACACAACTATCCCAAGCCGTGCACGCAAAGCGGCGCACGCCTCTGAGGTACGAACCGCCGCTGACTTCCATAAAGACGCTACACGTGTCAGGCGTCGATACCTGGATGAAGAGAGCTGTGCAAAGACCCGTTCTCGGGGCGCTCACGCTATATCCTTCAGCGTGTCGAGCGGCCCTTTCAAAGCGGACCTGGGTTGGATCAACTCCGGCGCAATCAGGAAAATCTGCGGGGCCGTCGGCGGTTCATTGATCAGTTCGAACGCCTTCGCAATCATCGCCTCAAAATTCTGCCGCACCATGATTACGGGGAAGGGCAGGAAAGAGGCGAATGGGTCATAGTCGTAGCAACCGACGACAAGCTCGCTAAACATCTCCGCCGGCCGGCCCGCCATGAAACGCAGCAGACCCTCCATATTGATCGACGAATTGATGAACAATGCGCGCGGCAGCTTGCCATGGCGTTGGCAAAATGCCTCGAAAGCACGCAATGTTATGTCGGGCGAATAGCCGGAGGACTGTACTCCGTCATCAGGGTCGGCGCCCAACAGTGCCTTTTTGGTCGCATGGAAAGCGGCGATGCGTGCGCGGCTTGCGTGGTCGTTGCGGCCGCCAAACAGAAACAGCTCGTCCGGCCGCAGGGGGTCATCATTGCCGAACTGGCGGATGATTGACTCCGTCAGCATCCGCGCGCCCTCATAGTTGTCGCTGATCACCGAATGCGCCTTTGCTCCCGGTAGGTCGATGTTGACATGCCTCAGTCCCGCCGCCTCGCAGACCTCGTGCACGCCGTCCGGATCGGTGGCGCCGACGATGAAGAGCTGGTCGATTGAGTAGGAAATCAGCGTCTCCGCGGTCCGGCGTTCCTCTTCCGGGTCGCGGCTGGCACTGACCACGACCGGGCATTGACCCCGGCTGCGCACATGTCCCTCAAATGTCTGCGCCATGGAGGAGAAGTAGCGATTGTCGTGGATGGGCAGCATCAGGCCGACCAGGCCCGATCGCGATCGTCGCAAGCCTCGCGCCTGCAGATTGGTGGTGTACTGGTGGCGTTCGGCGAGGCTGAGAATTGTTTCCGCCGTACTTTCCTTGATGCGGCGCTTGCGCCAAGTGCCGTTCAGCACCGCGCTCACGGTCGACGGCGAACTGCCCGATAGCACGGACAGGTCATAGATCGTCGCCTTCTTCTTGACCTGCTGATGCATCTGGCCCTCCGGAGCTTCTGTTTAGAGCAATATCCCGCTGGAGCAATATCTCGCTTGACGAGCGCGTCTTGATGCACAATAGTTAATGCACCATCGATTGTGCAAGCACAAATCGGTGGCGGAGGTGTGTTCCCGTTGGGAACGTTATGGGAGGAGTACAGATGAAAAAGTTCATGATCGCGGCGCTCGCCGCGACCCTTATGCTTGGCGGATCAATCGCTGCCATGGCTCAACAGGCCGGCAAAGTCGGCGTCGTCGTCAAGATCGGCGGCATTCCCTGGTTCAACGCAATGGAGGCGGGCATCAAGGAGCGCGGCCAGAAGCTCGGCGTCGACGCATTCATGGTTGGCCCGACCAGTGCCGATCCGGCACTGCAAGTTCGCGCCATCGAGGATCTGATCGCTCAGGGAGTCAAGGTCATAGGTGTCGTGCCGAATGACGCGAAGGTGCTTGAACCTGTCCTGCAGAAGGCGAAGGACGCCGGCATCATCGTCATCACGCATGAATCGCCCGGCCAGAAGGGCGCCGACTGGGATTTCGAACTCGCGTCCGCGACCGGCTTCGGCGAGGCTCATGCCAAGCTCTTGGCGGACAAGATGGGCGGCAAAGGTGAATATGCAGTCTTCGTTGGTTCGCTGACGGTGCCGCTGCACAATGCCTGGGCCGATGCGGCAATCGCGTATCTGAAGAAGAACCATCCGGACATGAAGCTTGTCGGCGATCGTTACGGCGTCGCCGAGGATGTGGACAAGAGCCGCAGCACTGCACTTGATCTGATTTCCGCCAATCCCGGCTTGAAAGGCTTCCTTGCCTTCGGCAGCCAAGGCCCGATTGGCGCTGGCCGTGCAATCGAAGAGCGCCGGAAGGTGGGCCAGATATTCGTGCTCGGCCCATTCTCGCCGGGGCAGGGCCAGAAGCTCATCAAGAGCGACGCGATCTCCGGCGGCTTCATGTGGAATCCGAAGCAGGCGGGTGAGGTCTTCGTTACGCTAGCCGACCAGCTCATGAAGGGCAAAGAAGTCAAAGATGGCGATACGATCGAAGGGCTAGGGACAGTCAAGCCCGACTTCGAAAACCATAACATCATCGTCGATCAGCTGGTCCCGATCAACAAGGACACTGTCGACGGGCTCGCGGCGATGGGCCTGTAAAGCCTCCAAAGGCTGTGGCAGCCGGGCTGGCCTCGAGCCGGCCCGACTGAGGATGTGTCAACGCGATTAGATCCAGGTTCAACTCGATGGCTGATCAGGCACCCGATGGCTCCGCGTCACGGCCGCTGCTATCGCTGCGCAATGTCAACATGACGTTTGGCGGCGTGAAGGCCCTGAAGAATGTCAGCTTTGAGGTTCTGCCGGGCGAGGTGCATTGCCTCGCCGGCGAGAACGGTTCGGGCAAGAGCACGCTGATCAAGGTCATCACTGGCGTGTACAAGCCCGAGGCTGGCGCCGGGATCGACTATGACGGCCAGAGCTACGCCCATATGTCACCGGTAACGGCGCAGGCCGGCGGAATTCAGGTCATCTGGCAGGACCTCGCTCTGTTCCCCGAGATGACCGTCGCGGAGAACATCGCGTTTCAGACTGTCATCGGCCGGTGGCCGCGGCTGGTGAACTATGCCGAAATGCGCCGTCTCGCGACCAACGCTTTGCAACGTCTTGGTGTTACCCTCGATGTCGATCTCGCGCTCCACCATTTTCCCATCGCACAGCGGCAGATCGTAGCAATCGCGCGCGCGCTCGTCGGCGAGGCGAAGCTTGTCTTCATGGATGAGCCGACGGCCTCGCTCACGCAATCTGAAACCGACTATCTGCTGGGCATTGTGCGTAATCTGTCGGCGTCGGGCGTTGCCGTTGTGTTCGTCAGTCATCGCTTGGCGGAGGTTCTCGAAATCTCCAGCCGTGTGACGGTGCTGCGCGACGGCGCCTTGGTTGGCGTCTATCCGACCAAAGGTCTGACCCAATCGCGCATCACAGAGCTGATGACCGGTAAGACCTTCGACTATTCCGTCCTGCATCGCGATTTGAGCACGAGCCCGGTCATGCTTGAGGTTAAAGGGCTGTCGCGGCCCGGTGAATTCGAAGACGTGTCATTGACGGTCCGGCGCGGCGAGACGCTCGGCGTCACCGGGCTGCTTGGGGCAGGGCGCACCGAGCTGGCGTTGACCTTGTTCGGCATGCGCAAGCCGAGGTCCGGCTCTGTTGTGCTGGATGGCAGGCCCGTTCGCTTCGGTTCCAACCGTGACGCGATCGCCGCCGGCGTCGCCTATCTTTCGGAAGACCGGCTGTCGCTCGGCCTCATTCAGCCCCAATCAATTGCCGACAACATAGTCATTGCCTCGCTGGACAAGGTTCTTTCGGGCGGTTTCATTTCGAGCGATCGCAAATGGTCCCTGGTCAGTAGCTGGATAAGGGATCTCGGCGTTAGGATCGGAATGCAGGAAGACGCGGTTTCGACCCTGTCGGGGGGAAATCAGCAACGTGTCGCCATTGCAAAATGGCTGGCGACCCAACCGAAACTGCTGATCCTCGACGGACCGACGGTCGGTGTTGATGTTGGCGCGCGTGCCGGCATATTCGATATCGTTTCCAAGCTGGCCGACAGCGGCCTGTCGATTATCTTGATCTCGGACGAGGTGCCGGAAGTCTATTTCAACGCGGACCGTGTGCTGCACATAGCTCAGGGGCGCGTTGTCGGCGAATATGTTCCCGGCGCCACGTCCCTCCAGGCGATCGAAGAGGCGGTCTATGCGTAGGTTTGTCCGCTCTCATGCAACAGAGCTGGCTTTGCTCGCCGTGATCGCGGTCATCTGCGCCTTTCTGTCGTTTGCGACAGACCGGTTCTTCACTCTCGGCAATGCGTTTGACCTCCTGAACACAAGTTCGGTAAACATCATCTTCGCCGTCGGTCTGCTCGTCGTGCTGATTGCCGGCGGCATTGACATCTCCTTCGCGGTTGCCGCCTCCGTGGTGCAATATCTGACGGCAATCGTCCTTGGCTGGATCGGCGGCGGGAATTGGATTGTCGGCCTTACCATTGCTGGCGCATTGGGCGCCGCGTTGGGCTGCATCAATGCTTTCCTGATCCATAGGTTCAGGATCATCTCGATCGTCGCCACGATTTCGACCTTCAACATTTTCTTCGGCTTGCTGATGTTCTTCACAGGCGGCGTTTCGATCTACAATCTGCCGGACTGGCTCACCAACCGCGTGGTGCTGTTCGAGCGCGAGATGGCTGACGGCACCTGGGCGGAGATAACCCTACCCGTGCTCATTATGGCCATATGCGTATTCGCGACGTGGGCGTTGATCACGCGCACGACCACTGGTCGCCAACTCTACGCTTTTGGCGACAATCCGGAAGGCGCGCGCCGCTTCGGCATCAATATCGGTGCCATGCAGTTTATCGCCTTCGGCTGGCTTGGCCTGATGGCAGGCATCGCCGGTCTCGTCCAAGCGCACTACGCGCAGGAAGTGGTGCCTAACGCCCTATATGGGCGCGAACTCGACGTCCTGGCAGCCGTAGTGCTTGGCGGTGCGCGGCTTGGCGGCGGCAAGGGCAGCGTGCTCGGCTGCATTCTTGGCGTTCTGTTGGTCTCGATCACCCAGAACGGACTTAATTTGATGGGCGTGTCGCCTTTCGCGTTCAAGATGATCGTCGGCACCATCATCCTGACCGCCATCACCCTGTCGAACACCAGCATCGAACGCCTGCTGCCGTTCCTGAAAAGCCGGCGGGTGCCTTCATGACGGCTGTGATTGAACGCGTCCGCAACTTGCTTGGCCCCGAACTGGCAGGTCCGCTTGCTGCCTTCGTGGTAGTCATGATCGTGTTCGGCATTGCCGCACCGAACTTCCTTTCCCGGGCCACTTTTGGCTCCGTCGCCTACCAGCTGCCGGAGCTCGGCCTGCTCACACTCGCCATGCTGCTGCCGATCCTGACCGGCGGCCTGAACCTGGCCATCACCTTCACGGCCAACATCGCCGGGCTGACGCTCGCTTGGATCCTTCAAAGCCAGGGCGGCGTCGACGCGGGCATCGGTGCCTTTGTCCTTGGCGCGATCCTTGCCCTTGCGGTCGGAGCACTTAGTGGACTGATCATGGGGCTCGTCATCGCCAACACCAAGGCTCACCCGATCCTGGTCTCGCTGTCGATGATGATTTTCCTGCGCGGTCTCGGTGAGTTCCTGACGCATGGCGGCGACGTGTCCGGCTTTCCCAGCTTCCTGGCGCCGATCGGCTACGGTTCGATTCTTGGTATCCCGGTTCCGTTGCTCATTTTCATCGCCTGTGTGCTGATCTGGCACCTCCTGCTGACGCGCATGAAGCTAGGCTTCAACACCTATATGATCGGCTCCAACATCGAGGCCACGCGCTACTCCGGCATCAATACGCGCAAGGTGCAGGTTCTGGTCTACACACTGTCCGGTGCGATGTGCGCGGTCGCCGGTATCATCATGCTGGCGCGCTTCAATTCGGTGCGTGTCGGCCACGGCGAGTCCTATCTGCTGATCACTGTGCTTGCCTGCTTTCTTGGCGGGGTCAATCCGTTCGGCGGCTTCGGTGGCGTGATCCCTGTCTTCGTCGCGCTCGTGGTGCTCCAGCTTCTGTCCTCGGGACTCAATCTGATGGGCGCCAACCAGCATCTGGCGACGGCGGTCTGGGGCATTTTGATGATCACGGTGATGATCCTGCGCTGGGCTGCCGGGCGCCTAAAGTTCCTAAACACAAACAAAGGGTGAGTTAGATGCATGGTTTTGGGGTCCACACCTCGATGTGGACGATGAACTGGGACCGGGCGGGCGCAGAGAAGGCGATCGCCGCTTCCGTCAAATACGGCATGGACTTTATCGAGATCGCGCTTCTGAACGCGCCGGCGGTCGATGCCGCGCATACGCGCGCCTTGCTCGAAAAGCACAATCTTCCAGCTGTTTGCTCGCTTGGCTTGCCGGAGCGGGCCTGGGCCTCGGTGCGGCCGGATGCCGCCATCGAACATCTCAAAGTGGCCATCGACAAGACTGCAGAGATGGGCGCTCTGGCGCTTTCCGGTGTGATTTTCGGTGGTATCGGTGAACGCACCGGCGTGCCACCCACCGAAAAGGAATACGACAACATCGCGCATGTGCTGACCGTCGCCGCCAAGCACGCCAAGACGCGCGGCATAGAGCTCGGAATCGAGGCGGTGAACCGCTACGAGAACCACCTGATAAATACCGGCGCGCAGGCCGTCTGGATGCTCGAGAAAGTCGGCGCCGACAACATCTTTGTCCATCTCGACACCTATCACATGAACATCGAGGAGAAGGGGGCCGCCAATGGTATTCTGGCCGCTCGCGACCACCTGAAGTATATCCACTTGTCTGAGAGCGATCGCGGCACACCTGGTACGGGCAATTGCCCCTGGGACGAGATCTACGCGACGCTCGCGGCGATCGGCTTCAAGGGTGGACTTGCGATGGAAAGCTTCATCAACATGCCGCCGGAAGTCTCCTACGGCCTCTCAGTCTGGCGGCCAGTCGCGAAGGACGAGGCCGAAGTGATGGGTAATGGCTTGCCGTTTTTGCGCAACAAGGCTCGCCAATACGGTCTGATCTAGCCGCCTTGATGCACGGCGATGAGGTTTTGGCGGCCTGAAGCGGCGATGTGGCCGCTGTTGGGCGCTTTTCCGCGAACCTCG
>NZ_JAMYVK010000053.1:0-43434 GCF_040323975.1 Mesorhizobium sp. M0019 | reverse complement strand
CACACCCCGCCAACCCATATTTCTCCTGGTCTCGGGGGCGCGGAGTTGTTTATACGCCACAGGACTAAATAGTCCCGTGCAGTTGGCCCCCCCCCCACCAAACGGTGCGGCGGGCTTTTTGCATTTTCCCTCGCATTCTGTACGATCTTTCTTTCGCGACAGGGCGGCTCGATCCGGCGCTGCCCGACCAAGATGCGCGTTAGGCATGGGAGATGGTGTCATGCTTGCCAAGGTCCTGACACAAGCGGCAGTCCTGACAGCCGGGGCGCTTCTGTTTGCCGCGACGGCCCACGCCCGGCCGGACAGCCGCGCGATGACGTGCGAACAGACACAGCTTCTGATCCAGAGGCATCGCTCGGTGGTGCTGACCACCGGCCAGAACACCTACGACCGATACGTCCGCCAATTCGGCAATGAATGCGACTGGCCGCAGGTGCCGCGCGCCGCTTATATCAAGACGCGTGACGGTCAATGTCCGGTCTATCGCTGCCAGGATCCGGTCTTCGACCTCCCGGACTGAAAGCAAGTGTTTTTCATCCGACCGCCGATGCAGAATGCGGAAGGCGGTGGCTCATTCCTCGTCGAAAGGACCACCTTCCCGTTGGAGATCGTGCGAAATGACGCGTTCATCGGTGTCGTCCGGCAAGGCCTCGTCGCTTTCCTGGTAAGCGTTATCGTCGTCCTCCTCCGGCAGTTCGCCGCTTTTCTCGACGTCATAGCGAATGTCGCCGTTTTGCGGCACGCCATCAGGGAGGATTCTCCCGCTCCGGATGGCGTCCCAGTCCTGCTGCTGGATGGTCGGGCTCTCCGTCTCGTCGTCGGTTCGTTCTTTCCTGCGCGGTTCCATCGCCGGTTCTCCATAATGTCAGCGGCCCTGAATTGGCTCAGTGGTTGAACTCATAAGTCTGGCGGCCGGTTCCCAGGCCACTGCGGTCCGGGCGCATTGCCGCACGACGGAACCAATCGCGCCTGCCGCCCTTCACATTCAGAAGATACTGGCGCGAAAGGAGCTCGACATGAGACCGCTCATTTTCTTGCCGTATATGCTAGGTGCGCTGCTGCTGGCGGTGCCGGCGGCCGCGCAGCCGGGCGAACAGGCGCAATCCGACCGCTGCAAAGTCGAGCTGCCCGACAAGAACAGCGAGCAGCAGAAGCCGGCCGGCAACAATTTGTCCGATACGCTCGAGCCATGCGGTGGGGTCCTGAAGCCCCCGCCAACGGGCGATCAGGGCATGGCGGCGCCACCGCCGGACGAGGGCAGGACCCCGGTGATCAAGCCCGGCGAGGTGCCGCCACAGCCGCCAAAGCAGTAGCAGCGACGAGCGGCAACTTCGCGCCGCTTGCGCCGGCAGGTTTGTTGCACTCGCTTAGGAACATTAGCTTGTCCTAAATGTTATTTCAGACGCAGTAGATATCACCCCCCTCCGGTATCGCTGCTGATCGGGAAACCGATCGGCCCGCGTCTTGCGACGCGGGCCACCGCAGTTCATTCGCAGTCCATTCGCCGCATCGCGCGGGCACTTCACCGCTGTTCGATTAGCCGCCACTTACGGAACAACAAGGTGGCGTGGGCGTTTGCCTAGAGGGTTCGCCGCTTCGACCGGAATGCCGCGTCGCAATTGTAAGGGCGAGGCCCGTAACAACAGGAGTAGACGATGAAAATCCACCTTGTTCCTGCTGCGGCGGGATTGGCGTTGCTTGCCGGCGTCGGCGTGGCCACCGCGGACCAGGTGATTGTCACGCCCGAACAGCAGACGGTCATCCGCGAATACGTCCACAAGCACCCGCTTGCGTCGATCAGTCTTCTGGGGGTGGAGCTCAATATCGGTTCCACGTTGCCCGATACGGTCGAGCTGCAACCGATCGATGTTCCAGACGTGCGGTACAGATACGTCGTCGTCGGCAATCGCACCGTGCTCGTCGACCCAGGCACCCGCAAGATCGTGCAGGTCATCGAGTGATCGGCGTTGCCAAACCGCGAACCGGGTTTGGAAAGGTCACGGTCTAATAACCAAATCAGAGCTCCATCCCGAGCGATCGGGATGGAGCCGCTGTCGTCTCGAAACAAGGAAAGGAGCCATTCCCATGCTGCCGCATGTCGAGCCGGTCAACGTGGCCGCCGCCGTCGACAAACTGCTTGCTGAACGAGGCGATGGCCTGCTGTCGATGAAGGCGGCGATCGCACTGTTGCGCAAACGCACCGGAACGGAGCGCTCGGACGCCGACCTTGAAGGGTTGATCATCAAGAAGGCGGCGCTCCTCGGCGTTGCTGTCCTGTGTGACAGAGAGGTTCAATAACGGTGTTGCCTGCCGCTCAAGACGCGGGTCGAAATTTCAGCTAGAACAAGGTTGCTTACGCATGAACCGAGCCGACGGAGGTATCAGTGACGGACAGGCAGGAACGGATTCGCCAGCGGGCACACGCGATCTGGGAACAGGCAGGCAGGCCCGATGGGGCGCATCAGCAGCATTGGGATCAGGCTACCGCCGAAATCGACACGGAAATCGCCGCGAAAGAGAAGACCGCCAGCCGGCCGAAGCCGAAAGCTAAGCCGGCCGCCAAGGAGGAAACCAAATCCAAGGCGCGACCACGCAAAGCGTGAACTCGAGCGGATTTAGGCAGACTTGGATTGAACGCGTCCAAACGGCAGAATTCAGATCCATCATAGGCTACGTTCATGGTATAGGCCCGGCCGCCTTGTCCGGATCGGTCCGGTCACGGCGGAACTGCCCTGCCCAAGGCAATGGCAACAGCCATTCCTCGTGCCTGCCAGTGCAGAGCTCATATTCAGGCGCGAGATTGGTCGGCGCCAAGCCCGCCATCCCAATGGCGGGCTACTTACCGCCTTGCACGTGGCGGCAGCATGGCGGGGGCTCACACGAGCACGCGCCTCAATGCGTTTGACGGCCAGGATCCGGCGAAGCGGACGCTCCGTCTTCCAAGGCGTCCCAGCCCGGCGCGGGACTGCTTTGCATCAGTTCGGGGCACGCGAACTCCGTCAGATCGGTTTCCGCGAAGCCGTCGAACTCGATAGCCGCCCCGTAGAGCTGGGCTGCTTGCATGACGAGCCATTCGATGTCTTCGCGCGCAACATTCTCGGCGAGGTTCTGCAGTCGCGCGGCTTCGGCGACAGCAGTCAGATTGATGGCAATCCCGGACCGCAATGTAGCCCGAACTCGGGAACTGACGTCTTCGTGCAGGCGAACCGAAAATCCGTAGCGCATGGAAAACCTTCCCTTCAGGAGCGGTTTGTCCCTCGTGTTCTACGATGCGCCCAGGATTCGCGATTGGCAAGCGAAATTCCTTAAAAACTCATTTTATGTCAAATAGTTAGCGTATTTTGTTGATTGTCCATTTGATGCTTGATCCGCTTCATCGGACTTCTGCATGACTCGCTGATCTGAAGGCCTTGACGCATTCTGCTCACGTACCTAACTCTACAGAAAAGTAGGAACATACTAACTCAGCTGCATTTAGGCTGGTATGACTGGAGGCCGAGATGTCCGAACTGGAACGCCCGGAACGATTGCAGATCATGCTGACCGTCGATGAACTGGCGGCGTTGGAGAACTGGCGCTTCGACAAGCGCATGCCGAGCCGGTCGGCCGCGATACGGGAACTTTTGAGGCGAGGCCTCACAGCCGATGGTTTCCTGACGGCGGCGCACGGGACCAAGTCGCGCGACTTCGGCATCCTGCCGCATTCTGCAGATGGCGACGGGGCAGTCGACGGGGTGCCCCAGAAGGAATAGCGTCGTTTCCGCGGCGATCGCCCGCTCTGCGACCGTGCTTCGCGACTCTCTTGCTTCGCGATGAGCTGTGAACGTCTGGTCCGCTGATCGCCGCGAAGTAGAAGAGATCCAAAGCTCTGTCTTGCCAGACGCTCCGCAATCAGGGAGTGCTCGATCGGCATAGTGTGGGCTCGGGAATTTGCCGATGACGCTGGAATTGACGGGCGGCGACCAGTCGATGCTGCATGGCGAGCAAGGCTCGGCAGCGGCTGCCGCCATGAAGATCCTGGTCGCTTTCGCGAAGGCGGTCGGCGCGCGCAAATTGCTGGACATTGCCGGTGCCCATATCGACGGCTGCCTCTATCACGGCCAGGCCAGCCTCGATTTCGTCGAAAGGCTGATCGAGGGCGGCGGCCGCGTTCGGGTGCCGACGACGCTGAATGTCGGTTCGTTCGACCTCATCCATCCCGGATTGGTGAAGATGCCGGTGTCGCAAGAAACGCCGGCGCGACGCCTGATGAAGGCGCATCTGGAACTCGGCTGCCAGGCGACCTTCACCTGCGCACCCTATCAGACCCGGTTCCGGCCAAGGTTCGGCGAGCAGATCGCCTGGGGTGAATCCAACGCCATCGTCTTTGCCAATTCGGTGATCGGCGCGCGGACCAACCGCTATGGCGATTTTATCGATTTGTGCTGCGCAATGACCGGGCGCGCGCCGGCATGGGGGCTGCATCTGAGTGAAAATCGACGCGGCCAGGTCCTGTTCGAGCTGACTGGCGGTCTCGAGACCAGCGACGCCCTGTTCGTGGGTGTCGGACTACTTGTCGGGCAAAGGGCTCGCGACCGCATCCCTGTCATATCGGGCCTGCCGCAGCCGCGCGACGAGGACCAATTGAAGGCGCTGGGGGCGGCGGCGGCAACGACGGGTGCCGTGGCGCTGTTTCATGCCGTCGGCATCACGCCGGAGGCGAAGACGCCGGATGAGGCGTTGCACGGCCTGGCGCCGGAGGAAAAAATCCGGATCTCTCGCGCTGACATCCACCATGCGCTGGCCAGGCTGTCGAGCGTCCCCGACGGCGTGCAGGTTGCAGCCGTGTCGTTAGGCACGCCGCATTTCTCCTATGACGAATGGATGCGCCTGTTGCCGCTGCTGCGCGAAGTCGGTCCAGGCAAGGGTATCCCAATCTATGTCAACACAGGGCGCGCGACGCTGATGCGGCTGCAGGACGAAGGCGCACTGGCCGGCATGGAAGCCTTCGGCCTCGTTCCGGTCACCGACACCTGCACCTATGTCACGTCGATCCTCGAGCGTCTCGATGGCGTGGTGATGACCAATTCGGGCAAATGGGCGCATTACGCACCTGGCAATATCGGTGTCTCGGTGGCCTTCGGTGACATGGAAGACTGCGTCCGCTCGGCTGCGGCCGGCCGCGTCGTGCGAGGCGCGCCATGAAGACGCCGGCCAGAACCGGTACATTCCACCTTGCCGGCTCGGCACAAGGCCCAGCGCTGGTGCTTTCGCAGGCGCTCAGCTTCTGGGGCGGGATCGACGTCGAAACGGGCGACATCATCGACCATTCGCATCCGGACCTGGGCGGCAATATCGCCGGCAAGATCCTGGTGATGCCGAGCGGGCGAGGGTCGTCGTCCTCGTCTTCGGTTCTGGCCGAAGCGATCCGCAGAGGCACGGCGCCGGCCGGCATTATCCTGGAGCGGCCGGACCCGATCCTTGCCGTCGGCGCCATCGTTGCCGAATTCCTCTACGAAATCAGCATGCCGCTGGTTGTCTGCGACATGTCAGGCATTGTCTCCGGCGACCGGATCGCAATCGGTCTGGGCGAAGATGCGCAAGCGATGGTGAGCAAGCTCTAGCCGGCCATCAGTCCCGCCGCGCCCCGCCGCCAGTAGGCTGCCGCCAGTGTTTCGTTGCGGCCGAGCGCCAGCGTGCCGCGCCAGTGTTCGCGCACCGTCGTGGCGGCTGCCGCTTCGGCCGCAAACCAGCCGAACGCCGAACCGGTCGGCCATGCGAGCAAGCTTACCCACAGGGGCGAAATGGCATGGTCGGCAGTGATAGCCGGCGCGGGCACATGCGCTGGTTTCGATCGGGCAGCATGACGGTTATGCTGCCGATGGCGTGTCTGTCCTTGCGCCGTCTTGCGGGTTCAAGGCACTGGCCGCCGAGACGGTCGTCGCCGGCGGCGGAGACGAAGGCGCTGTTCGTATTGGGCGGCGCATCTATGATCGGCATCGGCCCTTCTTTCAGATCTCCGGGATGCTTTCCCTGAAGATCACTTGCAGCCGTGGCTGGTGCAGTTCGTAAGGCAAGCCCCTGACCGCATGGCTCAAGGTGTTGAGCGCCTCGCGGGCTTCGACACGCGGGTTCTGGTCGATGACCGCGTCGAGCGTGCCGTCGAGCAGAAGCTCCTTGGTGCCTTCCGTCACCTCATGGCCGAGAAAGACCGTCGACAGCGCGCGCCCGCGCTCCTTGAGTGCGCGGGCGATGCCGGTGTTGCCGGCGCCGACATTGTAGATGGCGGCCAGGTCCGGGTGCCGGTCGAGCAGGGCGGAGGCCTCCGAATAGGCCTTCTCCCGGTCGTCGAGCATCTCGCGCATCTCGACGATCTGCAGATTGGGCGATTCTTCCGCCAGTATGTGGCGGAAGCCCATCTCGCGCTCCTCGTGGCCGCGGTAGGAGAGCGAACCGGCGAACAGCGCGACCTTGCCCGGACGCCCTGCGCCCATGAAGCGGTTGAGCAGGTAGCCGGCGAGCCGGCCGGCGGCGCGGTTGTCGATGCCGATATAGGCAACCCTCGGCACATGCAGGATGTCGGAAGCGATGGTGACGACCCTGACGCCGCTGGCCGAAAGCGAGCGGATCGCCTCACGCACAGTTGGATGGTCGAGCGCGATCACACCAACGCCCTGCGTCTGCCCGTGCAGTTCCTGCAGCAGACGGGCAAGCCGGTCCGGATTGAAGCCTTCGATAGTAGCGACGCGGACGTCGAGGCCGGGCCGCGCCTGCGCCTGCGCCTCGATCTGGCGGTGTAGCATCTTGATGAAGGAATTGGTGCCGGCGGGCAGGGCGAAATCGAGCCGTATTACCTCACCGCGCAGCGCGTTGAGCGAGCTCGGATTATTCGAATTTTCAGCGATATAGCCAAGCCGCTGTGCCGTTTCGAGCACGACCTCGCGGGTGCGCGCCCGAACCCCGGCGCGGTTGTTGAGCACACGGTCGACCGTGGCGGCCGAAACGCCGGCCTCCCGGGCTATGTCTGTCAGGGTGGACCGCACTGTCGATCACCTCATTCCAAAATGCGCCAAGGGCGCATCGAGATTACGCATTTCATGGGTCCGATGTCGCAGAGCGGCTTCATCGCCGTCCGCGATTCTGATGGGAAATGATGTAACCGGCCTTGGCCGATGCGCAAGCCGCTGCGCTACACCAAAATGCCCAAGCGGACCAAAGCGGGGAGGTGGGCAGCCGGGCTCCCTCAAATTCAAGCACCGGCTTCAGTGTGAGAGCCTTGATAAACGCCATCCTTCCCCTCCCATGAGATGTTATGAGGTGTATTGATTATTTATGATGTTGACAGCCTTCGTATAGTGCCGTCAATATCCATCATAAGGGCCGTCGAGGAACAAGGCCCTGAGGGAGGAGTTCCAATGTCGAATTTGATCCGCGTGTCGCGGCGCCGTTTGCTGGCGTCCGGTGGAAAGGCGGCAGTCCTTGTTGCCGCCGCAGGTATTGCACCGAAATTCATTCGCCCAAGCCGTGCCTATGCGGCCGATGCCCTGGCGCCCGGCATGATCGGTGGTCCGACGGGCTTCGACGGCTCGGAGCGCTATCAATATGGCGCCGATACGCCGGAGGGCCGCGCCATCGAGGCGGCCAAGGCGATGAAGGGCGCCGGCAAGGCGCCGGCCAAGATCGTGCTTGGCCTGTCCGACGGCTCGATCGGCCAGCTAACCCAGCCGTTTCCGGCCGGCGCGCCGTCGATCAAGGATCTCTGGGAGAAGGAAACCGGCATTCCGTTGGAAATCGTCGGTGTGCCAAACGGCCAGGAATTCACCAAGACGATGCAGGACATCTCCACCAAGGGTGGGGCGTATGACATCTACGCGGTCGAATGGAACCGCCTTGGCGACCTCGCCGAAACCGGCGGCATCCTCAAGCTCGACGACTTCGTCGCGCAATACAAGCCGGAATGGGACGATCCCGAGCGCGGCTATGTCGACGGCGCCAAGGGCGTCTCGCTGCTCAATCAGTATCGCGGCTCGACCTATGGCGTGTCACTGGATGGCGACTTCCAGACCTGGGTCTACCGTACCGATCTGTTCGGCGACGCAAACGAGAAGAAGGCCTTCTCCGACAAATACGGTTATGAACTGGCGGCGCCGAAGACGTGGAAGCAGCATGACGAGATCGCGGCTTTCTTCCAGCGCCCGGACAAGGGCCTGTTCGGCTCGACCGATCTGCGCAACCAGGGCTGGGGCTACACCAACTGGTATCAGCGTTATGTCTCAATGGCTTCGCCCAATCAGTTCTTGTTCGACGATACCGGCAAGCCGCTGATCAATTCTGAGCAAGGTATCGCGGCGACCAGCGAGTACATCGCGTCGCTCTCGCATCATTCGCCGGATGCGATCTCCTGGGGCTGGCCGGAGCAGTACGGCAATTTCGCCAAGGGCGGCGCGGCCATGACCTGTGCCTTCTCCAATCTGCCGAAATTCCTCGACAATGCCGGCAACAAGGATTCAGCTGTCACCGGCAAGATCGGCTCGATGCTGCCGCCCGGCCGCGAAATCGACGGCAAGCTGGTCAGCCGGTCGGTGCTGTGGCTCAATCTGTCGGCGTCGGTGTCCTCGCAAGCCAAGAATCCGGAGGCGTGCTACCTGTTCCTGCAGTGGCTGGGCTCAAGCCGCATCTACGCCTGGATGACTGCCAATCCGGGCGGCTACTTCGATCCGTTCCGGCTATCGGATTTCTCGGATCCGCTGGTTCGCCAGACCTATCACGCCTACCACATGGACGTGGTGCGCGAGACGGTCGCCCGCACCGTGCCCACCATCAACTATCCCGGCGCCACCGCCTTCCACAATGCGCTGGACGAGAACCTCGTCGCCGCGCTGACCAAGGCCAAGACAGCCGAGCAGGCGATGGCCGACACCGAGGCCGAGTGGAAGAAGATTGCCCGCCGCACCGGCGAGGAGAAGCTTCTCGAAGCCATCAAGACCAACAAGGAGGCCTGGCCGACCGTCCTCGATCCGATCGCCTGATCCTCGCAGGATCTTACCAAGAAGGGGAGGAGCGGTCGCTCTTCTCCTCGGCAACGAAGGACCCAGCAAAGCCGCAAGATGAAGCGTTCAGTTCCTTTCGAGATATTCCGCTATGCCGCGATCCTTGCGGCGATGGCGGTGACGCTGGTGCCGATCCTGTGGATGGTGTCGATGGCGTTCAAGCCGATCGCCGAATGGTCGGCGACCGGCGCCGACCTGACCTGGTGGCCGAAGAACCCGACACTCAGCAATTTCCGCTTCGTCTTCGGTGAATCGACCAACAATCTGATCGTCGCCCTCGACCGCACAGCTTTGAAGCCGATCCTGTCGTCGCTGCTGTCGGCCACATTCGGTACGGCAATCGCCATGTCGGCGGGCACCGCGGCGGCCTACGGGCTGTCGCGCTTCGGCTCGGGCCAGAACCTGCCGCTGGCGCTGATCCAGCTTCGCCTGTTTCCGCCAATGGCGGTCATGACCCCGGTGATGATCATGTGGGCCTTCCTCAATTTCACCGACAGCTGGTGGGGGCTGTCGTTGATCTACGGCATCGTCACGCTGCCTTTCGCCTTCTGGCTGATGAAGACCTTCTTCGACGACATGCCGCGCGAGATTGAGGAGGCGGCACTGGTCGAGGGCTGTTCGCGGTGGCGCGTCTTCACGCGCATCACGCTGCCGATGATGCGCGCGCCGCTGGCCAGTGCCGCGCTGTTCGTCTTCATCCTCAACTGGTCGGACTATCTGATTGCGCTGCTTCTGACGACGCGCGAATGGGTGACGGTCCCTGTCTACATGGCCTCGCTGTCCTCCTCGATGACCGGCCAACTCTACGGCGCCAAGGCAGCGCTCGGCCTGATAGCCGCAGTGCCGCCTGTCATCATGGGCATCGCCATCCAGCGCCATCTGGTGCGCGGGCTGACCTTCGGGGCGCTCAAGCAATGAGCGCGGTGACTGCGACGATTTCGGAGGGCGACATGCAAGCCTCCAAAGCGGCGTCGGTGCTGCCGGACGAGGGCGCAAAGCTCGGCTTCCGGCTGACGCTGCCGGCGCAGATCCTGGTGCTGTTCATCGCCGTCTTCCCGCTCCTGATGCAGCTCTACATCAGCCTGACCGACTGGTCGCCGCTGTCGGGCACCGGCTGGTGGAACGCCTGGTCGATGTGGAACAGTTTCGCCAACTACACCGACCTTGCCGCCGATGCGCGCTTCTGGAGTGCGCTGAAGCGCACGGCCATCGTCATGATCGTCTGCGTGCCGGCGGAGTTCCTGCTCGGCTTGGCGCTCGCGACACTGTTTGCCGACGAGTTCCCCGGCAAGCGGATCTTCTACTCGATCCTCTTGATGCCGATGATGGTGGTGCCGGCGGTGGCCGGCTACATGTTCTTCATGCTGTTTCAGTCAGGCGGCCCGGTCAACGACATCCTGTCGGCGCTGTCAGGCTTTCCTGTCACCATTGCCTGGCTGTCGGACCCGACGCTGGCCCTCATCGCGGTCATGGTCGCCGACATCTGGCAGTGGACGCCGCTGATGTTCCTGATCCTGCTTGCCGGCCTGGTCGGCGTGCCCGAGGACCAGATCAAGGCGGCGACGCTGCTTGGCGCCAATCCCTGGCAGCGCTTCGTCACCATCGTGCTGCCGAAGATGAAGACGATCATCATCATCGCGCTGGCGATCCGGGTGATCGAGAACTTCAAGATCTTCGACACGCTCTACATCATGACCGGCGGCGGTCCAGGCGTCGCTACCGAAACCATCTCCGTCTACATCTACAAGCTCACCACCCAGGACCTGATCTGGGGCTATGTGGCAGCAATCGCGCTGGCCATATTGATCGTGCTGTCCATCGCTGCGGTGTTTGCCATGAAATGCATGGCTCGGGTACGCGAGGTGGCGGCATGAGCACCATCCACCTGCAGAACCTGGTCAAGAAATTCGGCGACTTCACCGCGCTGAAGACGATGGACCTGGCCATTGCCGACGGCGAGTTCATGGCGCTGCTCGGGCCGTCTGGCTGCGGCAAGTCGACGACGATGAATATGATCGCCGGCATGGAAGGGCCGACCAGCGGCAAGATCCTGTTTGGCGAGCGCGACATGGCCGGCGTGCCGATGGGGCGGCGCGGCGTCGGCTTCGTCTTCCAGAACTATGCGATCTTCACTCATATGAGCGTGCGGCAGAACCTCGCCTACGGGCCGAAAATGCGCGGCGCACCAAAGGCCGAGATCGGCCGCCGTGTCGGCGCCATTGCCGAGATGCTGCAACTGACGCCGCTGCTCGACCGCAAGGCGGACAGACTGTCGGTCAACATATTGCAGCGGGTGGCGATCGGCCGTTCGGCGATCATGGAGCCGGCGATCTTCCTGCTCGACGAGCCGCTTTCCAATGTCGACGCCGCCTTCCGGGCAGTGATGCGGACCGAACTGAAGCAGTTGCAGCGGCAGTTCCGGCAGACCATGGTCTACGTCACCCACGATCAGCTTGAAGCAATGACCATGGCCGACCGCATCGCGGTGATGGACCACGGCGTGCTGCAGCAGGTCGGCACGCCGCTCGAGGTCTATAACAATCCGGCCAATGTCTTCGTCGCCCGCTTTATCGGCGCGCCGGGCATGAACCTGCTCAAGGGCAGGCCGGCGGAAAGCGACCGTGGTCTGGTCATCGATCTCGGCCCGCTCGGCGTGACACCGCCGCTGCCGGTCGAGATCGCCGATGCCGTACCCAGGATGCGCGGCGAGGTGTTTTATGGCTTTCGACCGGAGCAGGTGACGCTGGCTGAAGGTGGCCGTGGCCTGTCCATGCCGGTGAGTTTCGTCGAGCGGATCGGCGCGCGCACCATCATCCACCTTGGCGACGGCGAGACTGCGGTGAAGGCGGTGTTCGACAATGATGTCGGGCTGGCGATCGGGCAGACAGCTGTCGTCGCGCCTGCGGCGGAGGCGGTGCGCGTCTTCGACGCCGCCTCCGGTCTTGCATTGAGAGCAGGTTGAGATGGCCGATATCGTTTTCCGTAATGTGACAAAACGCTATGGCGGCACGCTTGCCGTCGACGATGCGTCGTTCGCGGTGAACGACAACGAATTCTTCTGCTTCTTCGGGCCGCCGCTGTCGGGCAAGTCGACGATACTCCGTCTGGTGCTCGGGCTGGAAACCCCGGACGCGGGCGAGATCCTGATCGGCGGAAAGCCGGTCAACACAGTGTCGCCGGCCGACCGCAACGTCGCCATGGTGTTCCAGAATTTGGCGCTGTTTCCGCATATGAGCGCGCGCGACAACATCCGCTTTCCGCTGGTCGAACGCCGGGTCGCCGAAGCCGAGATCGAAGAGCGCGTCGCCGACGTCGCAGCCAAGCTGCATATAGGCCATATCCTGCACAAGCCGCCGGCACAGCTTTCCGGAGGTGAGCGGCAGCGCGTGGCGATTGCCCGCGCGCTGGTGCGCGACCCGGCCGCCTATCTGATGGATGACCCGATTTCGGCGCTCGACGCCCGGCTGCGCGAGGAGACGCGCGTCGAGCTCAAGCGCATCCAGCGCGAGCTTGGCAAGACGCTGATCTATGTCACGCACGACCAGGAAGAGGCGATGTCGGTCGCCGACCGCATGGCCATACTGGAGAACGGCAAGATCAGGCAGATCGGCGCGCCGGCCGAGATCTATGACCGGCCGACCAGCACCTATGTGGCGCGGCTGCTCGGCTCGCCGATGATGAATATATTGAAGTCGGTGCACGGCGCTGAAGGCGTGGAGGCGGCGGAAGGCACGATCCGCATCGCGGATACCGGCGCCCCGGCCGATGCCGTGGAAATTGGACTCAGGCCGGAAGACATCAAGGTTAAGGGCTGGTCGGAGGGGGGCGCGGGCCGCGCGGCGCGAGTGTTCGAGGTCGAGCCGCTCGGCGGCTACACGGTTGTGACGCTCGCCGCCGGGCAGGCGCGTCTGCGGGCGCTGTTGCGCGGCCAGCCGGACATCAGGCCGGACGCGATGGTGGCGATATCCTGCGAGCCGGGCAGGGTGCATTATTTCGGGCAAGGCGGCGGAGCGCTGGCAAGATGACGGTGGCTGCAAGGAACGAGCTTCGGGAGGAATATATGGCAAGCCAAGAAATGGTGGGCAACGGCTTCGAGCCGGACGTTAAAGTCCGCACCAGAGAATACAGGATCGGCTGCGTCGGCGCCGGCATGATCATGGCCGAATGTCACCTTGCCGCCTACAAGGAAGCCGGTTTCCCCGTGGTGGCGATTGCCTCGCGGACCAAGGCCAGCGCCGAGAAGGTCGCCAAACGCTGGGATATCCCAACCGTCCACGACACGCCGGAACAGCTCATCGAGGACAAGAACGTCGAGATCATCGACCTTGCCTTTCCGCCGGACAAGCAGCCGGCGCTGATCCGCCATGCGCTGAAGCAGGCACATATCAAGGCGATCCTGGCGCAGAAGCCATTGGCGCTGTCCCTTGAAGAGGCAGTCAAACTTCGCGACGAGGCGGCCAAGGCAGGCAAGATCCTCTCGGTCAACCAGAACATGCGTTACGACCAGTCGATGCGCGTCTTGAAGCAGATCATCGACAGCGGCGCGCTCGGCGACATCGTTTTCGCCCAGATCGACATGCATGCGATCCCGCACTGGCAGAGCTTCCTCGAGGACTATGACCGGCTGACGCTCGCCAATATGAGCGTCCACCATCTCGACGTATTGCGCTTCCTGTTCGGCGATCCCTTGGAGATCACCAGCCTGACCCGCAAGGATCCGCGCACCCGCTTCGATCATTCGGACGGCATCACCGTGTCGACGATAAAGTTCCCGTCGGGCGTGCTCGCCGTATCGCTTGAGGATGTCTGGTCCGGTCCGCGCCAGGAGGGCTACAAGGACGACCAGCACATCAATTGGCGCGTCGACGGCACCAAGGGCGTCGCCAAGGGCACCATCGGCTGGCCGACAGGTTCTGCCTCGACGCTGACCTATGCCTCGACCGAGACCACCGGTGGCGAATGGGTGACACCCAAATGGGATACGATGTGGTTCCCGCATGCCTTCATCGGCGTCATGGAGCAGCTCCAGCACGCGGTTAAGACGGGCGAGCCGCCGGCGCTCTCGGTCGCCGACAACGTCAAGACCATGGCGCTGGTCGAAGCCGGCTATCGCTCGATCGACATGGGCCGGACAGTCAAACTTTCCGAAATATCAACTGACTGAATTACTTACAGGGAGGACTTCACACCATGATGCAGGCAGGTATTTTCACGGGTTATTTCCCGTATGGCCTCAAGGAAACCGCGCAGAAGATCCGTGCGCTCGATTTCAACACCGTACAGCTCGACCTGCATTTCAAGGACATAGATCTGTCGGCCGGGCAGATCACCAGGGACAAGGCCAAGACCGTCCGCGATACGTTTCGCGATCACAATCTGCCGATCTGCTGCGTATCGGGCTATACCAACATCATCCATCCGGATATGGCCGAGCGCGAGCGGCGCGTCGGCTATTTGAAGGAGATCATCCGCAACGCACGCCATTTCGGCACCCCTTACGTGATCTCGGAAACCGGTACCTACAACACCGAGTCCGACTGGGTGCATCACCCGAAGAACAAGACCGAGGAAGGTTTTGAGGAATGCCGCAAGGTCATCGCCGACCTTGCCCAGACCGCCTATGACCACGGCGCGGTCTTCCTGCTCGAAACCTATGTCAACAATGTCGTCGGTTCGGTCGAGGAGACGGTGAGGATGTTCGCGCAGGTCGACCACCCAGGCCTCGGCCTGCTGATGGACCCGACCAACTATTTCGAAACGCACAACATCGACAGGATGGACCAGATCCTGAACCAGGTGTTCGACACATTGACCGACAAGATCAAGATTGCCCACGCCAAGGACGTCAAGCGTTCCGGCGGCGACAAGTCGGAAAAGCACGCAGACATCGGCGACGAGGACGCGCTGGAGAGCCACACCTTCCGCGGCGTCGGCGAGATCGAGCTGCCGGCGCCCGGCCTCGGTTCGCTGAATTACGACCTCTATCTCAAGCGGCTGGCCGAAAAGCATCCGAACATCCCGCTCATCATCGAGCATCTTTCGGAAGACGACGTGCCCCGTGCCAAGAAATTCCTCGACGGGAAATTCCGCGCCAACGGACTGTGATGGCGCGGTTCGGCTACGAAACAAGGGAGGAAGAGAAATGTTGAAATTCGCGTTGAAAATCGCTGCCGCGGCGACGGTTCTCGCCGGTGTTGCGCTGGGTACGCCGGCGCTGGCGCAGGACGCCCAGAAGACGTTCTACCTGCTGTCGCATGGCGGCCCGTCGGATGCCTTCTGGATCGACTGGAATGCCGGCGCCACCAAGGCCTGCGACCAGCTCAAGGTGACCTGCAAGATCTCGTTCAGCGGCGGCGACATGGCGGCGCAGAAGGAAGCCTTCAACTCGGCACTCGCCGCCAAACCGGACGGCATCGCCACGACCTCGGCGCAGCCCGGCCTGTGGACCGAGGAGGTCAAGGCAGCCAAGGCGGCCGGCATCCCGATCGTGTTCTTCAATACCGACGATCCGGCAACCGGCCGGCAGGCCTATGTCGGCGCCGACCTTAAGGAAGCCGGTGTCATCTGGGCGAAATATCTGGTCGACCACAAGATGGTGAAGCAGGGCGACAAGGTGTTCCTGCCGGTCGAAGTGCCGGGCGCCAGCTACCAGCAGCTCGAGACCGAAGGCATTGCCAGCGTCTTCGATCCGCTCGGCATCAAATATGATGTGGTCGATTGCGGCACCGATCCGGCCGGCATCATCGCCAAGATGACCGACTACATGGTGGCCAACAACCCGCCGGCGATCATCGCGCTCGGCGATTCCGTTGCGGCCAGCGTCAAGCGGGTGTTCGACGGCGCCGGCGTGCCGGCCGGCAAGATCCCGGTCGTCGGCTGGGGCAATTCGAAGGAAACGGCCGAGTCAGTGAAGTCTGGGTTCATCAACGCGGCTGCCTGGCAGTTTCCCTCGGCGCAAGGCTTCATGCCGGTGGCGCTGCTCGGGCTGGCCGCCGCTGGCGAACCGATCGGCTACGACATCCACACGTTCAGCCTCTACGACGCGTCGAGCGTCGAACCGATCCTGAAACTCTACAACAAGTGATTGAAATTGACGCTCGCCGCGCAGGCGGCGGGCGTCACCTTGAAATATGGTCGAAACAGTCATGACAATTGCCGCAGAAGAGGAAATGCCGCGTACCAAACGCAGGTCGAGCCTGATGCGCTCGCCGCAGTTCTCTTCGCTCGTCATCCTGATCGTCCTGCTGGCGGTGTTCGCGATCGCCGACGCGAATTTCCTGTCGCCGCTCAACATCTCCAACATGATGGCGTTCCTGCCCGAGCTCGGCATCATCGCGCTCGGCATGACGCTGCTTCTGACGGCGGGCGAGTTCGACCTTTCGGTCGGTGCCGTGTTCGGGCTGGCGCCGGTCGTCGTCATGCTGCTGGTGCAGAACGGCGGGTTTGATATTGGCGTCGCGCTGTTGGCCGGCCTGCTGCTCTGCATAGCGATCGGTGCGATCAACGGCCTGATCGTCACCAAGATCGGGATCTCGTCCTTCCTGGTGACACTGTCGATGTTGCTCGTCGTGCGTGGGGCAGCGCTTTACATCACCCAAGGCTTTCCGCTGAAATCCTGGAACCAGCCAGGCTTCTTCGTGACGCTGCTGGCCGGCAGCTTCAATATCGGAACGTTCCGTTTCTATACCTCGCTGTGGTGGTTCATTGGCCTGTCGCTACTGGCGATCTATGTGCTGCGCTACGCCAAGCTCGGCAACTGGATCAGTGCTATCGGCTCGAACCGTAACGCTGCCGTGGCGCGCGGCGTGCCGGCCGATGCGGTTAAGATCTGGCTGTTCATCCTCACCTCGGTGCTGGCCGGTCTCGCCGGCATGATCAGCGCCTTCCGCATCTCTGCCGCCTCGCCGGTGGCAGGCACCGGCTACGAGCTCGAAGTGATCGCCATGGTGGTGGTCGGCGGCACCGCGCTGACCGGTGGGCGCGGCACCATTTTCGGCACCATCGTCGGCGCGCTGATGCTGCGCAGCATCCGCAACGGCATCGTGCTGATCGGCGTGCCCGGGCTCGCCTACAACATCTTCGTCGGCATCATCATCCTTGCCATGCTCATCCTGCACGCTTTGCTGCAGAAGAACGCCGCCAGGAGCTGACCATGGAAGTGCTTCGGCTGCAGAATTTGCAAAAGTCCTTCGGCAGCGTCCGCGCCCTGAAGAACGCGTCCTTCGCGCTCAACGAGGGCGAAGTGGTGGCCTTGCTCGGTGACAACGGCGCCGGCAAATCGACGCTGATCAAGGCGATCTCGGGCGTGTTTCCGGTCGATCGCGGCGAGATCTATGTGCGCGGCCAGAAGGTCTCGATCCGCTCGACACGCGATGCGATGGATCTCGGCATCGAGACCATCCACCAGGACACCTCGCTGGCGCCCGATCTCAGCATTGCGCGCAATCTTTTCCTCGGCCGCGAGCCGGTCAATCTCAAATGGCTGGGCGTGTTCGCGCCGCTCGATCTCGCTCGATTGCGCGATGCTGCGTCGGCTCTATTGAAGCGCGTCGGCATCTCGAAAAAACTCGACGCCGATGCGCTGGTCAGCACATTGTCGGGCGGCGAGCGCCAATCGATCGCCATTTCGCGTGCCATGCAATTTGCCGCCAAGGTCATCATCCTCGACGAGCCGACCAACAATCTCGGCGTCGAGGAAACGCACGGCGTGCTGCGCTTCGTCAAGGAAGTGCGCGACGCCGGTCACTCGGTGCTTTTGATCACCCACAACATCCATCACGTCTTCCAGGTCGCCGATCGCATCATCGTCATGCGCCGCGGCGAGATCGTCGCCGAGCAGACGGTCGCCGACACCGATCTGCTGACCGTGGAAAGCATCATCACCGGCGCCGACATGTCGGCCCTGCTCAAGGAGACGAGAGCGAAGTGAAGGACGGGAGCAAAGTGAAAGAACTGGCCGTCACATGGTAGAGCTTTACGGCAAGACGCTGTCGCGCCGGCAGGTCTCGGAACGGTCCGGCATGCTGTCGCAGTTCGCCGGCGTGCGGCTGATGACGCTTGGCGACGGCGTCGAGCGCGGCATCCGCATGCTCGAATTCCGCACCGGCTCCGGCCTGCGCTTCACCGCGCTGGTCGACCGGGCGCTCGATATCGCCGACTGCGACTTCAAAGGCCAGGCGATCGGCTGGCACTCGCCGAGCGGTTTTCGCCATCCCGGCCTGCACGAGTATGAAGGCGAGGAGGGATTGGCGTGGGCGCGGTCGTTTTCCGGCCTTCTGCTGACCTGCGGCCTCGACCATATATTGTTCATGAACGAAGTACCGGCCGATACCTACAACTACCCGCCGAAGACGATGGTGCGCCATTCGCTGCACGGCCGCGTCAGCACCATCCCGGCGCGGCTGACCGGCTATGGCGAGACCTGGGACGGCGACCGCTGCGTGTTGTGGGCCGAAGGCATCGTCCAGCAATCGACTGTATTCGGCGAGGATCTGCACCTGCTGCGGCGGATCGAGGCCGATGTCGGCGGCAACGAGATCCGGCTTTCGGACCGTGTCGTCAATCACGGTTTCAACCGTACGCCGCATATGTATTTCTACCACATCAATGTCAGCCATCCGGTGCTCGACGAGGGCGCGCGCTACCTGGCGCCGATCCGCGACGTCATCTGGGCAGGCCATGCCGGCGAGCGCTATGAAGCGCAGAAGGTCGGCTACCGCACGGTGCCGGCGCCGCAACTGGGGTTCAAGGAACAGGTCTGGCAGCACGAACTCGGCGCCGACAGCGCCGGCGAAGTGCCGGTGGCGGTGGTCAACGACAGGCTCGGCCTCGGCTTCGAGGTGGTCACGCGCAAGGACCAGTTGCCCTGCGCCTATCAATGGCAGAATTTCCAGGCCGGGCAGTACGCGCTTGGGATCGAGCCCTCGACGAATCATGTGCTGGGAAATCTGGCGGCGCGCGAACGCGGCGAGATGATTTGGCTGGAGCACGGCGAGAGCCGCTCCTACGATGCCGTGTTCCGGGTTCTCGACGGCGCCGGCGAGATCGCCGCCGCCGAGAGCCGGATCGCGGCAATCGCCAGGCAGCCGCAGCCGGATTATCCCCAGCCGTCGGGCCGTTTTCCTGTTCTTGGAGGCAGGTCGTAATAATGGCGAACAGGATACGGGACACCAGTTGGGAGGCTGGCTCCGGCCGGAGCGGGGAGGGCTCGCGGCCGATCGGGAATTGGAGGTCACAATGGCTGGCACGGTAAAGCGCGATTACAGCCTGGTCGGCGAAAGCACGCGCAGGGCAATCGAGACGGGACTGGCCTCGGCGGAGTGGTACCACACGGATGTCCCCCGCAAGGCGATCAAGGAGTTGATGCAGCGCTCAGACGGCCCGGCGATCCGCGACACGATCATCTGGATCGTCGCCATCCTCGGCTCGGCCGCCGGCGCCATCTATTTCTGGGGTACCTGGTGGTGCGTGCCGTTCTTCTTCGTCTACGGCGTGCTCTACGGCTCGTCCAGCGACTCGCGCTGGCACGAATGCGGCCATGGCACTGCCTTCCGCACGCGCTGGATGAACGATGTCGTCTACCAGATCGCCAGCTTCATGCTGATGCGCAACCCGGTGACCTGGCGCTGGAGCCATGCCCGCCACCACACCGACACGATTATCGTCGGCCGCGACGCCGAGATCGCCGTGATGCGCCCGCCGGACCTTTTGCGTGCGGCGCTGGCTTTCACCGGCATCCTCGATTTCCGCTATTCGCTTCCGGCGCTGGTACGCCAGGCGTTCGGCAAGCTGACGCCCGACGAGAAAAGCTACGTTCCCGAGATGGAACAGCACAAGGCCGTCATCGCGGGGCGCTGGCATATCGCCATCTACATCGCGACGATCGCGCTCGCCGTTTTCATGCGGTCGTGGATACCGGTGGTGCTCATCGGCGTGCCGCGCCTCTACGGCACCTGGCACATGGTGATGACCGGCCTGCTGCAACACATCGGTCTGGCCGACAACGTCGTCGACCACCGGCTCAACACCCGTACCGTGTACATGAACCCGATCAGCCGGTTCATCTACTGGAACATGAACTACCACGTCGAGCACCACATGTTTCCGATGGTGCCCTATCACGCGCTGCCCAAGCTGCATGAATTGATCAAGCACGATCTGCCGGAGCCGAACCCGTCGATATGGCATGCCTATCGCGAGGTCTGGCCTGTCCTGCTCAGGCAGCTCAAATACGAGGATTATTTCCTCAAGCGCGAACTGCCGCCGACGGCCAGGCCCTATCGTGGCGAGTTCCACGAAGTGAACATGTCGGCGGCGGCTGAATAGGCACCGCACCGGCGCCAAGCAGAAAATTTCAGGAGAGATATAAAATGGCCGATTGGGTCGAAGCGTGCGCCGTGGACGATGTCGAAGAGGAAGATGTCATCCGCTTCGACCATGGCGGCCGCACCTTCGCGATTTACCGTTCGCCGGACGATGAATTCTTCGCCACCGACGGGTTTTGTACGCATGAGAAGGCGCATCTGGCCGATGGGCTTGTCATGGACGACATCATCGAATGCCCAAAGCACAATGGCCGCTTCAATTACAAGACCGGCCAGGCCAAAGGGGCTCCCGTCTGTGTCAATCTGCAGACCTATGCGGTCAAGGTGGAAGCTGGCAAGGTGATGATCCAGATCGCCTGACCGGCCTTCTGTCACGTAGCAAAGGGGACCAAAATCCATGAGCCGGAAAAGACCGACCGTCGCAGACCTGCGTGCCATGAAGGGCAAGCGGCAGCTGACGATGCTGCGCGTGCTGACGATGGACGAGGCCGAGGCCGCCGAACGCGCCGGCGTCGATATCGTCTCGGTGCCGCCGGAGCTGGTGCTCAATCCGCAATACCGCGATGCGGCACCCAGCCTGTTCACCATGCCGGGCGAGAATTTCTTCGAGATCGGCACCGCCGATGATTTCGTCCGCTGGGCGTTCCGGCTCTACAAGGCCAGCGCCGATGCGGTCTATTGTAGCGCCGGCTATGCCACCATCAAGCGGATGGCCGACGACGCCATTCCGGTAATCGGCCATGTCGGCCTCATCCCGTCACGCGCCACCTGGACAGGCGGCTTCAAGGCTGTCGGCAAGACCGCCGATACCGCCATGCAGGTGTTCGAGGCGGTGAAGCAACTGGAGGCCGCCGGCGCGATCGGCGCCGAGATCGAAGTGGTGCCGGTGGAAGTGGCCAAGGCGATCTCGGAGCGCACTTCGCTGATCATGCTGTCGATGGGAGCGGGCACCGGCTGTGACGCGCAGTATCTGTTCGCAGACGACATCCTCGGCCAGAACCGTGGCCACATGCCGCGCCATTCCAAGGTCTATCGCAATTTCGCCGCCGAATACGATCGCCTGCAGGCCGAACGCATCGCCGCCTTCTCCGAATACGTCGCCGATGTGAACAGCCTGGCGTATCCCGAAGACAGGCACGTCGTCCACATGGACCCGGACCAGCTCAGCCTGTTCCTGGAGAAGATCGAAGCCGTATAAGACACGCCGGCAGCGGCACGAAGCGTCATCGCGGATCGTAAAAGGCCGGTTCGGCGCCAGGGCCAGGTCATCGCATGGCCGGCTGCGATGCCACACGAAAGTTTGTTGGACCAGGTCTGGACGGCACCGGCCAGATGCTGTTGAAACCGGTGCGTCATCGGTTTGCCGGACAATTGTGCGGTTGCCGATGGAGCGGGTGAAAATTCCCCTTCGGACAGTTCTTTGCATGACCGCCATTCCCGAAAACAAAGCCTTGCCCGAAACCGCGCCGGCGGCGCGGCAAGCTCGGCGGGTGGCGCTGATCGTCGCCGTCGCCTTTTTCATGCAGCTTCTGGATTCGACCATCATCTCGACCTCGCTGCCGCAGATGGGAGAATCCTTCGGCGTGCCGGCGGTGGCGATGAGCATCGGCATCACCGTCTATATGCTGACCATGGCGGTGTTCGTGCCGCTGTCCGGCTGGCTTGCCGACCGTTTTGGCGCGCGCAACATCTTCCTCGTGGCGATCGCCCTGTTCACGCTGGCCTCGCTCGTTTGCGGCATCTCACAGAACCTGGCCGAGTTCGTCGCCGCACGCGCGGTTCAGGGCCTGGGCAGCGCGCTGATGACGCCGGTCGGCCGCATCCTGGTGCTGCGCAATGCGCCGAAATCCGAGCTTCTCAACGCCACGGCGCTGATCACCTGGCCGGCGCTGTTCGCGCCGGTGGTCGGGCCGGTGCTTGGCGGCTTCATCACCACCTATCTCTCCTGGCACTGGAATTTCTTTATCAACATTCCGCTTGGGGTTGCCGGTTTGGCACTGGTCGCCCGCTTCATTCCCGGCGACCGCGAAGGCGGCGCTAGGCCGCTCGACTGGCCGGGCTTCCTGCTGACCTCGGTGGGGCTCGCCGCGATGCTCTATGGCCTCGAGCGCATCGCGCATCCGCAGGAGGGTGTGTTGCCGACCGTGGCACTGCTCGGCGCGGGCATTTTGGTCGGCTGGCTGGCGGTGCGGCATCTGCGACGCGCCAACCATCCGCTGCTCGATCTCACAGCTTTCAAGGTGCAGACCTTCGCCATCTCGACGCTGTCGGCCGGCACGATCTTCCGGATCGCCATCAACGCCACGCCGTTCCTGCTGCCGCTTTTGTTCCAGGTCGGCTTCGGACTGAGCCCAGTCGATGCGGGCATGATGATCCTGGCCTATTTCCTCGGCAATCTCGGCATGAAGGCGGTGACGACGCCGACGCTGAGGCGCTTCGGCTTCCGTTCGGTGCTGATCGTCAACGGGGTGATCGCCTCCTTGTCGATCATGGCCTGCGCGGCGCTTTCGCCGCAGACGCCGCAAGCGTTGGTGGTGGTGCTGATGCTGATCGCCGGCCTGTCGCGTTCGATGCAGTTCACCGCGCTCAACACGCTGGCCTTCGCCGATGTGGCCTCACAGCAGCGCAGCTCGGCAGCGACGTTGTCCAGCATGCTGCAGCAGGTGGCGATGCTGTTCGGCGTGGCGGTGGCGGCGGCACTGCTCAACCTGTCACAGATCGCCAGGGGCGCGGCAGCGCTCGATCTCGTCGACTTCCGCCTTGCCTTCCTGGTGATCGGCGCAATCGGTCTCGTCGCCTCGTTCCGCTTTCTGGCGTTACCGAACGCTGCCGGCGCCGAGGTCTCGGGCCATGCTTTGCGGATTTGACGCGGGAATCCAGCGGCGAGCGCGGACATAAATTCTGCCTGCTTCGCTCGTTGTGGAACAAACTTTTACGAGCGCTCCGATCGGCACGGTTAATTGCAAAAGTGCTTGAGTTCCTGGCATTGCGCCAGCCTCGCCACTCGGCGCGTCCAACCGCAGAATTTCCTCGCAAGCCGGCCTGCAATGCGCGGATTCATTTGACGAATTGGTCTTGAGCCGATTAGCTTTCGTTCCGATGGCCGCAGAGGGAGCAGGGCGTAGCCATCGCGGGTGAAAGCGGGCAATGAACGCGACCGGCTGGCTAAACTGGAGAAGCCTGAACCAGGAGGGCATTGTCTTTGCCATCGCGGTTGTGCTGTTCATTGCCGCCGCCATCGGACTGCCTGGGTTTATCAACTCGAACAATCTTGTTGCCATCGTGCGCTCGGTCTCGGTGCTGGGAATATTGGCGCTTGGCATGGCGGTCGTCATTATCGGCAGGGGCATCGACCTGTCGGCGGTGGCGATCATGGCGATGTCGGTCGCCTGGTATCTGAAACTGCTGAATTCGGGAACATCCGACGGGCTGGCCTTCGCCTATGTGCTCGCTGGCGTTCTCGCCATCGGGCTGTTGAACGGAATCCTGGTCGCCTACGCCGAGGTTCCGGCGATCTTCGTGACGCTGGCGACCGCATCCTTCGTCTTCGGCTATGTGCGTTCACAACTGATCACGCAGGACGCCGTGCCGGTGCCGCCCGGCCATTGGGTCGAGCTTCTGGGCGGGCTGCGTTTCCTCGACATCCCGGTCGAGGTGTTTGTCTTCGCCGGGCTGGCTTTCGCCTTCTTCCTGTTCCTGCGCTACACCAAATGGGGCCGCTACGTCTATTTCGCCGGTGACAACCCGGTCGCCGCGCGCAACATCGGCATTCCAGTGCGCCCGATGCTGGTGCTGCGCTACGTGCTGTCGGCCCTGGTCTCTCTGGTGGCCGGCCTGCTCACCGCCGCCAGCCTGCATTCGATCAACACCCGCATCGTCAATTCCACGCTGCTCTACGACATCGTGCTGGTGGCGGTGATCGGCGGCATCGGTCTGTCTGGCGGGCGGGGCGGGGTGCGCAACGTGCTGGTGGGTGCCGCGCTGATTGGCATCCTGCTCAACGCGATGACCATCATCGACATTCCGCTGCTCTATCAGAACTTGATCAAGGCCGCGATCCTGCTGGCGGCGATCATCGTCGACGGATTCATCAATCCGCGCGACGAGCAGACCGCGCAGCAAGGCGACATTTAGACTGACGCGAACGGTTGGGGCCGGCCGCGAACGACAACGACCAAACCAGAGGATGTGACATGAAAATCATCAGGACATTTATGGCTGCCGCGGCAGCGCTTGCCGTCTCCGCGTTTGTGGCGCCAGGCTTCGCGGCCGAAGATCCGGGTCCGGGCGCCTATTCGCAAGCACTCAAGGGCAAGCGCGTGATGCTGGTACCGATGGCGATGGGCTTCGACCTGGCACAGGGCTGGGCGCATTACCTGAAGACGGAGGTCGAGGCCTGGGGTGGCGTGTTCGAGACGCGTGACCCGAACTGGGTGGTCGATGCCGGCGCGCAGGCGATAACCGACGCGATCTCGTCGGACGCCAGGCCGGACGTGCTGATCATCCACTCGCCCGACCTCAACTCCTATGCCAAGCTGATGAAGAAGGCGCAGGCGGCCGGCACCTATGTGCTTTTGGTCGACAATCCGGCGAACTTCCCGGCCGATGCCTTTGTCGGCAGCGACTGGGATCGGCTCGGCCAGCTGGAAGCCGAAGCGGCGATCAAGGGTTGTGGGCCGAACTCGTCCAAGAAGATCGGGCTGGTGCAGGGCGACCAGGCCAACTCGTCGAGCCTGTACCAGTATGCCGGCATCATGAAGGTGCTGGACAAGAACCCCGACTTCAAGGTCGTGGCCAAGCCTGACTCCAACTGGGATGCGACGACCTCGCGCAACGTGACGACGACGATGCTGCAGCAGAACCCCGACATCTGCGCCATCATCGATTTCTGGGACGGCGACGCGACCGGCGCATCGGCTGCGATCCGCGATGCCAAGCTCGAGGGCAAAGTCTTTCTGGTCACCACCGGCGGTGGCGAAAAGACCGCCGACTGCGACAAGCTGCAGGACGGCACTTATGGCGCGGTGGTGATGACCGATCTTGCCCGCCAGTCGGGCGACATGAACGCCGTCATCAAGTTCCTGTTGCAGAGCGGCCAGCCGGCCGGCACCTCGCACACCTACATCTACACGCTGGAGAAGGCGACGACCAAGGCCGACCTCAAGCCAGACAGCTGCTGGGACTTGAAAGCACTGCAAGCCCAAGCTGCGGCCAAGTAAACGGCGGGTCCGTTGCAAGCATCGACGAGGTGGCCGGACCGGGTTCGGCCGCCTCTTTCTCTCTTGAGTGGCAGCAGCAACCGATGTCCTTTCGCGAACGCCTTCAATCCTGGCGCTACAATCTCGTGCCCGACCACCTCGTCGGCGAGATCCTAAGCAAGCGCTGGACCGACAACGCCATTCCTTTCCTGGCGCTGGTGGCGACGCTCGGTGTGTTCGGTTCGATCATCCCCGGCTTCTTCAAGCCGATGTCGCTGCAGGAATCGACCCGCCAGCTCGGCGAGTTCTCGCTGGTGGTCACCGGCATGACGGTGGTTATGCTGGGCGGCGGCATCGACCTTTCGGTCGGCTCGATCTTCGCGCTGTCCTGCTTTTCCGCCGTGTTCGTCTTCTTCATCCTCGAACAGTCGGTGTGGCTGGCGCTGGCCGCCTCGATCGTCACCGGCCTGCTGTTCGGCGCGATCAATGGCTATCTGATCGGCTATTTCCGCCTGCGCGCTTTCCTGACGACACTGGTCACCTTCATCTTCGGGCGGGCGCTGTTCGACATATTGGTCACCACCTATGCCGCCGACGTGCAGCTTTCCGATGCCACATCGGATGTGCTGGACTTCATCGGCGACGATACCTTTTGGGGCCTGTCGGTTGCGGTGTGGGCGGCGATTATCCTGGCCATCATCACCCACGTCGCGCTGACGCGCTCGCGGCCCGGCTGGCATGTGCAGGCGGTGGGCGGGTCGCGGCGCTCGGCCCACAATGCCGGCATCCGCGTGCGCCGCACCGTGTTCATGACTTATGTGTTCTCCGGCTTCTGCGCCTCGCTCGGCGGCTTCCTCATCGCTTGCCGGCTGAGCGGGGCAGGGCCGGGCACAGGCCTCAACCTCGAGGTCATGGCGTTGACGGCGGCGGTCGTCGGCGGCGTCAGCCTGGGCGGCGGCCGCGGTTCGGTGATCAAGGGGCTGATGGGCGCGATCATCGTGCTGACGATGACCAACGGGCTGATCCGACTGGGCTATGGCACCGGCACCAACCAGATGGTGCTGGGCATCATGCTGGCCGTCGCAGTCACCATCGACATTCGCTGGCTGAAGAACCGACACAAGGTGCTGGACGAGGTCTATGTCGCACCGGTCTATCTGAAGATGGGCGCAACGCAGTCGGCGGCACCGGGCTCGGGCACGCCTTACGAGCTCGACAATCGGCTGTCGGAGGCTGACCATATCGGGCTCGGCGAGCTGGAAGGGCCGGAAGACGTCATCCTCGACCGCGACGACCATCTCTATTGCGGCACGAGGCATGGCGAGATCGTCCGTTTCTTCGCGCCGGATTATAAGCGCTCGGAGGTCTTTGCCCATATTGGCGGCTTTCCACTCGGCCTGGCCTTCGACAAAACAGGCAATCTGATCAGCTGCGTCGGCGCGATGGGCCTCTATTCGGTCTCGCCGGAGCGGGAGGTGAAGCGGCTTTCGGCGGAAACGTCGCGCTCCTGGACTTCCATCGTCGACGATGCGCGGCTGCGCGATCCCAATGATTGCGACATCGCGCCGGACGGCCGCATCTATTTCACCGATTCCACCAAGCGCTATGACGCGCACGACTGGGCGCTGGACTCGATCGAGAACCGCGCCACCGGGCGGCTGCTCGTCTATGACCCGAAGGACGGTTCGACGAAGACTTTGCTCGACGGCTATCGCTATACCAACGGCGTGTGCATGGCGCATGACGGCAAGTCGCTGTTCTTTGCCGAAAGCTGGGCGTGCCGCGTGCATCGCTATTGGCTGGTGGGGCCGAAAGCGGGCGCCGCCGAATGCGTCATTCGCGACATGCCGGGCTACCCCGACAACATCAACCGAGCGTCAGACGGCAATTACTGGATGGCCTGGCTCGGCATGCGCACGCCGAGCTTCGACCTGTCGCTGCGCCACCCCGACATGCGCAAGCGCATGACGCGCCGGTTGCCGCAGGACGAATGGCTTTTTCCCAACATCAACACCGGCGGTGTGGTGAAATTCAACGAGAAAGGCGGCATCGTCGAAGCGATGGGCGATCTGTCGGGCACCGCGCATCCGATGGTGACTTCGATGCGCGAGCACAAGGGTTTTCTGTTCGTCGGCGGTATTCTCAACAACCGCATCGGCCGCTACCGGATTGCCGGGGCCGACCCGAACTGGACCAGCCCCGCTTCCTACTGGGGGGCGAAGGCATGATGCTGGACCCGATCCTCGACATCTTCCGCGGCAAGGCGGTGACCATCCCGCCGCTCGACGGCGCCTTCAGGCCGAACACGCTGCTGGACGATGTTGCGGCCTTCGCCGAACTGCTCGAGCCCGATAATCTGCTGGTCGCCGACGGCCGGCTGCTGGCGTCCAGCGGCAATGCCGTCTACGCGGTCACCGCCGGTGGCGCGCCTGTTCTGGTCGAGACATTTCCGGCCGCAGTCACCGCGCTCGCGCGCTCGCCCGCCGGCGAACTGACGGTTGGGCTCGAAAGCGGCAGGCTGTTGATTGCAGCCAAGGAGGCCGCCCTGCCGGCCGAGATCCGCTGCATAACGGCACTCGTCTACGCAGAAGATGGCACGCTTTGGCTGGCCAATGGCTCGGCCGACCACGGGCCGTCGCAATGGGCCGCCGATCTGATGAAGAAGGGTGCGTCGGGTTCGCTGTGGAAGCGCGATCCGGCAGGCAGCGAATTCCGCAAGCTCGCCGGTGACATCGCCTTTCCCTATGGGCTGCATCCAACAGGCAAGGATGTGCTGGTCAGCGAGAGCTGGCGGCACCAACTTATCCGCTTCGACGGCGCGACAGGCAGCCGCTCGACAGTGCTGGCGCATCTTCCCGGCTATCCCGCGCGGCTATCGCCTGCCGCCGATGGCGGCGCCTGGCTGGCACTGTTTGCGCCCCGCAACCGTTTGATCGAATTCGTGCTGCAGGAAAAGCACTATCGAAACGACATGCTGGCGCAAGTGCCGCCGCAGCACTGGATCGCGCCGGCACTCGCCTCCAACCGCAGCTTCCTCGAGCCGCTGCAATGCGGCGGCATCCGCACCATGGGCATGCACAAGCCATGGTCGCCGAGCCGCTCCTACGGGCTGGTGGTCAGGCTCGATCGGGACATGCGGCCGCAGTACAGCCTGCACAGCCGCGCCAACGGCACGCGCCACGGCATCTGCAGCGTGGCGGAGAAAGACGGTCGCCTGTTCATTGCCTCGAAAGGCGGCGATTGCCTGCTGGCTATCGACCTGGCTCCAGGAGGGCATCGCTGATGGAACCGATCGTCCGCCTGGAGAACGTGACCAAGACCTATCGCGGCGTGCCCGCGGTGAAGAATATCAGCTTCGAGCTGCGCAAGGGCGAGATTCACGCGCTGCTCGGCGAGAACGGCGCGGGAAAATCGACGCTGACCAAGATCATCGCCGGCGTCGTCGACGCGACATCGGGAAAGATGTTCCACAAGGGGCAGGAGATCGCCTACGCCTCGCCGCATGCGGCACTTGAGGCCGGCATCGCCATGGTGTTCCAGGAGACCAGCCTGGTGCCGTCGATGACGGTGGCGCAGAACCTTTATCTCGGCACGGAAAGCTTTCTCAACCGGCTGCGCGGCACCTACATCTCGGCGCAGCAGTTCCTGCAGTCGCTGAATTTTCCCGTCGACCCCAATGCCATGGTGGCGACGCTGGGCGCGGCCAAGCGGCAGATGGTCGAAATTGCACGCGCCGTCCACCACAATGCCGAGATCATCATCTTCGACGAGCCGACGGCGACGCTGACGCCAGAGGAAAAGCGGCACTTCTTCGCGCTGATCCGCCGGCTCAAGGCAAGGGGTGTGTCGATCGTCTTCATCAGCCATGCGCTCGAAGAGGCGCTTGATATCGCCGACCGCATCACCATCCTGCGCGACGGCGAGCTGGTGATCACCGACGATACCGCCGCTTTCGATCGCGACAGGATCGTCGCGGCGATGGTCGGGCGCACGCTTTCGGGACAGCTCTACAGCCAGCGCGACGAGGCCAGGCTGCGCAGGGCCGGCAGGAAGGTGCTGTCGGTACAGGACATCTCGATGAGCAATGTCGTGCGCAACAATTCCTTCTCGATCTTCGAGGGCCAGATCACCGGCGTGTTCGGGCTGATCGGCTCGGGCCGCACCGAGACGTTCAAGATCGTCTCCGGCATCTACAAGCGCGACTTCCTGCGCGGCGGCACTATCGAGCTGCACGATCGGCCGGTCCGCTATCTCGTGCCGAGCGAGGCCGTGGCGGACGGCATCGTCTATGTCACCGAAGATCGCAAGAGCGAGGGGATTTTCGAGACGATGGACATTCCCGAGAACCTGTTCGGCGGCTTTTTGGCAGCGGGGCGGGAAAAGGGCTGGGTGATCAATGCACAGGAGATGCGGACGCTGTCGGCCAAATGGACCAAGACACTGAACGTCAAGGCGATCAACGACAATGCCCGGGTGGTCGAGCTTTCCGGCGGCAACCAGCAGAAGGTGGTGATCGGCAAGGGGCTGGTGCAGAAGCCGCGCATCGTCATCTTCGACGAACCGACGCGCGGCGTCGATGTCGGCGCCATCGCCGAGATCCACCAGATCATCAACCGACTGGCCGACGAGGGCCTGGCCGTCGTCGTCATCTCGTCCTACCTGCCGGAGATCATGAACCTGTCCGACCGCATCCTGGTCTGCCGGCAAGGCCGCATCGTCGAGGAGTTCTCGCCTGCGGAGGCGACGGAGGAGAAGATCATGTATGCGGCGGTGCATTAGGTTTCTGGCAGATGCGTACTTCGACAATTGGCCGAGTCGCCAATCCATTCGTCATCCTGGGGCGAAGCAAGGAGCGAAGCGATGCGGCGCAGACCACAGGATCCATGCCGCGACATCCGATCGCTGCAGCGGTGCAGCATCCTGCTCCGCTGCACCCATCGGCAGAGGTCACGGCATGGATCCCAGGGTCTCCGCGACGGAGCTTCGCTCCTGCTTCGCCCAGGGATGACGAAGGTGAGGGGCCTCGGCCAGCCTTACGATCTTGCCTCAGCGCGTCAATTGCTGATTCATCCAAGGCGGTTAGCCGCCTTTTCTCCCGACCTGATTCAACGACCTCGCATAACGATCCAAACGAAAGGACCAAGCCATGGCCACGACGAAACTTCTGACCGATGCCGACGTCGAGGCGATTCCCGCCGTGAAGGCTGTGTTCGACGACATCCGCGCGACGCGCAAATCCGACTTCGTCAACAATTTCTGGCGCGGGCTGGCCAATGATCCGGCGTCGCTGAAGCGGGTCTGGGAACAGCTCAAGGCGGTAATGGTCGCTGACAGCGCCATCGACCCGCTGACCAAGGAAATGATCTACATCGCCGTCTCGACCGCTAATGGCTGCTCCTATTGCGTCCACTCGCACACCGCCGCAGCGCGGGCCAAAGGCATGACCGACGCGCAGCATGGCGAGCTGGTCTCGATCATCGGGCTGGCCGGGCAGACCAACCAGATGGTCACCGCGATGCAGATACCGGTCGATCCGCAGTTCGAGGTGAGGTGAGGCGAGGCGCGGCGCGGCGCCTTCCCTTCTCCCCTTGTGGGAGAAGGTGGCCGAGCGAAGCTCGGTCGGATGAGGGGTGTTGGACGGATCGCGGCATTGGAGACGTAAGCGCTTCAAATCGCTGGGATTTTCTCCGCCGAGTTTATTCCAGCACCCCTCATCCGTCTCGGCGCTGCGCGCCGATCCACCTTCTCCCACAAGGGGAGAAGGGATGCGCCTCACACCGGCCGATATACCTTCTCCGCCGTGTTCCAGAAGATATCCGCCTCGGCCGCCGCGCCGTGTTTCGCCACCGCCTCTCGATGCGCCTTGATCAGCTCGGCATGGCTGGTCCACAGCTTCTCGATCGGGAAGTTCGAGCCGAACATCAGATGATTGCTGCCGAGGATGTCGATGGCGTTGTCGACGATATAGCTGATCAGCGCCGGGTCGTTGCGGTGGACGAAGGTGCCGAGGCCGGACAGCTTTGCATAGAGGTTGGGCGCCGCTGACAGCGTGCGCAGGCCGGACTTCCACGCCTCGGTGGTCTCCGGCTCCATGTCGGTCAGCATGCCGGCGTGGGTGAGGATGAAATTCGTCTCGGAGTTGTCGCCGACGAGCGTCAGCCCGTCCTTCATCTGGGCGGGGAAAAGCTGCAGGTCGAAGGACAGGCCGTAATCCTTCAGCCGCGCGACATTGGCCCGCACCTTGGGGTCGATGACCTGATCGGCCGAGGCGGCGAAGCGGAAGGCCGGCGTTCCGTGCCAGTGCAGCTGCATGCGCACGCCGCGCAGCAGAGGGTATTTGATCAGCCGGTCGATCTGGTGACGCACGTCGTCCACCGTCATGTCGGCATAGCCGACGATGGCGTGCGGCCAGCCGGTTTCTTCCGCGGTCTTCTGCAGGAAGGCGACCTCGTTCTCGAAATCCTCCTTCGCCCAGTTGGTCTGCACATAGACCGCCTTCTCGACACCCGAACCTTGCTGGTCGGCGAGGAATTCCTCGATCGGATAATCGCGGCGGATCGGCTCGTAGGGGCCAAAGATGCGCGGCACCATCGGCCCGCGCAGCCAGGGCTGGTCCTCTCGGCGCCAGATGTGGAAATGCGCGTCGATCGCCTTCTGCATCACGAAACCCTTTTCCAGATTGCCGCGGCCGCCGGAGCTGGGCGGGCGAGCGACAGGATGAACTCGGTGAGACCGGCGATCGAGGAGCCGTCGACCAGATCGTCGAGCACTGGCAGGACGGTGCGAAGCGCTGCCGTTGCCGGCCGGAAGCGCGGGTCGCCGGCCAACGGCGTCGCCAGCGAAAGCCGAAAGGCGCGGGCGCTCAGCCGGCGCATCGCGGTCTCCAGCTCGGCATGATCGCCGCGCTCCAGCGCATCGGACAGGATGATGATCGCCGCCCCGCGTGCAAAGGCGGAGAAGCGCGGCACCGATAGAAACGCGAGCAGCGTCGGTCCCATACGGGTGCCGCCGTCCCAGTCGTCGACCTGGGCAGCGGCGCGGGCCAGCGCCTGATTGCGGTCGCGAATGCGCAGCGCCGAGGTGATGCGGGTCAGCCGTGTGCCGAAAGTGAAGACCTCCGCCCGGTCGGCCCCTTGCACCGCCGCGTGTGCCAGCTTGAGATAGTCTGATGTGTAGAGCTTCATCGAGCCGGACACGTCGATCAGCATGAGTAGCTTGCGCGGCACTGTCTGCCGCCGGCGCAGCAGCGGCGAGGGGATATCGCCGTCGGCACTGACGATTTCGCGCAGCGAGCGGCGCAGGTCGAGCTTGCCGCGGGCATTCGTGCGCACGGTGCGGAAGGAGCGGCGGGCGGGCAAGGCGGTGGCGAGCTTGCGGCGGAAGGCGGCAAGCCCGTCGCTGTCACGCTGGAACTCGCGGACGCTCAACTGTTCGCTGGCCGAAGACAGTTCGCCGCCTTCCTCCTGGTGGACCACTTCGATTTCTTGTTTGCTGGTTTTGCCGTCGTCCTTGATGCGGGCTTCCTCGTCGGCGTCGCCTTCGACCAGCGCCGCGGCATCCCCATAGAAATGGCTCCGGAAATGCGCCTCGAATTCGTCGCGGCGGTCGGGCGGCGGCGCCAGCGTGGCGAGGGCGGCCTCGCGGATGTCGGCCATCGAACGGGGACCGAGCAGGGTTACTGCCTGCATGAAGTCTAATACCTGCTCCGGCGCGACAGCAAAGCCATAGCGGCGGAGCAGCCGGCCGAAGCCGAGCATTGGGGTTGCGGCGCGCGGCAAGCTTTCTCCCCGCATCATTCCTTCGCGCCCCCCTCTGTCCTACCGGACATCTCCCCCTCAAGGGGGGAGATTGGCAGCTTTGACGCTCCGCTCATTTCTGCAATGTTGGAGTTTAGCGAAAGCCGGGATGACATCTGATCTCCCCCCTTGAGGGGGAGATGCCAAGTGGTGGCAAAGAGGGCAGGACAGAGGGGGGTGCTGTCCCGCCAACGTTGCGGAATGGACGGGAGGAGGGGATTGCCGACTTCCCGGCTCACGCCAGCGCCTCCTCGACAATCTTGCCGAGCTCCGGCGCGATGCAGGATAGATCCTCCTCGTCCTTGATCAGCACGCCGATGGCGCGGCGAAACGCTTCCGGCCACGGGCTGCCGCCCTTTTCGAGGATGGTCGCGGCGTTGGCCCATTCGACCGCCTCGGCGATGCCTGGTGGCTTGGCCAACGGACGCGCGCGAATGTCGCGCACGGCAGCAGCCACGGCGCGCGCCGTGGCCTCGGCGACATCGCCGGCGCGCAGCATGATGATCTCGGCTTCGCGCCCGGCGTCGGGATAGGTGATCCAGTGGTAGACGCAGCGCCGCCGCAGCGCTTCGGCCAGTTCACGGGTGCGGTTCGAGGTCAGGATGACGATCGGCTGCGCCGTCGCGCGGATGGTGCCGCGCTCGGGAATGCTGATCTGGAAATCGGAGAGGAATTCCAGCAGCAGCGCTTCGAATTCATGGTCGGACCGGTCGATCTCGTCGACCAGCAGCACGCGTTTTTCCGGTGCCTTCAGCACCTGCAGCAGCGGCCGCGCGATCAGGAAGCGGTCGTCATAGATGTCGATCTCGTGCTCGCCGGCATGGCGGATGGCGAGCAGCTGGCGCTGGTAGTTCCACTCGTAGAGCGCATGTGCGGCGTCGATGCCCTCGTAGCATTGCAGCCGCACCAGATCGCGCCCGAGCAGTTCGGCTGTCGCCTTCGCCGCTTCGGTCTTGCCGACGCCGGGCGCGCCTTCGAGCAGCAGCGGCTTACCCAGCCTGATCGCCAGGAAGATTGCGGTGGCCAGGCTTTCATCGGCGAGATAGCGCGAGGCGGCGAGGCGGGACGCCACCGCCTCCGGCGAAGTCGCGACTGTCTCGGCGCTTCTCTTGGGCATTTCCAGCACTCAGTTCGGGGCTTGCGCCTTCAGCGCCCGCAGGATGCGCTCCGGCGTGATCGGCAGCGTGTCGATGCGCACGCCGACGGCGTCGAAGACGGCATTGGCGACCGCCGGGATCTGCGGGTTGGCGCACATTTCGCCCGGCCCCTTGGCGCCATACGGCCCGTCCGCCGAGGGCCGTTCCAGCACGATGATCTCGGTTTCGGCAAGATCGCCAGGACCCGGCATCAGATATTGGTTGAAGTCGGTGCCGCCATGGTCGCGGTTGGGGTAATAGGGTTCGGTCGTCTCGTAGAGCGCATGGCTGATGCCCATCCATGAACCGCCGACGAGTTGCTGCTCGACCATTTTCGGGTTCAGCGCGCGGCCGATCTCGAACACGTTCTTCACCGTCAGCACGGTGACTTCGCCGGTCTCGTCGTCGACTTCGACCTCGGCCACCGTGCAGGCATGCGCATAGCAGGTCGACGGCTTCATCGCGCCGGTTTCCTTTTCCGGATAGGAGCGCGGGATCAAAAACATGCCGCGGCCGGAAATCGAACGGCCGCGCTTGAAATGCGCCGACAGCGCGACATCGAAGATCGAGATCGATTTCTGCGGCGCGCCCTTGACCAGGATGTTGCCCTGGCCGTCGGTCTCGAGATCCGACGCGTTCACTTCCAGCTCCTCGGCCGCCACTTCCAGCATCACCTGGCGGGCTTCCCTGGCCGCCTGGATGACGGCGTTGCCGGCGCGGTGCGTGCCGCGCGAGGCGAAGGTGCCCATGCAATGCGGGCCGGTGTCGGTGTCGGCGGTGTCGACGACGACACGGTCGGTCGGCACGCCGATCGTCTCGGCGCAGATCTGCGCCATGATCTGCTTCATGCCCTGGCCGAGATCGACGCTCGACAGCGTCACCATGAAATTGCCGGTCGGCGTCGAATGGACCAGCGCCTGCGTCGGGTCGCCGCCGAGATTCATGCCGGTCGGATAATTGATCGCGGCGACTCCGCGTCCGCGCCTGATCGCCATCTCAAACTCCCTTCGCGTAAGACGACATCGCCATGAATTTTTCTGCCACGGGCCAGTTGGCGGCGCGCGAGGCTTCCTGCATGCACTCGATCAGCGCAGCACCCTCGGTCGGCTGCCGATGTGCTTTCATGTCGCCATCGCGATAGGCGTTGATGAAACGGAATTCGAGCGGGTCCATGCCGATCAGCCGGGCGAGCTTGTCCATCTGCACCTCCAGCGCGAAATCGCCGATGGTAACCCCGAAACCGCGCATCGCCGAGGACGGGGTGCGGTTGGTGTAGACGCAGTAGGTGTCGATCCAGACATTCGGGATCGTATACGGGCCGGGATAATGCCCGGCGCCCTTCTGCGCGCCGTAGGGCGAATGGCGCGAATAGGCGCCGGCGTCGGTGTAGCCGGTCACTTTGCGCGCGACGATGCGGCCGTCGTTCATGACGCCGTCCTTGATGACGACTTTCTCGGCGGCGCGCGGCGAGGAAATCTGCATCTCTTCCTCGCGGCTGTAGATAAAACAGACCGGTCGTCCTGTTATTTTGGCGCCAAGGATGGCGATCGGCTCGACGATGACGTCGACCTTGCCGCCAAAGCCGCCGCCGACAGTGCCGCCGACGAAATGCAGCTTGTTGCCGGGCATCCGCAGGATGATCGAGGCGTTATCGAGAGTGAAGAACATCGCCTGCGTGTTGGTGTAGCAGGTGAAGCGGTCGTTGCCCTCCGGCGCGACGATGCAGCCGGTCGTTTCGGTCGGCGCATGCTCGATCGGTGAAGACTGGTAGGTCTGTTCGAGCACGTGGTCGGCTCCTGTAAAGCCTGCCTCGACATCGCCGAAGCGCACCTTGCGGCATTCGCCGCTATCGTAGAGATAGTAGTTCCGGCCATGGTACTCATTGACGATCGGCGCGCCGGGCTTCAGCGCTTCCTCCATGTCGAAGACGGCGGGCAGCACCTCGTAATCGACCTTGACCTTGGCGGCGGCTTGCTGCGCGGCGCGCTCGGTCTCGGCCAGCACCGCCACCACGGCCTCGCCCTTCCAGCGCACCTTGCCGTCGGCCAGCACCGTCTCGTCCTCCGGCCCGATCTGGATCAGGATCAGGATGGTGTAGACATTGTGCGGCACATCCTTGGCGGTCAGCACCTTGACGACGCCGGGGTGCTTTTCCGCCTCTGACGTATCGATGCTGCGGATGCGGGCGTGATGATGCGGGCTGCGCACCATCTTCAGGTGCAGCATGCCGGGAAAATTGCGGTCGGCGAAATAGGCGGTCTTGCCGGTGACATGGCCGGGCGAATCCGAACGCGGCCGCGGCTGGCCGATCTCGTGCAGATCGTCCTTGCGCTGGTCGGCGAAATAGCTCTTGCGGAGTTCCATTTTCTTAACTCCCCTCAAGCCGCGTTCTGCGAATTGGAGCGCGCGGCGGTCAGAACTGCCTGGATGATCGGCTCGTAACCGGTGCAGCGGCAGATATTGCCGGACAGTGCCTCGACCACATCCTCGCGGCTGGGGTTCGGGGTTTGGTCGAGCAGCACCTTGGCGGCCATGATCATGCCCGGCGTGCAGAAACCGCATTGGGTCGCGAAGGCGTCGAGGAAAGCGCGTTGCAGCGGATGCAGCACGCCGCCATCCGCCAGTCCCGAGGTGGTGGTGACGGTCGCACCGTTGCAGGTCTCGGCCAGCGTCAGGCAGGACAGCCTGAGCTCGCCATCGATGATGACCGAGCAGGCGCCGCAAGTGCCCTGGTGGCAGCCGCCCTTCGGCGAGGTGTCGCCGATCTTGTCGCGCAGCGCGTGAAGCAGCGTTGTGCCGCTGTCGATGAACTCGGCTTTCTCCGCACCATTGAGCGTGAACTGAACCGGGACCTTTGCCATCTTTTTACTCCTTTCGCCGCAGCCAGGCGGACATACGCGCCACGGTCTTTCAGGCGAGCAGCAGCCGGCCGAGATGGACCGGCAGGACTTCGTTGCGATACCAGGCACTGGCGATGGGATCGGTTCGCGGCGAAGTGCCGTCGCGGGCAACAGCCAGTGCCGGTGCGATGCCCTCGCTCGTGAGTTCCCGGCCAATCAGGGCCTTCTCCGCCGCCCTGGCACGGATCGGCCGGTCGGCCATGCAGCCGAGCGCGATCCGCGCGGACGACACAGTGCCGTCCGGTGCGTGCTCCAGCACGGTCGCGATGCTCAGCACCGAAATGCCCTTTGGCTTGACCCTCGACACTTTCAGGAAGCGAAAGCCGCCTTCCTTCGGAAGCGTGAAGCCGACCGCAGTGACGATGGCGTGGTTGCTTTCGCGTTTCGCCAGGAAGGTTTCGATCGGGAGTTCGCCGTCGCCGGTGTTGACGGTTGCATCCAAAGCCAGCAGCGCAACGGTGAAATCGCCGTAAGGCGTTGGCGCGAAGAGATTGCCGCCGACGCTCGCCATGTTGCGGATCGCCGGGCCGCCGACGGCGCGCGCGGCGTGGGCAAGGGGGGTGAGATCCGGGTGACGGGCGACCGCCGCCATGGTCACCGAAGCGCCGATGCGGACCTCGCCGCCGGAAATGCGGATAATTGACAGCGCCGGGTCGGTCGACCTGACGAAACCGGAGATCGACACGTCGCCTTCATTGACGGCGCGCACGACCAGCGTGCCGCCACCGAGATAGCGGGTGCCGGCGGCTTTCAGCGCCGCGCCGGCGTCCTTCACCGTCGCGAAAGTCTGCAGTGCAAGCGCCATGGAACGCTCCCTTTTTCGGGCTTAGTCCGTCATTCAACTCTGGCCGGCAAAGTGGTTCTTCAGGGCGTTGAACCCGCCCTGGAAAACATTGGCGCCCATGCCTTCGACCAATTTATCGGCTTCCTCGGGAGCGGCGTCGAAGCTGGCGGTCCATTCGGCATAGGTGCGGTCGCCGTCGGTCACCCGCCGCAACTGCAGCGTCGACTTGTGGTTGGTGAGCGGCTGCGGCGTCTCCAGGATGGAGTAGCTGACGAGGAAATTCTCGTCGGAGAAATCGAGCAGCTTTTCGCGGAGGCGGGCGCCGCTGGCGAGCTGGAAATTGCGCACGCAGCCGATCGTGCCGGCATCCTTGCCGTCTTCGATATGGCTTTCGACCATGCGCGGGTGCCAGGTCGGCAGGCCGTTGAAGTCGCGTATGCGCGCCCAGACCCTTTCGACCGGCGCGTCGATGACACTGGAGATGGTGACTTTCGCCATATGATCGTTCCCTTGCAAATCAGCTGCTTGGGAGGGTAGGGCGGCAGGCTCGGCAGCGCTTATCAATGCGTCTTGAACGCCTATCAAATAGTCTGAAAAAACGGGCGCTCAGCTGATCGCCCGCGCCGCCTCGCGGTAAAGCGTCGGCGGGACGCCGACATGGTCGCGGAAGAAGCGCGAGAAATTGCCTTGCGTGGTGAAGCCGAGATTGCAGGCGACCGAGATCAGCGGCTCCTGCGACCATTGCAATTGCCGCACCGCTTCCTCCATGCGCAGCGTGTTCCAATAGACGTTGGGCGTCAGATTGGTCTGTTCCTTGAACAGCGCGAAGAAATGCGGCCGCGACAGGCCGACGCTGCGCGCCACGTCGTCGAAGCAGATACGCTCGCAGACATTGGCTTTCATCAGCTGGATCGCCTTGCGGACGCGGAAATCCTGCATGGTGTTGACGCGGGCGCGCACCGTCTGCGGTGCGGAGGCATCGGCGGCGTCGAGTACGCTGTCGATGAAGCGCTCGATCTCGTAGTTGGCGATGTCCTCGATGCTCTCATTGTCGCTGAGATGATCGAGAAGGTTGGCCGCTGCCTTGTGCAGCCAAGGCTCGAGCGTGATTGCCGGGGTGGAGAACAGCGGCGCGGAGGAAGGCAGCTCGCGGCGCCTTCGAGCCCAGTCCGGATCGATGTAAAAGGCGAGGAACAGGCCGGGCGTGCCGTCGCGGGACAGAGCGTGGCTGTGCGGCTGGAAGGAATTGATGCCGGCGGCGGTGCCCGGTCCAAGCCGCACCGTCTCGCGGCCGATGGTCATCTCGCCGGCGGTGCCTTCCAGCCAGATGATGATATGCGCCTCGACATGGGCATGGGTGACGAAGTCGCTGGCGACGTTCAGGACAGAAACATGTCCGAACCGGCCCCAGTAGAGCCTGATCGCTTCCGTCATGGGTATATCCTCCCGCAGGCGACTGGCCTCCCTTCGCCTGCTGCGAGCGATTGTGCGGCTCAGTTCGGGCTTGCGTCAAGACCGATGCGCACGTCCGGGCGCCGGCCACGCGCCGCACCGCGGATTTTCAGACTCGGCGATAGGAGCGCGTCCCCTTCTCCCCCTGTGGGAGAAGGTGGATCGGCGCGCTAGCGCCGAGACGGTTGAGGGGTGTTGGAAGAAATGAGGCGATGCCAAGCTGGAGCACCCCTCATCCGTCGCCTTCGGCGACACCTTCTCCCACAAGGGGAGAAGGGGGAGGCTGCGCTTGAACGTCAGTCGTTGCGCCTGAAATTACGGATGCGGTCGAACAGCACGGCGAGCAGGATGGCGCCGCCGATGAACACCCCTTGCCAGAAGGCATTGATGCCGAGCAGGCCGAGGCTGTTGCGGATGACCTCGATCAGCGCCGCGCCGACGACCGCGCCGAAGGCTGTGCCCATGCCGCCGGCCAGGTTGGCGCCACCGATGACGGTGGCGGCGATCACCTGAAGCTCCATGCCGTTGCCGAGATTGGTGGTGACCGCGCCCAGCCAGCCGGTCTGGATGATGCCGGCAAGGCCAGCCGCCATTGCCGAGATCATGTAGACGACGACCTTGATCTGGCGCACCGGAACGCCGGTCAGCGTTGCCGCATGCTCGTTGCCGCCGATGGCGAAGATGTGCCGGCCGAATTTCGTCCAGCGCAGCACAAAGCCGGTGATCAACGCCAGCACGATCATGTAAAGCACCGGATTGGCGATGCCGAACACCCAGGCGCCGCCGCCCAGCGCCAGCAGCTTGTCGTGATCCGGCCCGAACTGGAAGACGACGGTGTTGTTGGAGGCGACCATGGCTAGGCTGCGCGCAATCGACAGCATGCCGAGCGTCACCACGAAAGGCGGAAAGCCGAGATAGGCGATCAGAACTCCGTTGAAGGCGCCGATGATCAGCGCTGTGGCGATCGCAGCGGCAATGCCGATCTCGATGCCGTAGCCGGCATGCATGGTCACGGCCAGCACCATCGAGCACAGGCAAAGCACCGAGCCGACCGACAGGTCGATACCGCCGGTGATGATGACGAAGGTCATGCCGAGCGCGACGATGGCGACGAAGGTGACGTTGCGGGTGATGTTGTAGAGGTTCTTCGTCGTGGCGAAGGAATCCGTTGCCACCGACAGGAACAGGCAGGCGAGGATGACCGCGATCACCACCCAGAAGGTCTGGCTGGCAAACACCTTGCTCAGCAAGGTGTGCTGCTTGTGCGCGATCGTCTGATCAAGGGTGACTGCCATTATCGACCTTTTTTACTCATGGTTGAGGCGTCAATCATACCTGTTCGATGGCGCCGGTGATGAGCCCGGTGACTTCTTCCGGCGAACTCGATGCGATCGTCTTGTCGGCGACCTTGCGGCCGCGCCGCATGACGATGACGCGGTCGGCGACGTCAAAGACGTCGGGCATGCGGTGGCTGATCAGCACGACGGCGATGCCCTGGTCGCGCAAATGGCGGATCAGGTTCAGCACCTCGGCGACCTGGCGCACCGAGATCGCCGCCGTCGGCTCGTCCATCAGCACGATCTTGGCCTGCGAAAGCATGGTGCGGGCGATCGCCACCGCCTGCCGCTGGCCGCCCGACATTTGCTTGACCAGGTCGCGCGGGCGGGTTTCGGATTTCAGCTCGGCGAAGATCTGGCCGGCACGCTTGTACATCGCGGCATAGTCGAGGATGCGAAGCGGCCCGAGGCCGCGGCGCAATTCACGGCCGAGATAGACGTTGGCGGCGGCCGTCAGATTGTTGCACAGTGCCAGGTCCTGATGGACGATTTCGATGCCGTGCTGGCGCGCCTCGACCGGCTTGTGCAGGATCAGCTCCTTGCCGTCCATCTGCATCGTGCCATGGCTCGGCGGGAAATTGCCGGCGATCATCTTGACCAGCGTCGACTTGCCGGCGCCGTTGTCGCCCATCAGGCCGACAACCTGTCCGGCCTCGATCGACAACGAAACGTCGTTGACCGCCTGGATGGCGCCAAAATGCTTCGAGATGTTGGTGAGTTCGAGAACCGCCACCAGCCTTCTTGCCTCCCCGTGCTTTGCGGCCTGCGGTTCTGCCGCGGCCATTCGCTCTCCCCAGTTCCTCCCGGAAGCAGCGATTTTGCCCATTTACGCATAAGCCTCCTTGGCGTCAACCACGGCTTCTTTCGAAAAATCAGTTTTGTAGGACAAATAGCATTGACGTCGGTGACAAGGCGATATTAGCTAAGTGTCGGAGGAGCTTGCGCCGAGGCACCGGGTTGCCGGAAGGAATCGGTGAGGGTTTGTCGGTCAGGGATTTGGTAACCAGCGATATCTGTCGGTGCCGGTCTGAGACTGAATATGAAAATGCTTATCGACCTGGCTTGGCGACACGAGTGCGACGTCCTCTGTCATCTTGCTCCGGGTCGGTCTGTGTGTGGCGGGCACGCGGTGTCCGTTTGTTTCAAAAGGGAGGACTGACATGAGGAAATCACTATTGCTCGCTGCCGCCGCCGTCATGGCGTTGGGTGCCGGGCCGGCTATGGCCAAGAAACAGCTCGTCATCGTGGTGAAGGGTCTCGACAATCCATTCTTCGAGGCCATCCACCAGGGTTGCGAGAAATGGAACAAGGAAAACGCCAGCTCGGAATATGAGTGCTTCTACACCGGACCGGCATCGACCTCGGATGAGGCCGGTGAAGCCCAGATCGTCCAGGACATGCTGAGCAAGCCCGATACGGTGGCAATGGCGATTTCGCCATCGAACGCGCCGCTGATCGCGCAGACGATCAAAAGCGCCAATCCGTCGATCCCGATCATGACCCTCGACGCCGACCTCAGCAAGGAAGATGCGGCGCTGCGCAAGACCTATCTCGGCACCGACAATTACCTGATGGGTCACAAGATCGGCGAATACATCAAGAAGGCCAAGCCGAATGGCGGCAAGATCTGCACCATCGAAGGCAATCCGGCCGCCGACAACATCCTGCGCCGCGCGCAGGGCATGCGTGACGCGCTGTCGGGCAAGGACGGCCTCGCGGCGCTGGCGGGCGAAGGCGGCTGGACGGAAGTTGCCGGCTGCCCGGTGTTCACCAATGACGACGGCGCCAAGGGCGTGCAGGCGATGACCGACATCCTCGCCGCCAATCCCGATCTCGACGCCTTCGGCATCATGGGCGGCTGGCCGCTGTTCGGTGCTCCGCAGCCCTACCGCGACCTGTTCAAGCCGATGGCCGACAAGATCGCCAGCAACGCCTTCGTCATCGGCGCCGCCGACACGATCGGCGACGAGGTGGCGATTGCTCGTGACGGGCTGGTGACCGCGCTGGTTGGCCAGCGGCCGTTCGAGATGGGCTACAAGGCGCCCTCGGTGATGATCGACCTGGTCGACGGCAAGCCAGTCGCCGATCCGGTGTTCACCGGCCTCGACGAATGCACCAAGGACACCGTCGACACCTGCATCCAGAAGTAGGTTCGCAATTTCGGGGCGCCCTTCGACGGGCGCCCCGTTCGCACTGTCCATACAAAACGCACGAGGCGACGCTGCTTTGGAGCGTAGGCCGCTGCTTTGTCGTGCCCTGAGTTCAGGCTTTCGACAAGCAGTTGCCGGGGAATACCAATGCCGGACGCGACATCAAAAAAGCGACCCGCCAAATTCAAGGCCGAGGCTGAGCGGCCGGCCGTCGTTCGGCGTGCCGATGCCGCACACTTTCCCGGCTCGAGTGTGCACGCCTCGCTCGCCAACGAAATCGGGCTGAGGATCGTGCGCGGCGACTATCCGCCGGGAACCATCCTGCCCA
>NZ_JAMYVK010000052.1:0-43882 GCF_040323975.1 Mesorhizobium sp. M0019 | reverse complement strand
CGGCGACAAAGCGCATGGTCGGCCGCTGCGCGGCCTCGCAGATCGCCTCGGCATCGGCGGCGTCGTTCTTCTGCCGCTTCACGAAAGGCTTCACATAGGATGGCGGGATCAGACGAACGGTGTGCCCGAGCTTGCCGATCTCGCGCGCCCAGTGATGCGCCCCAGAACAGGCCTCCATGGCGACCAAGCAGGCCGGCTGCCCAGCGAGAAACGCAAGCACCTTGTCGCGTCGCAGTTGCTTGCGGAAAACAATGGCGCCCGCCGCATCGGCTCCATGCGCCTGAAACACATTCTTCGCTAGGTCCAACCCGATCGTGTTAACTTCCATTGTGGACGCTCCCTCTCTTACGGTGGCTGTCAAACACCACCATTCTGGCACATCGATGCCGTCGAGGGGGCGTCCACCCCATCACTATCGGTGAACAGTCCACCCCAATATCTGAACCTCGACGGGTTCCTACCGAAGAGCCACCCAAGGATGGTAGACCGTTTTTCGCATTTCACCCGCAGGGCATCTGGCGGATTTCCTAGGGCAATGCCCTGTTCGATGTTGAGGCAGTATGCGTAGATCTTCATGAGGCCTTTAAGGGGCCATCACGAAGGGCATTTCCTATGCTGATCTCGTCTACGCTATGCCACGGTTTGTCAGCGACGCTGGATATAATTCAGAGGCCCCTCTGTCACGGGGCCTTTTTTTAGAAATGGCTCGCCGGCCTCAACTAGACGTCGCGGCATCTCGCACTTGAGATCGCAGGGCACGGCGAAGGGATTGTGCAGACCACAAACTCCCATCCGGGTGGTGATGAAAGCGTAGCTGCGCGTGAGAGGTTCAAGTCTATGCAAATGATAGCTCAGGCGGCCCTCACCTTTGCAATATCTCGGATGGAGCCGATGCGAACCGTAATCTCGTCAGCCTCCAATTTGCCAATGTCGGCGTTGCGCTCATGATGCCTGTTCACGATGACCTGATTGAGCTCGTAACCTCCCCGCTTTGCAAAGACATATCTGTATTCCTGCTCCGCAGCGTAGGTATCGCGCTTCAAAAAAGGAAGGTGTGTCGGGTTCTTGATATCGACCCCTTCGGCCACGGCGGCATCAGTTCGGTAGTAGGTGATCCGGTCGGCTCGCAACAATGGTCGATCGAGCCGGTAACGGCTTCGGCGCAATAAGGCGCCAGCGATGCGGTCGCGCAATGCCTGCTCATCGGTAATTTCTATGCGCGCTCCCCCGAATTTTCGCAAACCGTCATCATAAGCCATAGAGAGGCAAAAGCAGAAAATAAGCTCCGGCCGTTTCAGCTCGTTGTGGTAGGCGAAGCGGCCAACAATCTTCTGCCCGGTCGTTACGTTAGTGATGGTTACGTCGTTATTCGGCGCGTCCACATGCATGCCCTCGTAGGCATCTACGCGTGGGTCGCCTTTCGATCTTCATGAAGTACGGCAGGTTACGAAACAGGAGGTTCCCATCGAGGACGCTCCGCCGCGAGTGACGAAGGCGACTTGCTTCCAGCAGCTGCCGTTGGCGGCGCACTTCGGCCTGTTCTTCCATCTTGGCTTTGCGGCGGGAAATCGCATTGCCGATAGGCAGCCCTGCGCTCCCATAGAAAAGAGGACCGTTTCCTTCCAGCATCTGCACAATGGTTTCGATTTCGCCCATGATCTTGGGCGCCTCGACCTCCGACCGCAGTGCCCTGTCATACGTCAAACCGGATTCCTGGTGGATCGATTGCAGCCACTGCTCGACCGTTGTGCCGGCGCGTTCGTCTTCGGGAAGCTCGCCAAGTATCCACCCTACCCGCTGCACGGTCTCCTGAATCAAAGTGGTTCTTTGGTTTGCTGCCAGGGTCCTCTCGTTCCATGGTTTAGCGAACGCCGGGGCGAGTATGAAACCGAAGCCTTGCGGGATAAGGACACCCTCACCGAGCAAATATTCAGATAATTGTCGACTGCCTTCCAAGCCGGGGCGAAGCGGGCATCGATCGCGGTGACATCGTCTGCCACCTCGCCAGACACACGCAGAAAGGCCTTTTGGATCAGCCGGCGTTTTTCCAAATGGTTGACGATCGGCACGGCTTTGCACTGAGCGTTGCCGAGGCAGCGATCATGAAAGACCTCGGCCAGGATGATGGCTTGCCATACCGCCGGCGGTTCGGAAAAACAGGCGAAGCCCGGGACGTCGCGGCCGACAAACTTTGCAAGACCGATCGCTTGAAGCTCGACCTCGCGTGGGACGACGAAGTCACGGCCGACCGGGTTCGCCAGTGCCTGTCTGTATGCTGCCGCTGTTTGCTCAACCCAGCTTCGGTATTTGGCTGTCGCGGCAGCCTCGCGCCTGCCCCGTTCTTGCTGCCATTTGAGCTCATCTGCGTCTTGCTTGGCCCGCGCAGCTTCGATGCCTGGATGATAGAGCCACCGACGCGTTGCGGTTTTCAGCACCGCCTCGTTGATGGCAACCCTTAGCGAGTCACGCGGAGGCTTGTATAGATCGATTTCGACGGCGGGGATCTTGTGTTCCCTGAGGCGCTGGATTTTGGCGCTGTCCGCGAAATGGGTGACGGCGACCTCGACGAACAGGTCATAGCCGAGCGCGCGAACATACAGGTCGGGAATGATGGTCTTGGAATCGTTGTACTCGAGCCGAAGAAATTCGGTTTCGACCTCCAGGCTGGGCTTCATCACCAGGCGTTTGTTATCGAGCCCAAGCCGCTCTGGCAGGATCAGCTTCGGATTGCTGCGAAACGCTTCCTTTGCCAGCAAATGCAAAACCGTCTCGACGAGCGCCACGACGGTTCGAGCGCTGCACCAATGCAGCCGACTAACCCCGTCGCAGAGCGCGGAAGATTGCACGGCGCATCGGAACTCGACGTTCAAAAGCGGAATCGTAGCACAGAGAATAGATTCGTATGTTATCGTAGCCGTAAGGAGGAACGACGATGAATAAAAAGTATTGCCAAACACAACCGATTAAGATGGAAGGATAAAGCGCGCATGGCGCGTCGGTTTGTCGGCTGTTTCTTTTAAAAGTTTTGAAGCAGATCGCACATTGTGGCCCTTCGGCCTAATGTCCGCAGAGTATGTAAGGTCTTGTGTTCGAACCCTGTTTTGCACATTGCGGGATTGGTTCACACCATAGTCGCGAGTTTGCATTTGATCTAGCGATTCGCCAGACCCGGCGTGCCAGGCGCGGCCGTTCATCGCTAAAAGGCTTAGCGATGAACGGCGGTGGCTGGTTCTCGCGCTGTGATGGCTTGCGGTGCCCGCATCGCCCGAGGCCTACCGGTGGCATGGGTGTTGGGCCGAGAAGGAGAAATGTTGGCACTAGGCCGTCAGCCGGCTTGCGGTCTTTTTCAACAGGTATTCGAGTGCGCGAAAAACCAGGTGAGCGACTGCGGTTAGGTGGAAAGCTTTCCTCGTAGCGCAACGTCGTCTCCCCGTTGTACGATTCAGGGAGACTCGCAATCCAGGTCTGAGCACAGCGTTTGCGAGCATTTATGACGACCGAGCGTGAGCCGGGGGTGTGCCGTGCTGGAGGAGCTTTATTGACGAGCGTTTTCGGGTCAGGACCAAGCCTCGATGCACCAAAGGGTGATGTCGCGCGCCAGGCAACCGCTGCGCTGCGCGGTTATGGCTATCAGCTCTACGCATCAGGCTTGGCCTGGCTGGGTTTGGGAGACGGCGAGATCCTCCACCTCGAAGTGGCCGAAGACTATGCAGTCGCAACACGTGACGCGCTCGCAGGAACCCAAGTCAAAGACACGGGCGGACGCGCGAACATCACCCTCCAGTCGGCAGGTGTTCGCGCCGCAATCGATTCCTTCTTCGATCTCGTGCACCGCAATCCCAAGCGCGCTGTTTCGTTCCACTATCTGACCACGTCTGAAATCGGCGTGGAGCGAAGCAAGGCGCATCGCATCGCAGGAGGTGCCGCACTTCATTATTGGCGCCGGGCCGCGGCGGGAGCCGATGTCGGGCCCTTACGCACGCTGGTGGCAGCGCTCGATCTCGAGCCGTCCACGAAAGCCCATCTCGAAGCACTGACGGACGACGATGCGTTCCGGAGCGATTTCCTCCGGCGCATACACTGGGATTGTGGCGCACCGGGCATTGCGGGCATGCGCGACGAGCTTGAGGCTGGGCTTATCGAATATGTTGCATCCGCAAGACGGCTCTCAAGCCATACGGGGAGGGCTGTTTTGCCGGCGGTTGTCGAGCGCCTGCTGATGACGGCGGTTACTGGCAATGCGCGACAATTGCGTCGTGCCGATCTCCTCGTGCTAATCGACGAGACAGCCATTGTTGCAGTTCCTCTGCAGCAACTATCGGCGGCGTTCCAGGGCGGCGGTACAGGCGCGACCTTCACGCGACCGGCCTTGCTGGTACCGGCGAGCGACTTACCTCTTCCCGCGATCCGGGCTCCGCGAATTAGACTTGGTCGCCGCGCTCGACACCGCACGCCGCACAGCAGGGGTTGCGATCGCGAGCGGCGCGACGGGATTGGGCAAGTCGCTCGCCGCGCGCGTCGTGGCAGACTGCTGTGAAGGGCGGTGGTCGATCGTCGACTTCCGCAACTTATCTCCCGCCGAGACCGCCGCACGGTTGTCGCTTCTGCGGGGGGAACTGGCTGCCACGTCCGCAACGCACCTTATTCTGGATGACGTGAACGAGATCGACGATCCTGCCGTACGTGATGCGCTGCTGCGCGTCGTCACCAGCCTTCGGCGACGTGATTGTACTGCGGTAATCACAAGCTATCGCGCACCGACCAAGGCTACCCATTACCAACTGGCACCCGAGGCGCCCTCAGCAGTCGAGGTCGCGTATCTGGCGGAGGAGGAAGTTACCGAACTCGTCGCGTTGGCCGGCGGCGATACCAACTACGCCGGTGCGGTCTATCGCGCTGCGGCACGCGGCCATCCTCAGCTCACCATGGCGGCGCTGCTCCATCTCAAGTCAGCAAATTGGTCAAGGGCATCGATTGGCGCGGTCCTGGGCGGGCAGATCCCCGACGAACTGGGCGCGGAACGGCGCGCAGCGCGACAACGCCTGATCGCGGCGTTTCCGACCGACGCACAGACGCTGCTGCTGCGCGCTAGCCTGATCCGCGGTGGGTTCGACCGCGGCCTTGCCCTAGAGATCGCGGGGCTGGAACCGATCGTACCGCTTCCCGGCCTTCTGCTCGACCAACTCGTTGGTCCTTGGATCGAGCCCTATCGGACAAAGCGACTGCGGGTTTCGCCATTGCTCGAAGATGCCGCTGAGGATGTGCTCACCTCCGCAGAATGCCGCGCCGTTCATCGCCGCATTGCCGACGCGATGTTCCGGGCCAGGAGCATCTCCGTACTTGATGCGCCCGCAGCGATGCATCACGCGCTCAGGAGCGAGGAGGGTGGCTTCGTCTTCGCCTTCGCGCATAGTGTGATCACCTGCCCGGTCGAGGTGCTGGATTTTCTCGCTCCCTTCCTGGGCGAGCTTATGGCCTTCGCAACCGACACGCCGATCTTCCCGCAAGACCTCGCAGCGTCGGCGAGCTGCGACTGGCCCAGTTGCTCGTCCTTCTTCCTTATGGCACTCCCGGGAATGCTCGGGCTGCCTGGGACGCCTTCGAACGCGAGCGTTTTCATGTGACGGGACCGGAACTCATCGAGGGCTTCACGCTTTCCAAGCTCCTACTTCATCCGCGCACCGGCGAGCTCTTTTCCGATTGGTTGGAGATACTACTTCGGTTCGACCGGCTGCTTGGGATCTCGCCCCAACTCGCCACGGCCAACAGCAACTTCAAGTCCGTTGCCGGCGATCCGCATGTGAGCGGCGTGTTGTTTGGGGCGCAACTTGGCAACGTCCGAACGGTCGCTCGGTTCAAGGAAATCCTGGAGCGACTTGATAATGAAGAGCCCGCGACGCGCGACCGGGTCCTCTCATCCTTCCAGCCTGGGCGAGGCGATATTTCGATCCTCGTCAACCATGGCTGGCTCAAGGAATCGCGAACCGACACGTTTGATTGGGAGGCCGCTGCCCGCGATTATGCCGCCTGCGCAGACCTCGCGATCAGCTGGGGCAATGCCATGCTCGCGACGCGCTGCGCGATAGCGCGGGCCATTTGCCTCGACGAGAATGGCGACGATGCCGAACGGGCACTTGCCTGCCTCGCGCAAGCCGAGGACAAATTCGGCTTCGACATCGCAATTTCGCGCGCCCGGGCCAAGATCCATTGGCTCAGGCGCGATCATGCCGCGGCGGCCGCTGCTGACAGCGGCTGCAGAAGCCGGCGGCCAGGACACTATCGAACGGGCCTATACCGCTCGCGAGGCTGGCATAAGCGCCGCGACGCTCGGCGACTGGGCAGCCGCCCAGCAATGGTTCGAACGTGCTCAGGGGGAGGCTTCGACGCTCGACAAGATGCCTTCGGTGCGCGCGATGGCGATCGGGCTGCTCGCCGATACCGCCCATGCCGCTTATTGCGCGGGCCGGCCTGAAATCGCGATCGTCAAGATGCGCGACGCCCTGTCGGCCCTGCCTGGCATCGACCCGGAGGGTACGCTAGCCGAAGCCCATTGCCACCGTGTCGTGCGCCATGGCCTGCTCTGGCTTTACCGCGAAATCACGGGGACCAAGGCCGGCGCTCAGGAAGAAGTGATCTATTCGCCTGGCTGCGCCAGCAACACCGAGCCGCTTGAAGCTATCCGCGAACATCCAGTCGTCGCCCTCGACGTCGCCTTCTACCTACTCGCCGATGCGGACGAAGCACTCGCGGCACCCACCGGCTTCTATCGCGATTTTCGTGACTATCTCGTAGAGGGCCCGATCGTCTCGTCGGAGCTTTCAGCGGCGATCGCCGAGGATCGAAGGACTATCGCAACCCGCGATCCTACCAATTTCGTCCAGCGAGTGCGGCGCCATGCCTCGGTCGCCGAAATGGTCGCCTCCGGTGAGTGGCTCGAAACCGACGCTGCGCTCAAGAACCCCAGACGCGGCACGATACCGTTGGCGACGATTCGTCAAGACGCCGATGAGGACCTGCGCCGTGCGGCTGAAGACTATCTGTTGAGCTTCGCCACGGCCGCGGCGCTCGCCGGCGCTTTCGACGCGATCGACGCAGTTGTTCATGAGGGATTGGCCTCGTCCGAGATCGGAGCACTTCATTCCTTGCTTCGCCGCATGCGTGGCGACCTTACGATAATCGCGACCGATCGAGATGGCGCCGCCAACACGATCTGGCTGCTGCGCGAGGACCTAACGGCGCGCCCCGCCGAATTCTGCTGGGCAAGCGCATGGCTACTGTTCCATGTCAATGCCTCGCGGCTCCGTCTCGGTGTTGAAGAGCCGCTCGTGGCGTGGATTTTCGGTGGGTGCGCCTATCTGGTCAGCAACGGCCGCTTCCGCCTTTCGTTTCCGGCGACCACGGTGCCGCCGGTCGAGGCTGTGCTTGCGCGACCCGAGCGAACGATCGCGTCCGCCGCCGAACTGCTTCTCACGCTCGCACCCGCAGTGGCGACACGGTTCATTCCACAGGCGCGGTCTACGCTGGAGAAGATCGCCGGAACCTCGCCGAAGTGAACGCTGCGATGAACTCCACTGCAATTCTGCAGGCGGTGTTGCTGCTGTCAGCCTCGTCCTCCGGCTCCATCACGGTGCCGCAATTAACGCTAGAGGGTCGAGATGCTGTTCGCCCACCTCAACACAACGATGCGGTTCGAACGAATGCGGTGACTGAGGATTGCGATCCGACGCTTTGTGTCGCCATTGTCGGGTCCGCTACACGGCTTGTTCCGACGATCCTTTCTTTGGCCTCGAGCTAAATCCCTGAAAAGCAACCACGAAATTATTCTTCGGTTCGATCAGCCAAGTTGGCACGAGTCTTGAGATCCTTGGGTGCGAGGCGGCGACAGCTGCCCGACCGGCATTCATGTCGCGGCAGCCGCGATGAATGGAACGAAGGAAGGAAAGCTACATGTCAGGTTTGCGTCAGATCGCCTTTTACGGCAAGGGCGGCATCGGCAAGTCCACCACCTCCCAAAATACGCTCGCCGCCCTTGTCGACCTCGGGCAGAGAATCCTCATCGTCGGCTGCGACCCGAAAGCCGACTCCACCCGCCTGATCCTGAACGCGAAGGCGCAGGATACGGTCCTGCACCTCGCGGCAGAGGAAGGTTCGGTGGAAGACCTGGAACTCGCGGACGTGCTCAAGGTCGGCTACAAAGGCATCAAATGCGTGGAGTCGGGCGGCCCTGAGCCGGGTGTCGGCTGCGCCGGCCGCGGTGTGATCACCTCGATCAACTTCCTCGAGGAGAACGGTGCCTACGACGATGTCGACTATGTCTCCTACGACGTGCTCGGGGATGTGGTGTGCGGCGGTTTCGCGATGCCGATCCGCGAGAACAAGGCCCAGGAAATCTATATCGTCATGTCCGGCGAGATGATGGCGCTCTATGCGGCCAACAACATCGCCAAGGGCATCCTGAAATACGCCCATTCGGGCGGCGTGCGGCTCGGCGGCCTGATCTGCAACGAGCGCCAAACCGACCGCGAGCTCGACCTCGCCGAAGCGCTGGCTTCCAGGCTCAATTCCAAGCTCATCCACTTCGTGCCGCGCGACAACATCGTCCAGCACGCCGAACTCAGGAAGATGTCTGTCATCCAGTATGCGCCGGACTCCAAGCAGGCCGGGGAATACCGGGCGCTGGCCGAGAAGATCCATGCCAATTCGGGCCAGGGCACCATCCCCACCCCGATCACCATGGAGGAGCTCGAGGACATGCTGCTCGACTTCGGCATCATGAAGACGGATGAGCAGATGCTTGCCGAGCTTCAGGTCAAGGAAGCGGCGAAGGCGGCCGCACAGTAACGACCGCTACTGACTGGGGGCGCGGCCTGACCTGGCGCGCCTTTCAAAGAACGGCGCCTCGTCGGTGAGGCGTCACCCTGAACCTTGAAAGGGGTCCCATGAGCCTGGAATACGAGAATGACGGCGCCCTCCATGCGAAGCTTATCGAGGAGGTGCTGTCGCAATATCCTGACAAGGCGGCGAAGCGCCGCAAGAAGCACCTCAGCGTCGCAAAGAGCGGCGACGAGGCTGGCAATGAAAGCGAGGTCCTTTCCGAATGCGAGGTCAAATCGAACATCAAGTCCATCCCCGGCGTGATGACGATTCGCGGCTGCGCCTATGCCGGCTCGAAAGGCGTGGTGTGGGGTCCAGTCAAGGATATGGTCCATATCTCGCACGGCCCGGTCGGCTGCGGGCAATATTCCTGGTCGCAACGCCGCAACTACTACGTCGGCACGACCGGCATCGACACGTTCGTCACGATGCAGTTCACCTCCGATTTCCAGGAGAAGGACATTGTTTTTGGTGGCGACAAGAAGCTGGAACGGATCATCGACGAGATCGAGGAACTGTTTCCGCTGAACAAGGGCATGAGCGTGCAATCCGAATGTCCGATCGGCCTGATTGGCGACGACACCGAAGCGGTGTCCCGCAACAAGGCCAAGGAGCACGAAAAGACGATCGTGCCGGTGCGCTGCGAGGGCTTCCGCGGCGTCTCGCAATCACTCGGCCACCACATTGCCAACGACGCGATCCGCGACTGGGTGTTCGAGAAGAAGGACGTCGAGTTCGAGGCCAGCCCGTACGATGTCAATGTGATCGGCGACTACAATATCGGCGGCGACGCCTGGGCTTCGCGCATCCTGCTCGAGGAGATGGGCCTGCGCGTGGTCGGCAACTGGTCGGGCGACGCTACGCTGGCCGAAATAGAGCGCGCGCCGAAGGCCAAGCTCAATCTCATCCATTGCTACAGGTCGATGAACTACATCTGCCGGCATATGGAGGAAAAGTATGGCATCGACTGGATGGAGTACAATTTCTTCGGCCCCTCCCAGACCGAAGCCTCTCTGCGCAAGATAGCCAAGCATTTCGGGCCGGAAATCGAGGCCAAGGCCGAGGCGGTCATCGCCAAATACCGGCCGTTGGTCGATGCCGTCATCGCCAAGTACCGGCCGCGCCTCGAAGGCAGGACGGTGATGCTCTATGTCGGCGGGCTGCGCCCCCGTCACGTCGTCACGGCATATGAGGACCTGGGCATGGTGATCGTCGGCACTGGGTACGAATTTGGCCATAACGACGACTATCAGCGTACCGGCCATTACGTGAAGAAGGGCACGCTGATCTATGACGACGTGACTGGTTACGAGCTGGAGAAGTTCATCGAGGGGATCCGTCCTGATCTCGTTGGCTCCGGCATCAAAGAAAAGTACCCGGTCCAGAAGATGGGCATACCGTTCCGTCAAATGCATTCCTGGGATTATTCCGGCCCGTATCACGGCTACGACGGCTTCGCCATCTTCGCCCGCGACATGGATCTCGCCATCAACAACCCGGTCTGGAACCTCTACGACGCCCCCTGGAAGAAAAAAGCCGAGCCGTCGGCGGCGATCGCAGCCGAATGAAAACCTGGCCTCCCGGAAGCCGGGAGGCCGTTGAACGCCTGTGGCCCTTTGTCCGCGGGAGACCTGAAACGTTTCGACGTCCCTGTGCCGCCGTATGGCGGGCCAGATGGAAAGAGGTAACCACCCATGCCGCAGTCGGCTGAAAAAGTTCTCGACCACGCGCCCCTGTTCCGCGAGCCGGAATACAGGCAGATGCTCGCCGAGAAGAGGCTGAATTTCGAATGTCCGCACCCGGACCAGGTCGTTACCGACCAACGCGAATTCACCAAGACGTGGGAATACCGCGAAAAGAACCTTGCTCGCGAAGCGCTTGTCGTGAACCCCGCCAAGGCCTGCCAGCCGCTCGGCGCGGTGTTCGCGGCCGCAGGCTTCGAGCGAACCATGTCCTTCGTCCACGGCAGCCAGGGCTGCGTGGCCTATTACCGCTCGCACCTGTCGCGCCATTTCAAGGAGCCTGCTTCGGCAGTTTCCTCCTCGATGACCGAGGACGCGGCAGTGTTCGGCGGTCTGAAGAACATGGTCGACGGGCTAGCCAACACGTATCAACTCTACGACCCGAAGATGATCGCCGTCTCGACCACTTGTATGGCCGAGGTCATTGGCGACGACCTGCACAGCTTCATCGAGAACGCCAAGGACGAAGGCTCGGTCCCGCGCGACTTCGACGTGCCCTTCGCCCACACGCCGGCCTTCGTCGGTAGTCATGTCGACGGCTATGACGTAACGATCAAGGGCATTTTGGAGCACTTCTGGAAAGGCGAGGAGCGAACGGAAGCGGAGGGAATCATCAACATCATTCCGGGTTTCGACGGCTTTTGCGTTGGCAACAACCGGGAACTTAAGCGCCTGCTCGATGTGATAGGCGTGTCCTATACCTTCATCCAAGACGCCTCTGATCAGTTCGACACGCCGTCGGACGGCGAATACCGCATGTATGACGGCGGCACGAAGATCGAAGACGTGAGGAAGGCACTCAACGCCGAGGCGACACTTTCGCTACAGCATTACAACACCCGAAAAACACTGGAGTATTGCGAGGCGGTAGGGCAGGCGACTGCCTCGTTCCATTACCCTCTCGGAGTCCAGGCAACCGACGACTTCCTGATGGAGGTCTCCGCGATTTCCGGCAAGGAAATCCCCGAGGCAATCCGCCTGGAGCGCGGCCGACTTGTTGACGCCATGGCGGACAGCCAATCTTGGCTGCACGGTAAGAAATACGCCATCTACGGCGATCCGGACTTTGTCTACGCCATGGCCCGCTTCATCATGGAGACGGGTGGCGAGCCGACCCATTGCCTCGCCACCAACGGCACCTCGGCATGGGAAGCGGAGTTGAAGGAACTGCTTGCATCATCGCCCTTCGGCAAGGATGCTCAAGTCTGGGCGGGCAATGACCTCTGGGCGATGCGCTCGCTGCTCTTCACCGAGCCGGTGGACCTGCTGATCGGCAACTCCTATGGCAAGTATCTGGAGCGCGACACCGGCACGCCGCTGATCCGGCTGGCGTTTCCGATCTTCGACCGCCACCATCACCATCGCTTTGCGCTTATGGGCTACCAAGGCGGGTTGCGCGTCCTGACGACGATCCTCGACAAGATCTTCGACCAGCTCGATCGCCAGACAAGCGAGACGGGTGTGACCGACTATTCGTATGACCTCACCCGCTAAGCGTGACGGTCGGCTTTGGCCGGTCGTCTTCCCGAGGGACTTTGGAGACCGACGCAATGTCCTTGCTCAGAGCCAAAATCCAGGATGTCTTCAACGAGCCTGCCTGCGAGAAGAACCGCGGCAAGGATGCCAAGGCGAGCAAAAAGGGCTGTTCGAAGCCACTGACCCCCGGGGCGGCGGCCGGCGGCTGTGCCTTCGATGGCGCCAAGATCGTGTTGCAGCCGATCACCGACGTTGCGCATTTGATCCATGCGCCGCTCGCCTGCGAGGGCAATTCCTGGGACAACCGCGGTGCGGCTTCGTCCGGGCCAACGCTGTGGCGCACAAGCTTCACGACCGACCTCACCGAACTCGATGTTGTGATGGGGCAGGGCGAGCGGAAGCTCTTCAAAGCGATCCGCGAGATCAAGGAGGCGTATGGGCCGCCGGCGATCTTCGTCTATCCGACCTGTGTTACGGCGCTGATCGGCGACGACATCGAGGCCGTCTGCAAGCGCGCGGCGGAAAAGTTCGGCCTGCCGGTGGTGCCGGTCAATGCGCCGGGCTTCGTCGGCTCCAAGAATCTCGGCAACAAGCTTGCCGGCGAGGCGTTGCTCGAGCATGTCATCGGCACGGTGGAGCCCGACGATGCCGGCCCTTACGACATCAACATTCTTGGCGAATTCAACCTCTCGGGCGAATTCTGGCTGGTGAAGCCGCTCCTTGATCGGCTGGGCGTCCGGGTGCGCGCCTGCATTCCGGGCGACGCGCGCTACCTCGACATTGCCTCCGCGCACCGCGCCCGGGCGGCTATGATGGTGTGCTCGACCGCGCTCATCAATCTCGCCCGCAAGATGGAGCAGCGCTGGGATATTCCGTTCTTCGAGGGCTCCTTCTACGGCATCACCGACACCTCGGAAGCGCTCCGACAGATCTCTCAGCTGCTCGTGAAGAAGGGTGCCGATCCGGAGATGCTCGGCCGCACCGAGGCATTGATTGCAGATGAGGAGGCGATCGCATGGAAGAAGCTCGCGGCCTACCGGCCGAGGCTCGAAGGCAAGCGCGTGCTGCTCAACACCGGCGGTGTGAAGTCCTGGTCGGTCGTCCATGCGCTGATGGAGATCGGCATCAAGATCGTCGGCACCTCTGTCAAGAAGTCGACCGTCGGAGACAAGGAGCGCATCAAGCAGATCCTCAAGGACGACAACCACATGTTCGAGCAGATGACGCCGCGTGACCTTTACGCCATGCTGTCAGAACACAAGGCCGATATTATGCTGTCGGGCGGGCGCACGCAGTTCATCGCGCTGAAGGCCAAGACACCCTGGCTCGATATCAACCAGGAGCGCCAACATCCTTACGCCGGCTATGACGGCATGGTGGAACTCGTACGCCAGATCGACCTCGCCATTCATAACCCGATCTGGCGCCAGGTGCGGGAACCGGCACCATGGGATTGCCAGCCTGCGGTGAGGGAGGAACTGCCGAGCACGAAAAGCGAGACCGCGACCTTGCATGCTGTCCAGGAATTCGCCGGCACGACGGCCGACGATTTCGGCGAGTGTTGAGGAAAGCCGATGGTCCGCATCCTTCCCCAGACCAAAGCGGCGGCGGTCAATCCGCTGAAGTCATCGCAGCCGCTGGGTGCCGCCTTGGCCTTTCTTGGCGTCGACGGCGCGATGCCGTTGTTCCACGGCAGCCAGGGGTGCACCAGCTTCGCGCTCGTGCTCTTCGTGCGGCATTTCAAGGAAGCCATCCCCTTGCAGACAACCGCGATGGACGAGGTGGCGACGATTCTCGGCGGGGCAGACCATCTGGAAGAGGCGGTCTTCAACCTCAAGGCCCGCGCAAAGCCAACGCTGATCGGGGTCTGCACGACGGCGCTGGTGGAAACCCGAGGCGAAGACTGCGCAGGAGATATCGCCAATATCAGGCTGAAGCGCACGGAAGAACTCGCGGGTACGGAGGTGGTGCTAGCCAACACACCGGATTTCGGCGGCGCGATCGAAGAGGGCTGGGCCAAGGCTGTCAGCGCGATGATCGAAAGGATTACACGGCCCGGCGAGCAGGCCCGGCAGTCGAAGAAGATCGTGATCCTGCCTGGCTGGAACCTCACTGTGGCTGATATCGAGCATTTACGTGAGATGGTTGAAAGCTTTGGACTGAAGCCCGTGATTCTGCCGGACGTCTCCGGCTCGCTCGACGGTACGGTGCCCGACCGCTGGGTCACGACCAGCTATGGCGGCACCAGTGTCGACGATATCCGTGAGCTTGGCACGGCCGAGCAATGCATCGTCATCGGTGAGCATATGCGCCGCCCGGCCGAGCTGCTGCAGAGGTTAACCAGCGTGCCTTACGTGCTGTTCCGGTCGCTGACTGGATTGAAGGACGCCGACCGGTTCGTCTCGCTGCTGTCCGCGGTTTCGGGCGCGGCGGCGCCGGCTGGGGTGCGCCGTCGCCGGGCGCAGTTGCAGGACGCGTTGCTCGACGGACATTTCCACTTTGGAGGCAAGAAAATTGCGATCGCTGCTGAACCAGACCAACTCTACCAACTCGCGAGCTTCTTCATCGGAATGGGCTCCGAAATCGCGACGGCGGTCACCACGACCGACATGTCGAAAATTTTGGAGGAAGTACCGGCGCAGTCGGTTCAAATCGGCGATCTCGGCGATTTGGAAGCTCTTGGCGCCGGCGCTGATCTTCTCGTCACCCATTCCCACGGCCGCCAGGCGGCGCAGCGCCTCGGCATTCCGCTCATGCGGGTCGGCTTCCCGATCTTCGACCGGCTCGGCAGCCAGCACAAGCTCACAATCCTCTACCAGGGGACCCGCGAGCTGATCTTCGAGGTCGCTAATATTTTTGAAGCCAACCGGCACGCGCCGACGCCCGAGGCGCTTGATCCACTCCGTAAGCGAGAAATGCCAGATGAGCTCCGTTCGTCGCCTCTCGCTCGTCACTGACGAGGTTCACGCACCGACGCCGGAACGCCAAGCCGGCGCATTGCGCGTGGCGATCGCCACGCAGGACATGAAGAACCTCAACGCCCATTTCGGGTCGGCCAGGCGCTTTGCTGTCTACGACGTGATGCGCGAGGAGTGGAATCTCGTGGAAGCCGTGGCCTTCGATGACGTTTCCGACGAGAGCGGGAAGCATCGGACTGAGGGCGACGACCGCATCACCCCCAAGGTGGAGGCGCTGAAGGGCTGTCATCTCCTGTTTTGTCTGGCTATCGGGGGGCCTTCGGCAGCCAAGGTTGTTTCGGCAAAAATTCATCCGATCAAAGTGCCGCAGCCCCAAACCATCCAAGAGGTGCTGTTGCGTACGCAGATGATGCTCAGGACGTGTCCTCCCCCTTGGCTTCGCAAGGTGCTGGCGCAGGCAGGGGTCGCCGTACAGAAACCGTCCTTCGAGGACGAGGACTGAAATGAGGAGTAGGCGAAATGTCTGACGCCGTGGTTAGCCCTGCTGTCGCCGAAGACGAGGCGGCCCTTGCCACCCCGTTCGTCAAATGTCTTGTGCGGCTGGTCCGGGCTCATGATTCCCACGGGTCTTGGGAAGGCAAATCGGACGCCGAGCTGCTGGGCGACTTCATCATCACCAGGGAACAGCGCCGTGCGATCCCGATCATCAGCGATCCCGATCCGGACGTGCTGTGGAGGCTCGAGATGTTTTACACCGCCGTCGGGCTTGCGATCGAGGAGCGCTCCGGCCTGATGGCACCGCCGATGATGGAGATGAGCCATGAGGGCTTCGGGCGCGTGCTTCTCACGGCCGGGCGGTTGGTCGTTGTTTCGAAGACTCTGCGCGACGTCCACCGGTTCGGCTTCGAGACGTTCTGGAAACTCGCCGCGGCGGGCACGCAACTGGCCGGCGATGCGATCACAGCCATTGAAGCCTATCCCGAGGTGGCGCGGGCATGATGGAACCGGCTCTTCGAGCCCGGGGATCATGCCAAGCCTTGAGGACAGGCCATGCTCAACCCACTCAGCCAAGGCGGTCGATGCCGATTTGGTTCTTGGGGTAGCTCTGATGAAGCCATTGGTCCTGATCTGTTCGCAAGATGCTGAGTTGTATCTGTTCCTCAGCCACATTCTGGGAGTGGACGGCTTCACGAGTGAGCCGGCAGGCGGCGTGAAGGAAGCACTTGCATTGGCCGATGAACGGGAGCTCCAGGCGGTAGTGCTGGACTGCGGACCGGCAAGCGCGACAGGCTCCACAATCTGCGCCCGGTTCAAGGGGGAGCCCCGGACCGGCGGCCTGCCCGTAATTGCGCTGATCGCGCCCGGCGCCGAGAACCAGCACCTCGATCTCTTGAAGGCTGGTATTGACGAGAGCTTTGTGCGGCCCTTCGCGCCGGCCAAGCTGCTTGACTGTCTACGGATGAAGCTGGCGCTGCCAAAGCCGGGTTCGAACGGGATTGAAAACGGCGGCTGGATCTCCTGTGGCGACCTTGAGATAAGGCTCGATGCCCGCCGCGTTAGGGGTAATGGCCACGAAGTCCACCTTGGGCCGATCGAGTTCAACCTGCTGCGGCTTTTGCTTGAGACTCCCGGCAAGGTCTTCACCAGAGACGAGCTGATCAGCGCGGCCTGGCCGGCCAATATCCATGTCGGTGTACGCACCGTGGATGTCCATATCAGCCGGCTCAGAAGGGCTCTGAAGGCGGCCTCCCCCTCCAGCGTCATTCGTACCGTCAGGTCGGCCGGCTACTCGCTCGAGTGGCCGGACGGCTGAATAGATAACCGATGTGGTGCCACTCCGCATTTCCGCCGTGCTGAGGGCAAGCCTTGCGGCTTCGAAACGCGCCGGCAGGTACGACATATTCAGAAAGAAGCAGTCAAATGGCTTTCAGAAGCGTACTCAGTGTGACGGGAGCTGACCACTCCGATCAGGATGTCAGAACAGCTGCCAGCTTGTGTGCCGAAGTCGGCGCGTATCTTTCCGTACTGGTGATGTCGCCACCGCCGCTCATTATGCCTTCTCCGCTGCTCGGCGATGGCATCCCCGAGTGGCCTGGACAACGCGCACAGGCCATCGCCAGACTGGACAAACGGTTTAGGCAGATCGAAAGATTTTCACAGGACACGGCCAGTCTGGAAAAGACATCCCGGGAAATTCACAAACTGCTGAGAGCCACGTGGCGGTGCTATGATGTCGATATTGCCAACTGCGATCAGGCCAGCGTCGGTGACGCGGTGCGACAGCGGGCGCGCTGCAACGACCTGACAATCGTCGGCCCCGCACTTCTCAACGACATTAATCTCGGACCCCTTGTTATCAACGGCAGCCTGTTCGATACGGGAAAGCCGGTGCTTGTCGTGCCGAAGGGCGCTGAGGCGACTCTGTCGCCACGGCGCGTGCTGGTCGGCTGGGATTCGCGAGTCGAGGCGTCCCGTTCGGTTCGGGAAGCGCTGGATCTGCTAACCGGTGCTGAGGAAGTTCGCGTCGCATTAGTCGATCCGGAGGCGACCTGCACCGGAAACGGTACCGAGCCGGGAGCCGACATCGCTGCCTATCTCACTCGGCACGGTGCTTGGGTGTCGGTTGACCGGCTGGCGAGCGCCGGCAAACCAGTGGCCACGCTGCTCGCGCAGCACGCAATCGACACGTCTGCCGACATGATAGTGATGGGCGCTTATGGCAGCCGCCGGCTGCGCGAGCGGCTCTTCGGTGGCGTAACGAGATGGATAGTGGGGAAGCCGCCATTGCCGCTGTTTTTGGCTCGCTGACGGGTTCTGAAGCAGCACCGATGCTGTTCGAAGCTCTACTCCCCTGGGTCACCTATCCTGATGCCAAGTCGGAGAAAGGCCGCGGCAAACGCGCAAGTTCGCGAAGCTCCTCGGAGCCAATCTGCACGCGCCCTCGCCAAGAACATCCCGGACGTCTCCAGCGCGCTCTCCGGGTTGTGCTCGCGCGAGATGATCCGTAACGTGGACACCAACGGCCGGCAGAGGTACAGGCGCTCCTCAATGCAGTCAAAACCGGGGCTTCGCAGGTCGGCGCAGGTCGAGAAAGAGCGTCGTTTCAGCGCGGCAGGCCGAGTTCGGACCCGTAGCGGCATTGCACGGGCGCTATCACGATCTCCTCGCTACTGGCTGGGAGCTGAACGACGCAATGGCTGTGCCGTGGCCAAGGCCCTCGACTTCGAGTCTGGACTTCGTGCTTTGCCGGAGTCGGCGGGAATCGATGGCATCAATCACGTTGTCACCGCCTGGGATGGTAGCCGGGTTAGCGGCGAGGACGGCCGCATCTTCAGCGGTTCAGTCGGTCCGGCCCCCACCCGCGTGGCGACCAAGCGGTCTTTGGGGCTGGTCAAATCCGACAACGCTCACATTCGCACCAGGCGGTCCCTGCAGCGCCTAAGCACAGGGAACACAGAAATATCCGGCACAAAGCAGGAACCCCGGAGAGTTCACCGGCCGGCACATGCCGGCACTCGGCCTGACTTTTTTCGCCACGACATTACCGTCGATCTGACGATGGCTGTTTGGTGAGCCACAGCTGGACGGCTTCGGTCGTGAAAAACTCCCGTGTCGTCAGCCCAGGAATTCAATCGCAATGCGCAAGAGGGCAGGGCGCAGGCGGCGCTCGGTCGGGATGGAGCGCCTCCTGCAACCGCAAATGGTGAGATCCGCTACCGCCTGAGGGACCGGAACGGCAAGACGCTCAAGCCGGTGGCGTGAAGCGGACGATGATGACGGGCCTGGCGGCAGCCAACGCTGTCATGATGTCCATCAGCCTCGTCCCTCGGCCCGAATACATATTGAGTCGTCCGGGCCACGCTTTTCTGCCGACGTGAAGCGCGTGATGTTTGTTCAAAACCTGACAGGGGCAGAAACATGTCGGCTTCAATACAACGGGCCATCTTGGCATTTGAAGGTTTTTCAAAGCCAAATCAAGCGCTTAGTGCGCAGCGAGCGCGTTGGCACGGCCTTTGCGAATTGAGATTCAGCAACACTGAGTGAAAGCTGACTGCACGCAGATGCGCAAGACGAGCGATGCTCTCCCTTCTTTGAACCCTCGTGCCCCGTCTCAAAGGGGGAACAAACTTGCGCATAAGGTCACGCAACCTTTGGCAACAGCTTTGGAGAGCAAAATGGTGTTGCGGATGGGGTCACCGGCTCCTTCGATCAAAGTGGAGGACTGGCTGCGTGGCGAGCCCCTTGCGAACTTCCAGCCCGGCAAAGTCTATATCGTCGAATTTTGGGCAACTTGGTGCCGACCAGGTGTGGCGGAGATGCTCCATTTGATGCGGCTGCAGGCGAAATACAGGGAGAGCGGACTTGAGGTCGTCGCAGTCGCGGCTAATGAAGACGCGCCAACAGCCGTTGAGGCTCGCACCAAGTTAAACGCTTGGTTGACCGAAAAGTGCTCGAATCTGAACTATCGGATCGCGTTCAACTACACAGGCGAAATGAACAAGCTTTGGATGAAACCCAGCTTTTCCGCCGGGCTTCCGACCTCGTTCGTGGTCGACCGAGACGGCCAGATCGCCTTTATCGGTCATCCAAGCCAACTCGCTGAGATTTTGCCGGAAGTGCTCAACGGCAGCTGGCGCACCAGCGACAAAGCGAAAGCCGCCGATACGGAGCGGATCGCCACAAGCGAACCCATGCCGCGCCAACAAGCGTTGAAGAAGCCGATCGATGACAGATTCTGGGCGGCGGTGAAGTTAGAAGATTGGAAGACGGCGCTCTGGGCGATCGAAGAGGGCATCGCTTTGATGCCGGAAGACATCAATTTCCGCCTGGCTCATGCGCATCTGTTGCTTCACAAAATTCAAGACATGTGGACCGGCTTGCCCGTGATGCGCCAATTGGTTCGCGACGCGACTCGACAGAAACTCCGAGGATTCGATGATCATGGCGCTAGACCAACTCTTCCATCCGACTAATGACCATTCGCGCTTTCCGTCTGCTGAGCGCTTCGCGATGGGCAAAGAGCTGTCCGAACACATCCTGGCACTGAACCCCCCGCAAGGCGACGACCCTAAGTTCTGGTCCTATCCGGCGATCGCTCGGTACCATGAGAACGGCAACGAAGTTCGCGCGATCGAGTTGGTCGAGCTGGCAAGACGTCGCTGGACGGTCCGGAGCCTGTGCCGGACGAACTGGAAACAGCACCTTCTACCGGATTTGCTGCAGGCCCTGGCCAACTACAAGCTGAGAACGTTTGTTACGGCGCGCTCTGTTTGGTTCCGCAAAAAAATTTCCCGAAGGTATCAAAGCGCGGTCGACCGAGGAGGAAAGATAAAAAAGGATAATTGGTCGAAATGGCTTACTGGCCAATTCGTCCATTTTCCTGGCGTGGCCGCAGCAAGGAGGGTCCATGCAGCACGTGGTCGATCGTTTGCAGCAGGATCGAGGCTCGAATCTTCATGACCTCCGGCTGCATCACGGCGGAAGTGATGTTCGACGCGAATTCGCGTGGAGGACTTCGCAGTCGAGGAGGTGTTCAAGGTCGGCCACGGGGACATCGATTGCGTGGAATCGGCCGCCCCGAGCCGGGCGTCGGGTGCGCAGGTGTGCCCGAAGTAGGCGTCCCAGAAAACAGACATCGTGCTTCGAAGAAGAGGACTGAAATGAGGAGAAAATGAAGTGTCTGACGCTGCGGTTAGCCCTGCTGTCAACGAGGACGAGGCGGCGCTTGCCACCCCGTTCGTCAAATGCCTCGTGCGGCTGATCCGTGCTCAGGAGTCGGGAAGGCAAATCGGACGCCACGTTACTGGCCGACTTCATCGTCACCAGAAAAAAGCGCCATGCGATCCGTGGCATGGGCTATCCCGATCCGAACGTGCTGTGGAGGCTCGATATGTTTTACACCGCCGTCGGGCTTGCGATTGCGGAGCGTTTCCGCCTGGTGACATCGCCAATCGTGGAGACGAAAACCGTAAGGCCTTCGGGCCCGTGCTTTTCACGGTCGGGCAGCTCGTCGTTCTGTCCAGACGTCCATCGGTTCGGCTTCGAGGCGTTCCGGCAACTCGCGGAGGCCGGTACGAAACTAGTCGACGATGCGACCTCAGCCACTGAAGCCTATCGCGACCTGGCGCGGGCGTGATGAAACCGATTTTCGAGGAAGGGTTATGTCAAAGCTAGAAGAGATGGGGAAGAAAGTCCGAAAGCTTCAGCTGCGCGCGGCAGTTGCCAAGATGAAATTGCGCGAACTTGCAGAGGATCTCCCGGGAAAATGGACGGAGATAGAGAAAGTTGCCCAGGAAACGTCCGCCGTTTTTGCCGAGTTGGATGGTGCCAAGAGAGAGCTCGCTACAATGAAGAAGTTACGATGAGGAGCACATTCACCACCCGCGACGGCTCCGGATGGATGCCGGAATATCTCACCGCTATAGACGGCACGACCTGCATCGGCTGCGGCCGCTGTTTCAAAGTCTGCTCGCGCGAGGTCATGCATCTTTACGGCGTCGATGACGCGGGTGAAATCCTCGGCGCCTGCGATGGCGAAGACAAGGATTTCGACGGCGAGCTCAATCGCATGATCATGGTCGTCGATCATGCCGGCCGCTGCATTGGCTGCGGGGCCTGCGCCCGCGTCTGCCCGAAGAACTGCCAGACACATGTTGCGGCCGACCAGGTCGCAGCATGATCTGGGGGACAAACCAGGAGAACGGCGTTGCCATTTGGTATCTTTTGTCGCGTCCTGTGGCTGGTCCTGTGCAGCAACGCTCTGACTATCTACTTCGCATCTCATTCCATCCGCACAGTAGTCGTTACAACGCTGGCTTGTTCGCTGCTCCTCCAGGTAGCCTATTTCGCAAGCGTGCTCTTTCTGATCTGGCGGTCTGGCTGCGCTAGCGGAGCTGGCCAAATGACTGAGCATTTCGGCAGCTGCAAGTGCGTTGGATACCAGCCGCCAGACTATGATGAGGTGAGGAATGAATCTTCAGACGTGCCCCAGTTCGTTCCGATAAGCGGCATATCGCTGCTGCGTTGAGGCGCGTTGACAAGATCAGAGCTGACGTGCTCCCCGTTTTGTCCGCGTTTATAAGTTAGCCCTGTTCACTTTTTGAGGTGCTCCCCGTCTTTGGGTCGCCCCGGGCCGGAACTTCCGGGGGTAATGGCTCAGGGCGGCACGGCCCCGATGGCAGCGTCGAACATCTTCTTCCAGGGATCGTCCGGCATCGAGCCCCGGCCGCGCACGACGTCGATCTGCCGATGCGCCAGATTCAGGCGAATTGCATGGCCCTTGAAGCGGTGAACACGGCCTTCTCGCTGCTCCAGATCGCCCGGATTTCCCGGAAGATTCCAGTGATAGACGCGATAGCAATAGGGAATGGAAATCGAGGCCCTCTTGCCAACCGAGGTCGTCGCCAACTGTCCGCTATTTTCTCTGTCTCAGCCCAGGGGTGCACTCCATAGGTGTCCGGCTTCGTGTCGGAATCACTATCCGCATCACTGGAATACGCAGTCGTGCACGAGGTCCCGCAACCTGCGGGATCGAAAGGCGGTCGCGCGCTACCCGGTCTAACCGGCTCTCCAGATGAAAGGCGCGCGCCGGCGCGAACGCGGTCTATCGAGAGCTGGCAATGCCCAGGTGCGGCGCGGGATGATCCAATTGGCCTGCGCTTTCTCCGCTTTCAGGAGGACAGCGCTTTGGCGCAATGGTTGCGGACCGAGGATAGTCGCGGCGGCACGCGCAAGACCATGGTTGTGGCCGTGGCGCGACGCCTGCTCATCCGCTGTGGGGCATGCTTACAATGGGCGAGCTCCCGCAAGGCGTCGCTGCAGCGCGACAATCAAGTTGAGAGCGCGTATCATCCAGATCGTCCCGCCACACGTCGCACTGCGCGCCGCCAATCGCGCTGGGTTCCGAACGATCCGAGGCGGTGGCGTACCGGCTTTGGCACATGGGCTTGTCCTGTAATTAAGAATGATCGCGCCGCGCCGGAGCCTTGCTCGCTCATGGTTCGGGCCCTAGAGCGCACCGCATGCAAGTACGCGAGAGTATCTCTCGCTCCCGGCAGGCTCCCCTCGGTATCGACGTCCCGTTCCCGTGCCCCGAGGGGCCAGCGGAGTGACCTCCTAACGCAAACGAGGCTAGGAATTGGATGCAAAAAGGCCGTTGACAAAACCATTCCCATATAAGTGCCACGCGATATCAGGCCTGCTGCCTCCTGGCCAGGGAGCCCAACGCTATTCGGACGCCGGACCTCCTTTGCTAGAGTGTTCGTCGTCTCAGATCGTGAGGCTCACGTTGTAATCGGTCAGGAAATCCTGCAGGGTCAGGATACGCTCTACCCTCCTGAGGTTGTCGGTCGCGTTGAGCAACGCGCGGGACCGGTCGACGGACAACAGCGGCGCCACTGCCGCATTGCGGTCATTCAGCAGCGCAGTGAAACGCGTGCGCAGCATTCTGTCATAGGCGGCATCCTGGATACCTGGAAACGCGCTCTTCACTCGCTGCACCACCGATTGCGGGAGCAGGTCCGCGGTGGCGGCCCGCAGCAGACTCTTCTCGCGTCCGTCGAAAGTCTTGTGGGCCCATGGGGTGCCGAACACGTACTCAACGAGGCGGTGGTCGCAGTAAGGGACCCGCACCTCGAGACCCAAAGCCATGCTCATCCGGTCCTTGCGGTCGAGCAGCCTCGGCAGGTAACGCGTGAGAAAGAGGTAGCAGACCTCGCGCATGCGACGTTCTTGCGGATCGGTCGAGGCCGGCCCGGTCAGGGTCGGCACTTCCGAAAGTGCCCAGCGGTACTGCTCGTCGAGGTAGCCGGGGAGGTCGAGTTTTTCGACCAGGCCGTGGTCTAGGGACCGCCATACGATATCGCCCCTGTCTTCGATCCAGGGAAACGTGTTGCGCTGGACGTGCGCGGGATCGTGGAACCACAAGTAGCCGCCGAAAAGCTCGTCGGCTGCCTCCCCAGACAGGACCACCGTCGAGTGTTGCCCGATGGCCTGGACCAGCAGGTAGAGCGAGCTATCAAAGTCGCCCATGGTCAACGGCAGGTCGCGGGCGTGGAGGGTGGCGGCCCGCACGTTCGGGTCCATGAGTTCGTGCGCGGACAACGTGATGTCCGTGTGGTCGGTACCAACGGATTTCGCGACCTCGTGCACGTACGGCCCGTCGGGTGTGGGGTGCCACGGGCCGGGGATAAAGTTTTCAGTGTAGCCGGCGAAGTCGACGGCGAAGGACCGGATCCGTTCGTCGCTGAAGCGCGCGGCCAGTGCGGTCAAAGCCGAGGAGTCCAGCCCGCCCGACAAGAGCGTGCCTAGCGGCACGTCGGCGATGAGCTGCCGCTGGACCGTGTCCTCGAGCAGCTCGCGGACGCGCCGAACGGTGGTAGGCACGTCGTCGGTGTGCCCGCTGTCGGTGAGCTGCCAATAGGTCATCTGCTGGATGCCGTCGCAGGTCACGCGGACGATGTGGCCGGGCCGCACTTCACGCATACCACGGAACACGGTGTTATGCGGGTCGGCGACAAAAGATAGTGTGCGCCGAAGCCCGTCGGCGTCCATGATGCGTTCCGCGAGACCATTGGCGAGGATCGCCTTTGGCTCGGAGCCGAACAACACTCCATGCTGGGTGGGATAGTAGTAAAGCGGCTTGATGCCGAGCCGGTCGCGTACGAGAAGAAGTTCGCGCTTGGCGGTATCCCAGAGTGCGTAGGCGAACATCCCGTTGAGTTCGCCCACCGCAGTGCAGGGGTCGCGGCAGCCCCACTCGCGGTGGGCGTGCAGCACCACCTCGGTGTCGCTGCTCGTGTCGAACCGATGGCCGAGGGCGACGAGCCGTTGACGCAGCTCGCGGTAGTTGTAAGTTTCGCCGCCATAGACGAGCACCAAGGCGGGTCGGCCGTCCTCCTGGAGCGTCATCGGCTGGCGGCCGCCCTCGAGGTCGATGACCGCAAGGCGGCGGTGGCCCAGCGCCGCGGGCCCGTCGATCCAAGTCCCCTCGTCGTCCGGACCGCGGTAAGCCATGGTGGCCGTCATGTGGGCAAGCTCCCTTCGCGCGTCGGGACTTCTTAGGTCACGATCGAAATCAATCCATCCACAGATGCCGCACATGTTTTGGCTCCTTACCTTGGGTAACTGTCGCGCGACTTCGGGCATCCGGACACCGCACCACGCGAACACGCGATATCCTTTATCGCCGCCTCACTCGACAAGCGGCGCCATGATCTGGACGCCGGCGTTGCTGACCAGGATGTCGAGGCGCCCAAAGGTTTCGATCGCCTGCACATCCGCTTTCCACCTGCTCGTGCTGACATCCAAGCCAACCCCGAGTGCGAGTGGCGTTCTGAGCGTAAATTGGTCAGCTTTTATCCGTGCCTGCTCTCAGAAGTTGCGGTGAAGGTATCATTGTCGGCAGCCTGCGGCCGCAAAGATTCTGTAAATTTAGTTGAAGGATACGTTGCAACGTTTTGGTTTATAGCGCGGCGATCTGGGAGAAACGATCACACCTTGATCGCCGCACCCATTGGTTGCCGGCGGCGGGGCACAGAGCGTCTCGATGAATTGCGGAGGGTTGCCATCGCCGCGTTCAGTCAGGGGATTGTGCTTTGCGTTGGCGAGGACGATCGCAAGAACCGTATCGAAAGGCTCAGCTGCAAGGCGCAGATTGGATTAAGAGCGTTCTCATTAGGGCCGGGGCTCGCGCCGGCCTCAACGCTGAGCCGCGGCGTGCTCCTCGCAATGACAGAAACCGGCGCGCGATCTGGCGAACTCTGCAACACTGCGCAAGGACTACATCCATCCTCAGCGAAGTACCCACATCCAGATCGAACCAAGGGACGACCCAGAGGACCCCGCGAAATCAAGACGAGCTTATCCATCCGCGAGGTGCCGCTGATTGTGGGCGTCAAACATAAGATCGTCGGCTACTCGAGGCTTGGAAAGCCCGCCCTCGAGGTCGGCATATATCGGCAGGTAGACGCGGCCGCCGTCGCGGTCGGCAGCGATGGTTTCCTGTCGAGACAGCGCTCAATGTGCGCGGCGTGATTGCCTTGCTGTTGATGGTTTCTTTTGTTCGCAGATGACCTTTGGCTAGGTCGAGTGATAGCTCCGGCTAATTAAGTTTAGCCCAGCGTGTACCTGCAAGATCACGGTGGCAGCGGTCGCGTAAAGATAGGTACTTGGCGTTGATTTGCGGAGTTTCGCTTCAATAAGGCGCGGCGGTTCAGTCTACGTGGCGCAAACGATGGTAGCGGGTCGCTTTCTCGTTTCTTCGCTGCCGGAGAGCTTGCGCAATCTTCTACGTTGCCCTGCTTGACCGGGCGTCCTTGTTTTCTCGGGACTCACTGCAGCCGCGCTGATGATTCGCACCGGGTACAGGTATAGAGTTCAGCAGAGGGAAATTCCCGAACGTGCCTATCGAGCCCGGCATAGAACAGTGCGGAATTCGCCCGTCGCTATGATCTCTTGCCGGATCAGTTCAGCGATCCGATCGTATTTGGACGGTTTCAGCCTCGAGTTGGGGCCAAATACGGTAACACTTGCCACCGGCTCACCGGCGTTGTTCAGCGCCGCGACGCTGATTGCGGTGGCGTCCTTCACCAACTGGCCCTTGACCACCGAGAAGCCGCGGCGGCGAGCGGCAACAATATCGCGCCATATGCGATCAGGCGTCGTCCACCGGACGTTGGCCAAGTGGGGCAAATTACGCTCGTATAGGCTGCGTGCCTCCGCATCTGAAACAGCGGTCAAAAGGGCTATGGAACCGGCACCAACGCCAATCGGCCGACGGCATCCGATCGCCGGGCTCGTAATGCGCCCCACTTCGGTGCCTTCCACCTTGTCAATGAGCACAGAATCGTCTCCCGTCGGAACGACCGAATGAACGTCCTCCCCACACTCCTGCGCTAACGCCATGAGAACAGGATGCAACTGGTCTTTCACCATCATGCGATGAGCCGACTGCGCTAAAAGCAGCATCTCGAGGCCAAGCTTATAGAGCTTCGTGTTGGGATCGAACGAGATCATGCCTTCATCCTGCAGGGCCGAAAGCAGGCGATGCGTCGTCGTAGTGTGCAGTTCGGTCGAGCTTGCAAGGTCTGTCAGCCGCATGCCCGTGTCGTCATGCGCTGCAACGGTGCGCACCAAGAGCAGCGCTCGCCGCAGGCTTTTCGATCCTTCCGCGGCCCGATCCGAATTGCGGCCTATCTTGGATGGTGAGTCCGCCCGCGCCAGCGCACGATGTCCGCCATTCATTTCACTGGTTACGGTTCTCACTTTCGCTTCTCCGATAGCTGGCCCCCAATAGCACAGGCGGAAAACATACCCAAACAACTTTCTCACTTATTGAAGCGAAGCCCATTCACTACACGCCGTGCAAATGGTGGTTTCTTAGTTTCGGATCAGTGCACGACCGTTATCGATAGCGACGATATCCCGTCCCAATACGAGGACGCGGAAGGAGACAACGTTGCCATCTTGCCACATTTCTGTTCGCAGCATTTCTCCCGGAAATACAGGTTTCGAGAAGCGGCAATCAAGTTCGGCAAGATCCTCCGCCTGGCCGTCCAAAAATGTCCGTATCACCGCCCATCCGGCTATGCCATATGTGCACAACCCATGCAGAATCGGGCGATTGAAACCGGCTTGGCTCGCCACTTGGGGATCACTGTGCAGCGGATTGCGGTCGCCCAACTGTCGGTAGATCAAGGCAGATTGGGGCAGCGTGGCGTGATCATAGAACACCTCGGGCTTCATCATCGGCAAAGAATGAGGCGGGGGAGGCAATCCGTTATCCCCGCCGCACCCGCCATCACCCCGGGCGAACGTTATGCTGCGTGAGAGGCAATAGCGTTCTCCGGAACGAGCGTCGAACAGTTCATGATCCCATCTGATCAACGCGCCACGTCCGGGACCCTTGTCCCACACGCCCGAAACCTTCGCTCGTCCGACGACTTGGCCAGACGCAGGAAATGGGCGATCGAATACCGCTCGTTGCTCGCCTTGTACCACCTTGACGCGATCAATTTCGCCGGCTTCGAAAAGCTCATCGAGCGCCGGCCGTGCGAGCACCGTGCCGAAAGTCGGCAAGGGATGCTGAAGCCTGCTTTCGGTCACGAACCGGAGCTCATCAGGATCAAGCGGATCTCCTCCCAGGCCAATCGCAAGTGCATATAGGATAGCATCTCGGCTTTCATATCCATGCTCTATAGCCGTGAATTCCCAGGACCGCACGATATCTGTACGCAACTTCCATCACCTCCTTATGCCCGCGGACGCGTCGCGGAAGTCGTCGACGCGGTCACCGAGCGTGTAGCATGATTTCCGTATAGTGACATTATTTTTTCCGTAAATTGGAAAATGATCTGGACATCCTCGCTGGACGATGTAGTCATAGTTTACCTGAGCCACTTGCCCTGAGAGCAAGATCGGCGGCTCCGTCGGACTAGGAATGCTGGTTCAGGCACCGCGAAGACGCACAGCAGCACAGGCAGGAGTGGAAGGTTGCGCTAGCCCAACACTTCAATCTGAACCTTGCGGCAGTTACGACCGCGGGAAAGAAACGATATGACTGACCCGAAGCCTCTCGATCCGCTTAACCCTCGCGATCCACGGAATCCCGGCGCGCCGCTCATCCCGCGAGATGGGTGGGATTTGTCACCTTGGAACCGGTGGACCTTTCAGCACGTGAGCGAGATGACACCAACGGCTCCCGTATGGCGTGGCTCCGGGCCCGTGCGGCCACTGCCCGAGTCCCTTCAGCCGCTCGGGGATATAGTGATCGGTTTCGAAGACGGTACCACGCGATCGGTGGATGAATTCCTTCAGCGGGGTTTTACAAACGGGTTCCTGGTGCTGCATCGGGGCCGGATCGTCTTTGAGCGTTACTTGAATGGTCTCGCCCGGCACAAGCAGCATCTTCTGATGTCGGTGACGAAATCTTTCACGGGGACGCTCACCGGAATCTTGGTCAACAAAGGTCTGCTCGATGTTGCAAAACAGGTCACGCACTATCTGCCGGAATTCGCTGTAACCGCCTACCGGGGGGCGACGGTGCAGCACCTTCTCGACATGTCAAGCGGGGTGGTCTACGACGAGTCGCTGAACGAAGGCTCCCACATGCGGAAAGCCCTATACGCCGGCTGGTACCGCCAGCACCTGCCAGGCTGGCCGCGCACTTATTGGGAGCTGATGCTCTCGCTTGATAAAGCAGAGCGACCGCACGGCACCCGGTTCAATTATCGGTCGATTGAGACTTCAGTGCTGGGTTTTGTCCTGCAGCAGGCGTCCGGGCTGTCGATGGCTGACCTGATGAGCCAAGAGATCTGGGCACCAATGGGGGCCGAAGAGGACGCCTATATCGTTGTGGACGATGCCGGTTTCGGAATCGCCGGCGGAGGCTTGTGTGCGACGCTGCGCGACCTCGGACGGTTTGCCCAGTTGCTGATTGAGGGAGGTGCCTGGGGCGGGCGTCAGATTGTTCCCCAGAGCTGGATAGAAGAAACGCGGAACGGCAAAATCGAGCTCCAAGATGACGACCGTCAATTGTTGCCTGTCGGCGCGTATCACAACCAGTGGTGGATTGAAGATGCCGGCCGTCGCACTATTTGGGCGCGCGGCCATGGCGGACAGACCGTGTATGTCGATCCCGACGCTGAGTTTGCAGCAGTGAAGCTGTCCGCCATCCCTGACGACGTCAGCGTGAATCAATGTTGGATCGACGATCGAGTAGCGGTGCTTGCGATTCGTGCCGCGCTGAGTGGGTGCTGAGCATGTATGCGTCAGGGGCGGTGGCGCGCCGGGAACTTTTTGGTCTCGACGGCTAATCTCGCCCGCAGCGGGATCCAGCGCCTTCGACGGCTGCTCGCAGCCATGTCCATAGTGTTCGTGAATCTAGATGGACTGCAGACTCCGTTGCCTCCTCGTGGCCCGTGCCGTTGCGGTGGCGCGGCCAAGATAAGCGCGCACCTTCATGGCGTAATTTCCGTATGTTGAAATTGTTCTTTCCGAATAGTGGAAAATATCTGGACATTCTCGGCGCTCCGTTATAGGCATTGTCCCCACAAGCTGCTCGGACGACGATGGAGGACGTAATCATGGCAAGCGGTCGAGAGGATGTCTTTATCGCCGGCGTTGCCGAGACTCCGCTTGGCAAAGTGACAGACCAGACTGAGCTGTCGATGATCGCCTTGGCCTGCCGTGAGGCGCTGGATGAAGCTGGGATGACGCCCCGTGACGTCGGTGGTTTGTTCGTCAGTGTCTCTGGAAGGCAGCCGGTAGCGGAAGTCGCCGAGTACCTTGGCGTTGAGCCAAGCTACGTCGACAGCACTGATATCGGCGGCGCCTCGTTCGAGGCTTACGTGCACCACGCGTTCGCTGCGGTTCAGGCCGGGCGCTGCGAGGTTGCACTCATCGCATACGCCTCTAGGCAGCGTAGCTTGCGCTCCCGTGTGATGGGTCTCGGACAGGACAGGTCTCTAAGTGGCCAGTTCGAGGCCCCCTTCGGTTTGCCGCGCCCCATCGGAAACTATGCGTTGATAGCTGCTCGCCACATGCACCAGTACGGCACCACTGAAGACCAGATGGCCGGCGTTGCCGTTGCCGCCCGCCAATGGGCGGCGATGAACCCCAAGGCCTGGGTGCGCGCGCCGCTCACGAAACACGAGGTCTTGGAATCGCCCTATGTCGCGGAGCCTTTGCGCACGCTGGACTGCTGCCTGCTGACCGATGGTGGTGGTGCCGCCGTCGTGACGACCGCCGCACGGGCGCGTGATGCCCGTAAGTCTGCCGTCCGTGTGCTCGGTATGGGTGAAAAGGTCACGCATTGGATGGTCAGTCAGATACCCGACCCCACGGTCACCCCTGGTGTAGCGTCAAGCAGACAAGCGTATGGCATGGCCGGGGTGGTGCCGGACGATATGGACGTGGTCCTCCTTTACGACAACTTCACCATCGCGGTGATCATGCAACTGGAAGACCTTGGCTTCTGCCGGAAAGGAGAAGGCGGAGTCTTCGCTGCTCCCGAGCGGATTGGCCCGGGCGGCAAGCTGCCCGTCAACCCTATGGGTGGGGGGCTCTCCTACAATCATCCCGGGATGCTTGGCCTGCTGTTGATCGTCGAAGCGGTACGGCAATTGCGAGGGGAGGCGGGACTTCGCCAAGTGACCGATCCCCAGCTTGCTGTGGTTCACGGCATCGGCGGCGCCTGTTTCGGCTCCGCAGCCACCCTCGTCCTTAGCTCGAACTGAAAAAGGGCATGGCCGTGACGGATCTCGTTGCAGAATTTTCGGACCCTCTCTCCGCTCCCTTCTGGCAAGCCGCGGCGCGTTGCGAGTTGGTCTTCCAGCGGTGCCGGAACTGCGGTCAGAACAGTCTCTATCCACGGCCTTTCTGCGTCAGCTGCCACTCTGACACCCTCGAATGGGAAGCGGCTTCTGGCCTCGGTATAGTCTTCAGCAAGACCAAGGTATGGCGGCAGGTCCTGCCCACACTGCCTCCTCCTTATGTGGGCGCAATTGTCGAGCTCGACGAGGGGCCGCGCCTAATGACCAGGCTGGTCAATGGTGAGCCTTCAATTGGCGACAGGGTGAGGGTCGCCTGGCTGGAACGTGGGGTCCAGCCTCGATTGCCGGTCTTCGAACCATACTCAGGGAGTTTTGCTTAATGACGCGTCTGAAAGAGAGGGTGGCCATCGTCACCGGCGCCGGCTCGGGTCTCGGGCGTTCGCATGCGCTGATGCTGGCGAGCCATGGCGCCAAGGTGGTCGTCAATGATCTCGGAGTGGGCCTCGACGGCTCGCACTCCGGACTTTCGCCCGCTGACGAAGTCGTAGCGGAAATACGCGCTGGAGGCGGCGAGGCGGTGGTAAGCCGCCATGACGTCTCGGACTGGGACGCGGCGGCGGATATGGTCAGGTTCGCCATTGACACCTTTGGAGATCTGCACGTGCTGGTAAACAATGCAGGCATTCTTCGTGACCGCGCCTTTGCCAATATGGAAGAGAGGGACTGGGACGCCGTGATCGCCGTTCACCTGAAGGGACACGCGGCGACGTCCAAGCATGCGGTGACCTACTGGCGAGATCGTGCGAAGGCCGGCCACCAGATCGACGCCTCCATCGTCCACACGTCCTCCGTCTCCGGATATCGGGGAAATTTTGGCCAAGCCAATTATGCTGCAGCAAAGCTCGGTATCGTCGCACTCTCTCGGGTGATCGAGATCGAGGCCAGTCGCTATGGCGTGCGCTCGAACGCGGTCTCGCCATCGGCACGCACCCGTATGATCGGATCGATTCAGACGGCGCCCGTCGAGAACGGCTTCGACCCGCTGGATCCGAGCAATGTGTCGTCGGTCGTCGCGTGGCTTGCCGCAAAGGGATGTCCGGCGAATGGGCAACTCTTCCAAGTCTATGGCAGCCGGTTGCTTATCCTGTCCCTGCCGCAGGTTGTCAGCGATCTGATGAATCCTTCGGGACAATGGGCCTTCGAGGATCTGGACCGGGAGGTTCCGCCCCGGCTCATTGCGCACCCGTCGGGGAAGGAATTGATTGCTGACCTCCATGCGCATCAGGGAGGACTCTGTTCGTGACGTGGGCTCTCGATCAGGTCGGCGGCCAGCCGGAGATCGGCAGTTTCGGTGTCGATACGCAGCAAATCGCCGCCTTTGCACGGTCAACCAATGATACGATTCCATCTCACGTCGAAGGGATGCTTGCGCCGCCGGTGTTCGCGGTCGTTCCGGCGCTTGATGTGATCGGCAGGGCGAGGCGCGCCGTGTTCGACGGCTTCGCATTCCACGGCGAACATGACCTCATCCTTCACCGCGCAATCGAACCGGATATGACAGTGCTCACGGAGGCGCGGGTCATCGGCATTCAGCGCCGCTCGATCGGCACAGTGGTGGTGACCCACGCGATCATGAAGGATCAACGGGAGAACCTGATCGCGGAGCACTTCCAATACAGCCTGGCAAAAGGTGCGTTCGCGGCCGAGGATTGCGGTCGGATGGCGCCGGGCCATGGCGGAGTCGGTGCCAAGCATCGATTCACCACGACGCTGGTCTATCCGCTTGATCCTGACCAAACGCTGCGATTTGCAGAGGCTTCCGGCGACCGGAGCCCCTATACATTCGATGCCGACGCCGCGAAGGCGCTCGGTCTGCCGGGCCCGATCGTTCACGGCATCTGCACGATGGCCTTCGTTTCCCGCGCACTGGTCGATCTGTGCTGTGGAGGGGACTCGCGGCGGCTGCGCAGGCTCGCTATGCGCTTCTCGGGCTTGCTCTTGATGGAGCCGGGTCAGACGATTTCCGTGAGGCTCGGCCCTGCTGGCTCAACTCTTCAGGCCAAGAATTACGTGTTCGAGGCGGTCGACCGCGCGGGCACCAGGATCGTTAGCAATGGATGGGCGGAGGTTGCAGCATGATCGAGGCCGTAAAGCTCGGCGCAGCTGTGTCGCATTTGAATGCCGGAGCGCCGTGGAGCGGCTGCTCTGCCAAGACACTGATCGAACTGCTTTGCACGGGGTGTGATCGCAACGGTGACCGCCCGCTGCTTATGTTCGAGGACGGGGTGACGGTAGGCCGCGCCGAATTCATGGAGCTAACCTCTAGCTTCGCTGCCTATCTGCGCCCCCTCATCAAGCCGGGCGACCGTGTCGCGATCGCGATCGGCAACCGCACCGAGTATCTCGTTGCATTGTTCGCAGCGATGGCCAACCGGGGCATACTCGTATCGATCAATCCTACGGCGCGCGAGCACGACGCAGGGTATATCCTCCGCGACAGCGAGCCGACTGTCTTGATCACCGAGCCCGGCAACGGCGATTTACTCGCTTGCCTGGCCAAAAGTCTTCCAAACCCCTGCTTGGTAATCACGTTGGACGGGCAGGAACCACGAGGGCTCCCGACGCCGGAGCGCGGGTCCGCACCATTCGATCTGCGCGCCGCGCAATGCCAGCGCGATGACATGATCGCGATCTTCTACACATCGGGCACGAGCGGCGTGCCGAAGGGCTGTCTCTTCAGTCACGAACGCTGGCTGCGATCGATCGATACCGACATACGCATGGTACCAGGTGGTCGCGACCGTGCATTTTCCACCGGACCATTCTTCTATGCCGATCCAGCATTGTTCCTTCTGATGATGCTTCAGTCAGGCGGCTCATTGGTGGTTGCGCGCCGGTTCAGCGTTTCGAGATACTGGGACATCGTTCATCGCTTTGACGTTACGCGCGTTCATGCCATCGCGTCGATGCCAGTGCTGCTCGCGAAGGCGCCGCCGCATCCCCTTGAACGGGCGCATCGTGTGGATCATGCGATCTGCGCTGCCGTTCCCGCGGATCTTCACGCCACGCTGGTGGGACGGTTCGGGTTTCCCTGGCTGGACAATTACGGTTCCACCGAGGCCGGCACGATTTGCCGTATGCCCTGGCACATGCATGACGGAATGATCGGGTCGGGATCAATTGGCATACCGGCGCCAGAGGTCGATTTGCGGATCATCGACGATGTGGGCAAGGATGTGCTGCCGGGTCAGATCGGCGAAGCGCTGATCCGCGGTCCTGGCATGTTCAGCGGTTATTTCCGATTGCCCGACGCGACGCAGGAAGCGCTGTGCGATGGCTGGTTCCATTCGGGCGATCTGGTCAGGCAAGATGCTCGCTCATTCGTCTATTTCATGGGTCGCAAGAAAGACGTTGTCAGGCGATCGGGCGAGAATATCTCCGCGGCAGAGGTCGAAACAGTTCTCCGCCAGATGCCTGAGATCAAGGATGCGGCGGTCGTTCCGGTGCCCGATGAAATCCGCGGCGAGGAGGTCAAGGCCTACATCCTACTCGTCGACGATATCAACCCCTCCGGACTGCCGCCTGAGCGAATCGCCGCCTTCTGCAGCAGTCATCTAGCGCCTTTCAAGGTTCCGCGCTTCATCGAATACCGGCAGAACTTTCCACGTACCCCCTCGGAACGCGTCGACAAGCGGCAACTCAAGGAGGAGAAGCCCGATCTTCGGGCTGACTGCTGGGATCGCGAATTACCGAAATCATCTGTCGATGGGAGCAGCCAATTATGACCGGCAAATCGGTCCCAGAATCCTGTGACACCCTAATCCGCAATGGCTATCTCATTACAATGGACGCCGAGCGCACCGTCTACAGCTGCGGTGCGGTTGCGATCAATGGCAGAACGGTCATCGCCGTCGGTCGTGATGCAGAGCTGTCGGCCCGTTTCCGGCCTCGCCGGCTGATTGACGCTAAAGGCGCCGTGATCCATCCGGGTTTTATCGACTGCCACTATCACGCGAACATTCACCTCATCCGAGGAATTGCACCTGACGACCCGAAAACCACAGCACCGTTAGCATTTTCCGACTGGACGAACCAACTTGAGGCTGAAGATGAGTATATCCAAACTCAGGTCGTTGGCCTCGAGATGCTCAGACGCGGTTACACCTTCTTTCTCGAGCCAGGTACCGTTTATGAACCGGATGCGGCAGCTGCAGCCGTAGAATCGGTAGGAGTTAGAGCCGGGCTAGCAGATCCTTATCTCTGGGATGTGAGCGATGCCGGGAATTCTCGGCCCTCAAAAACGGCGCGCATTCCGAACGACTCCGAGCGCGCATTTAAGGTTCTTGGCGGGCAACTGGCGCGCAATAAGGATGCTGACGGGCTCGTTCGCGGGCACGTGGCAATTTACGGAGAGGGCTCCCAGTCGGAACACCTAATGCGCGCCGCCAAAGATTGCGCCGATGCTGCTGGCGTGACCTTCACCATGCACCACAACTTCACGGAGGAGCAGGCAAAGCGCGAGGATGCTCGCTTCGGTGGCGGAAGCAGCATGGTCCACTTTGCTCGACAAGGATTACTTGGCCCAAATTGCCTGTTTGTCCACATGAACGTGATCCGTGATGATGAGATTCCCATCATTCTCGACTCTGCCATGTCGCTGGTATGGCATCCTGGGAACGCCATGTACTATGGCATCAGCTCCGACAAGAAGCCCCGTATTCCAGAGCTTATCGATCGCGGATGCAATGTCGTCTTCGGCGTTGACGTAGCAAAAGTGTGGACCTTCGGCGGCTTGGAACACATCGGATACTTGGTTGCCAGGCAGGATAAGCACTACATTCCCGCAACGCGGCTTTTGGAAATGCGGACAATACACGCCGCCCGGGCGCTCGGACTGTCCGAGATGATAGGCTCCATCGAGGTCGGCAAAAGGGCAGATATCGTGATCAGAAGCAATCGCGAGCCCGAAACGCTGCCGGGCATCAATCCGGTCCAAGAGTTGTTATTGACCGGCCATAGCACGCTCGCTTCGACAGTATTTGTCAATGGAAAGCTGGTGCTCCTCAACGGCCAAGCGACGCAACTGGATCAGGATGCTGTGTTAGCCGCGGCCCGCGAGATGGCGCGTCGCGTGCTTAGCAGAGCGGGTTATGTTCCGAGGATCTCATGGCCAGTCATCAATTAATTAGCAATGCCAAGCCAATAGCGAGTCGGTCACCTGTCATCGAGGTCTCGGGGCTACGCAAAGATTACGGCGAGGTATCCGCCGTCGCGGGTATCGATCTCACGGTGGCCGAGGGTGAGTTCCTTTCGATTCTTGGCCCAAGCGGCTCCGGCAAGTCCACTCTTCTGGGACTGATTGCCGGACTTGTCCAACCGACAGGCGGCCGCATCATGATCGGATCACGTGACGTCACCCTTGTTCCCCCGGCCCAACGCGACATAGGTTTGGTTTTCCAGTCCTACGCATTGTTCCCGAACATGACGGTGGCTGGCAACATCGCCTTCCCTTTGGCAGTACGCGGCATCAGCAAGCGCGACATCAAGGCACGCGTCGAATGGGTGATCGACCTCGTGCGCCTAAATGGCCTGGAGAACAGGAAGCCTTCACAGCTTTCGGGCGGTCAGCAGCAGCGTGTCGCGATCGCCCGCGCGGTGGTGTTCGGGCCGAGGCTTCTGCTGCTGGATGAACCTCTGGCCGCGCTCGACCGGAAGCTTCGTGATGAGGTCCGGGTGGAACTGCGCCGCCTGCAGCGCACGTTGGGCGTGACCACCGTCCTGGTTACGCATGACCAGGACGAAGCGATGTCGACGAGCGACCGCATTGCTGTGCTCGCACAAGGCCTCATCCAGCAGATAGCCACACCGGCAGAGCTGTACAGGCAACCTGCTAATCGCTTCGTCGCGGGCTTTCTCGGCATCGCCAACCTGCTCGACGGCGTTGTGGTGCGAGAGGGCGACGGCGCGGTTCTCACTCTGGACGGCGGAATGAAGTTGCCGCTTCCCTCTGGTAACGCATTGCCCGGAAGCCGCGCGACCATGGTTGTTCGGCCGGAGCGCATCAACCTCAAACCAACGACCGACGCCCGAACCAGCCGGTTTGGCATCGATTGCGAAGTTGTCGACGTGGTCTATCACGGTGAGATCGTCCGTTACACGGTGCAGGCACCGCCCATCGGCACTATGATCGCGTCGTGTCAGCACGTGGTCCCCAAGTTCTCACCGGGGGATCGCGTATGTATTACCTGGAGACCTGAAGATGAGTGGCTTCTCCGGGAAAGTGAAAAGTAATAATTATGCCACCCAGGAGGAGAACTCAAATGAAAATAACATCTCTTTTTACAGCAACAACTGCTTTGGCAATCTCATGCCTGTCACTCGCAACAGTGGTTCACCCAACGATAGCAGCGAGTGAGCCGGCGAAGAAATTCACCTTTGCAGATTCCGGAGGCGCAAGCCATGAGGCTACGGTCGAGGCATTCCTCAAGCCGTTCGCCGAACGCACCGGCATTCAAGTCGATTATGTCTCGCCCACCAGCTTCGGCAAGCTTCGTGCTATGGTCGAATCAGGTGCCGTCACCGCTTCGCTATGGGACGTAAACAGCCAGACCTATGAGCAGGCGTTGTCTCTCGGCCTGTTGGAGAAGCTCAACTGGGACCAAATCAATCCCTTGCCGATGTTCCCGGAGGCGCGGCGCGAATACGGCTTTGGGGCGAGTTATTTCTCGACAGGCATGGCTTGGAAGAAGGGCACGCAGCCGATTGAGACCTGGGCGGATTTCTGGGACGTCAAGAAGTTTCCCGGAAAGCGCTGCCTGCAGGACGAACCCGAGAACGTGCTTCCGGCAGCGTTGATGGCGGACGGCGTTCCGCTCGATAAGGTCTTTCCACTCGATATTGATCGCGCCTTCCGTTCCCTCGAGAAGATTGCGCCTTATGTCTCGGTATGGTGGACCTCGGGTCAGCAGCCCACGCAACTCCTCGTGGATAACGAGGTTTCCTATTGTCTAGCATGGAATGGTCGGATCATGGCCAACCCTGCGCTCGAGTTCAACTACAACCAAGCTTTAGTCGACATTGCGTGGTTTGTCGTGCCGAAAGGAGCGCCTGCTCAGGAAGTGGAGGCGGCGATGTTGGCGCTGCACGATATGACCGATCCGGAGAAGCAGGCGATCTTTGCCGAACGGGTCTTCTACCCCGGTCCCAGCCCACAGATGGTCGAGTACCTGCCGCAACAGCTCAAGGACAAGCTGCCGACTTCGCCCAATAACAAGGATCGGCAGCTCCAGCCGGACAGCAAGTGGTGGATCGAGCACGGCGAGGAAGTCGCGCGGCGCTGGCAAGAATGGAAGCTTGCCCGTTAACTCGACGCGGCGACCTGAACCGCGTCCGAAGCAGGAATAACGCTGCACCGAACCCAAGCTGTTGTCATTTGGGTTCGGTGCGGAGGCTTAACGGGCGTCGTTCTCGCACTCGCTTGGCGCCTTACGATTTGATGGGGAGTAACAGGTATGTGGCTGGCCCGCATGAAAAATGGAGAGCTGCGTTTTGCCGTCATGGCAGCCCCGCTCCTGCTATTCATGGTGCTCGCGTTCAATCTGCCGGTCCTAACCATGCTCGGGTGGAGCTTCACAAACCCGACGCCGACAGCGCAGCACTACCTCTATCTTCTCGAAACGCCGGTCTATCTCCGGGTGATCGGCAACACAATGCGCATTGCAGCCATGACAACGCTTGGCTGCATCATCCTGGGCTATCCGCTTACCTATTGGATGCGGGGGCTGTCGCCGCGTGGACGCTCGATCTGTTTGGTGCTTGTGTTGCTGCCGTTTTGGATCAGCATATTGATCCGCACCTATGCCTGGATTGTCATTCTCGGAAATGACGGCATCGTCAATCGGGCGCTTCTTGCGATCGGACTGGTCGATGAGCCGCTCCGGTTTATCTACAACGAGCTGGGCGTTCTGATCGGCACTATAAATGTACTGCTGCCATTTTTCGTGCTTCCGCTCTATGCGGCATTCAGCCGGTTCGATGAGAGATGCTTCCAGGCGGCAGCGTCGCTTGGTGCCTCCAGGCGCGCGATTTTCTGGCGCCTTTTCCTTCCGATGAGCGGGCCGGCAGTTGCAGCGAGCGCGACTCTCGTCTTCATCCTGTCGCTCGGCTTCTACATCACGCCTGCCATCTTAGGCGGCGGCAATGTGACCATGATTGCCAACATGCTGGACGATCTCATCAACTCGCTTCCGAATTGGGAAACAGCGGCAGCGTTGTCGACCATACTCATGATCACAGTCCTGCTTCTATACGCGATCAACCAAAGGCTGCGCGCTGGCGATGCGAATTGACGAAGGAGAGGGGCGTATGAACAGCAACGGGCGATATCCGGCTGCTTCGGTCGAGGAGGTGCCGCGACGGGGAGAGGGGCACCGATCGGAGGGACGGGCGGAGCGGATTATTTCCATGGTGGAGCGCACTCTTGTGGTCCTGCTTGCAGTCGCAGCGATCCTATTCCTGTTTCTGCCGATCCTGATCGTGGTTCCGATGTCGTTTTCCTCTGCGCAGTCGCTGACCTTTCCGCCACCGGGCTTTTCCCTGCGCTGGTACGCGGCCTTCTTCAACGATCCGGCCTGGCTGAACGCGCTGTGGAATTCATTTCTCATCGCAAGCATCTCTTCGGCGCTCGCCCTCGCAATGGGCACAGCGGCGGCTTACGCACTGGTGCGGGGTCGATTTGCCGGGCGATGGGCAATGGAGGCCAACTTCATGGCCCCCCTGGTTCTGCCGTCGATCATCCTTGCGATCGCCCTCTACATCACCTTCGCACGAACTGGCCTGCTCGGCTCCCATACTGCGGTCATCATCGCGCACACTCTGCAAAGCGTGCCATATGTAGTCATAATGATGTCTGTCGCCATCTCCTCTTTCGACAGACGTATTGAGGAGGCTGCCCGGACGCTTGGCGCGAGCGATCGAGTAGTCTTTCTTCGAGTTCTATTACCGAATGTAATGCCATCAATTGCAGCTGTCGGAATATTGGTATTTATAGTTAGTTTCGATGAAGTTGTACTGGCTATTTTCTTGTTCGGCACGAATTTTACCATCCCAAAACTTATGTTCAATAGGCTGGAACTGCAGGTCGACCCAACGGTCACAGCAATTGCCACGCTGCTGATATTGTTCACGGTGGTTTTGCTCGGCTGCGTCGCCCTGTTGACCCGCCACTCTGGCCTGCTCTTGCGCCGATGAGGCTACGCGAGGGCGGATCGGACAAACAGCAATCGATGCGAGAAGGAAACCCCGCGATGCCGAAAAAAGATTCTTCAATTCCGAGCAGCGACAGTGTGGCCGCGGAGGCCTTCGAGACACGCGAGGCAGTGTGCGGGCAGGCCATCGAATGGCGCCGCGATTTCCATCGCCATCCTGAGCTTCTGTTTGACGTCGACCGGACGGCCACGCGCGTTGCCGACCTCCTGCGCGGCTTCGGGTGCGACGAAGTTACGACCGGCATTGGTCGAAGCGGGGTCGTTGCAGTGATCCGAGGCCGAACCGCACCGACCAGTCGCACCATCGGCATCCGTGCTGACATGGACGCTCTGCCCATCCTTGAGGAGACAGGTCTGCCCTACGCCTCGGCCGTGCCCGGACACATGCATGCCTGTGGGCATGACGGGCATATGGCGATCCTGCTTGGGGCGGTGAAGCACCTTACCGCAACGCGCCCCTTTGCTGGCACATTGGTCGCGATCTTCCAGCCTGCGGAGGAGGGGGGCGGCGGCGCCAAGGTAATGGTCGAGGAGGGCCTCTTCGAGCGTTTCGGTATCGAGGAGGTCTACGCTCTCCACAACATGCCAGGCATGGAGGTCGGCACCTTCGCCATATCGGACGGCGTCATGCTCGCCGCATCCGACCGCTTCGACATCAAAATCCTCGGCAAGGGCGGACACGCGGCCCAGCCGCACGAAACCATCGATCCAATCCTGGTCGCAAATCACGTGGTCGGCGCACTACACAGTATCGTGTCAAGGAGCGTCGACCCTATAGACCCGGTCGTGCTCTCGGTCACATCCATCCACGCTGGCGATGCCTACAACGTCATCCCGTCTGAAGTCGTGCTGAAGGGCACTGTCCGCACCTTGTCAGACACCAGCCGCGACAAAGTCGAAAGCCGCGTCGGCGACCTGGTCACCTCCGTCGCCAAGGCGTTTGGCGCAGAGGCCGAGTTCGACTATCGCCGTGGTTACCCGCCGACAGTCAATCATCCTGTCCAGGCCGGCATTCTCGGGGATGCCGCGGCACGCGTGAATGGAGAAGTTGCAGTGCGGCGCAATAGGCCGCCCACAATGGGTGCAGAGGATTTCTCCTACATGCTCAAGGCCCGGCCCGGCGCTTTCATCTTCATGGGCAATGGTATGACCGCCCCCCTTCATAATCACAAATATGATTTTAACGACGAGGCCCTGCCCTACGGAATTGCTCTATGGGTCGAGCTGGTGACCAGAGAACGGACCTAGGCCGCAAGCCAACGGCTACACAGAACGGAAACAGAAAATGGCCAGAGCTGAATAACCTTAGCTGCACCGAAGTCAGCCTGGTAATGGGGCTGGCCCGTGGATCTCCGGTAACGTCGGCCCAGCACAGCCTGTTGCTTTGCGCTGGTGCGAGTACGCGGGGCTCGAAATAGGCATCGACGAGATGGGCACTATGTTTGCTCGCCGCGAGGGGACCGATCCGGACGCGCTTCCCATCTATGTTGGCAGCCATCTCGACACGCAGCCTACAGGGGGCAAATTTGATGGGGTACTGGGCGTGCTCGGCAGCCTCGAGGTGGTCCGCTCGCTGAACGATCTCGGCATCAAGACTAGGCATCCGGTTGTCGTCACGAACTGGACGAATGAAGAGGGCGCTCGTTTCGCGCCCGCCATGATGGCGTCTGCCGTATTCGCTGGCATGATCACGCAAGACTACGCCTATGAGCGCAAGGACAAGGCCGGCAAAAGCTTTGGAGATGAACTTGTCCGCATCGGCTGGAAGGGCGACGAAAAAGTCGGTGACCGAAAGATCCACGCATTCTTCGAACTGCATATCGAGCAGGGGCCGATCCTCGAGGACGAGGGCATCGACATCGGCGTGGTCACGCACGGGCAGGGGCTGAAATGGCTGCAGGTGACGCTGACCGGCAGAGCGGCACATACCGGCTCGACGCCGATGCCGAAACGGCGCAACGCCGGCCTCGCCATGGCGCGGGTCACCGAGTTCATTCATCGATGGACTGCCAGCCGGACGCGGTCGGCGCGGTCGGCCACATGGAGATCTCCCTGAACTCGCGCAACATCATCGCCGGGAAGACGGTTTTCACCATCGACATCCGTTCGCCGGCAAAGGAAGTGCTGGATGCCATGGATGGGGGTATCCGCGAGGGCATCGAGACGATTTGCGACGTGCTCGATATCGAGTTCGAGATCGAGCAGGTCGGGCATTTCGACCCGGTCACCTTCGACAAGGGTAGTCAAAGCGGTTCCCGATGCGGCCGAGCGGCTGGGGTATACACATCGAAATATCGTGTCAGGCGCGGGCCACGACGCATGCTGGATCAATTGCGTCGCGCCGACCGCGATGATCTTCTGCCCATGCGTCGATGGACTGTCGCATAATGACGCTGAGGAAATCTATCCGGAATGGGCCGGTGCAGGGTGCGACGTGCTGTTTCACGCTGTGGTCGAGATGGCGGGGATCGTGGAATCGTAATCACAAAACATCATATGCGCGGGGGCGTTTGAATAGACGTCTAACGGTTCCTTGCGCGGGGACTATGAACGCAACTACCGAACTTTGGCGACGCGCAGATCGCCGTGTCTCGGCTGCATGCACTACAGGTTTGCGTCGCAAACTCCACGTGAGGTCGCAAAGGCAGGTTGAGCGGCGTTATCAACTTAACTCGCGTTCAGGGATTTGCGGCATAGACTGATGGCATGAACAGCGCGATCGTCAGCTACAAGCGCCATCGTCCCGCCGCAGATCATCGCCCATGCAGTCGCGCCGGCCCGCCCGGAAGCTAAACTGAGCCGGTCCCGCAAAAGTGTGCGCCGTCATCACCGGCAACCTCTCCCAGGCAGGGGCGGCGCCGATCCTCACATACTGGAACCGACCGTGCCGCTTTCGGCGCACGCCACGCCTTCAATCGCCGCGTCCGCGACCGCATCCGCACCGCCATGCGATGCCTGTTCATGGGTGCGGCCCCAATTGAAAACCCATAACGGATACCCGTGCCGGCGGCTTAGTCCAACACGTTTTTAGCTCACCGTCGCGATCCACCCCAGCGCGCTCTCGCCACCCGCCCTTCAGCGCGACGCCAAGCTAAAAACGCTCTGCATTCCGGGAGCCGCCCGCAGCAGCGGCACGATCTCGGCGTCGAAAATCTCCGCGAGCGGATCGGGCCGGCGCCTTTCCCGCGGAACCTTCCTCACCACCGCCTACCCGGTCGACCGTGATCACCAGACGAAAGCCCGAAAGGAAGTATGCATACGACGACGGCCGCCTACTGACGCGTACCTTGAGGCGTTAGTGTCCGCTTAGATTAAGTGGACGCTTGGCGAATGAA
>NZ_JAMYVK010000051.1:0-45692 GCF_040323975.1 Mesorhizobium sp. M0019 | reverse complement strand
CGGCCTGACCATCGCCATCCTCGCAGCGAAGGGCATGGGGATCGGCTTGGTCAATCCCTCCGTCATTGCGGACGGCATGATCGGCGGTATTTTGGCCAGGCCATTCGAGCCAGCCGTCAATTTCCGCGCGCTACTCCTGCGCCCGCCGGACGGCATCAATTCGACTTTGATCACCGACTTCATTGGCGAACTCTATGCCGCTCGCAATATGCTATCGAGCGAGGCCTAGGCAACTGGCTCGACGCCTGGTTCTAGCTGCACACGAATGCCATCGACGAGAAGCAGGACACGCAATCCCGGTCCTATCCCTCCCCCATCGTCGAGCGGAGAAGAGCTTGCATATGCTCTGCCAAGTCGAGCTCACCGCGCGCCTCGATCTTCAAAAGATATCGGGCCTTGGACCGGCGATCACCTTCCCTGACCGCAGGATAGGCGCATACAGCCAGCAGCGCCCTTTCCTCAGCCCGGCTGGCTCTGTCGTGGTCGCGGTTACTGCCGCCCATTTCGTGGATCGCCTTGCCGAATGCCGCGTACGCTGCCTTGTGCGCATTGATCAGCGCCCGCAGATCGCGGGACGGTTCCCGGTCCTCCCGTCGCGGCTTTGTGGCGAAAGCCGATGCCGCAACCGTCGAGGCGACAACGGCGCTGGCGGCGTTGAGAAGCAAGGCGCGGCGATTCATTCTGGACATGGTGAACTCTCCTCTTCACTTCATGGCAGGCTGCCAGAACGATGTCGTAGGATCGGCCAGCTGCGCTTCCACAGTAGCATGACTGCCGGCGCGTTCATGTCAGGATGGATGGTAACGTTGGATGCGTTGCAGCCAGAGCATAGCTGGCGCGACTGCGCGAATCGGCATCTCGCGAACTGTTCAATCAATTGTCCCTCGGCCTCGCCACCAAAGAAAGGATCGCCATTCCCGAAAAACTCCATAACTTCGAAGAATTGCGATCCCTTTCGGCGCGGCTCACGAGGCGTCCTCGACGGTGATGGCTTTCATCACCCGTTCGTCCACCATTGTCCGGGCCTCGTTAAGATGGCGCTGCCAAGTGCCTTGCGACGACGGCGACCAGCGAAAGCCGTTGGCTTCAGCGCCCACCGGTCGCCTCGTCGGGCTTAGCCGGGAAGATCATCTGAATGCGAGCCATGTCGACGTCGATGATGTCGACGGCTCTGATTCCGATCTTGGCGATCTGGCTTTCGTTTGCCCACTCCTGCATCCTCACCAGTGATTTCAGTCGCGATTGCAGACGGCGGATTTCGGCCCGGTTGCCGACCTGTCGAAACCGCGTTTCCGTTGCCAGTCTGCCAGTATGATGGCTGTCGACCGACGCTGATGATTGCGTGCTCCGACAATTTCAATGCGGCACAAGTCGGCAGAAGCATGCGCAAGTTCCCGAGAAGGCGAGCGCCGCGTAGGCACGCTGCCGGCCTTCACCGCTTTCCCAGCCAAGCACTAGGTAGTTTCCCGTAGGGATAGAACCGAATTTCGCGACCTGCTGATTCGCGCGATTGCTGTGCTACGGATCAACCGGGAAACAGCCATGCACGCCCAATCGACCTCCAGAATTTCACTGCCGTCGCACGGCTTACAGTCGAGCCTGCCTACGGCATTCGATCCGACACTGCTACAGCCGGTCAGCTTCTTTCGCTGCGGTTCGGAAATCTATGCGCAAGGTGAAAAGGCCGGAGCCTTCTATCAGGTCGAGTTTGGCGCCGTGCGTGTTTACCGCCTGCTTGCGGACGGTCGCAGGCAGATAAGTGCCTTCCATCTGGCCGGAGAGACATTCGGTTTCGAAGCCGACACCACCCATCATTTTTTCGCCGAAGCCATCAACGCCGTGGGTGTCCGCGTCTTCCGCTTTGCCACTGGTGCGGATCTCTCCCGTCAGCTGCTGCCGTTGGCTCTCAAGGGCCTGACGAGAGCGCAGGAACATCTCTTGGTTCTCGGCCGTCAGAATGCCATCGAACGCGTCGCCGCGTTCCTGGTCGACATGGCGGAGCGGCAGGGCGGCTTGCGACAGGTCGAACTGCCGATGTCGCGCATGGATATCGGCGATTATCTCGGCCTCACCATCGAAACCGTGTCGCGGGTTTTCACCCGGCTGAAGGACAAAGGCGTCATCCGCCTGCTCAATCTGCGCAGCATCGAGATCATCAAGCACGACGTGCTTCATGCGATGAGCGAGTGAGGCTACTTGGTCACTTGCCGCGCGTGGCAGACCGTAAGCGTTGCCGCTTTTTCGACCGACTTTGGTCACTCGGGCTTCAATCGCCATGCGGCCTTGGCCAAGCGCGCAGCTAGGCCGCCTTCTTGATCTCCGCGACCTGAACGCCCAGTCGGAACGCCTGACCGTCTGCAAACGAACGCGCGTAGCTCTCAGATGTAAAAGGGACCGTGGTGGTGGTGCCGTTGACCGTCACGCGAACCGACCACTCTTTGTCCCTAATGATTTCAACGGCATGTTGCTCATGCGCAGCCATGCGTTCCTCCCAGAATGGTCCGTTGAGGATGGGAGGATAGCGTCGTAAAACTGGTTTGCATGCAAATAATCCGACACCGCGACGTCGAAATGTCAAAACACGCACAGCTAGGCTCAAGTCGATGGCGTTGCCTTGAGCTTGGTCGATGCAAGAGGACACCACAGCGGCGAACTCACCTTCAAGGGCGACTGCGCAGTTCACGCCCCTGTCTGGGGAACATGCGGATTACCAGGCGGACAAAAAAGCCCCAGCGCTGGGTCGATGCGCCGGGGCTTTGGGCACGTACAAGCTACACCAACATGTCCGCATATGAACGTGCGCTAATAAAGTGAAGGAATGGTGAACCACGCATATGCCGAAGGGCGCACGCTAAAAGCTGGGGTGAAGCGCAGTATCAGTAATGACAAGTTTGCGCACTCTGATTGTCCCACCTTACTTTCGACCAAACGACGGGGTGAGGATGCGGGCAGTCTTATTGCTTTGATGACGTATGCCGTCACCGCTCATGCCGATGAAGCGAGCCGGCTCACTGACGCCGTCCTCGACCGGCTGCGAAAGACTGTCGCAAGACCGGCTGATTGTATCGAACCCGGAAACAGACCAACGCCGGCGCAACCTCACCCTGAAACCAAAAGACAATATCGATGACCTCCAACAGCTATGCTCCCAAGGGTTCAAGCGCCTGCAAACGTTGACCACGCCCACTTTCGCTATCGCCGCCTGGATGATGACGGCCGCATCAATTTCATGGGGCAAGCATAGCCGCCAAGGGGTTCTGCCCGATGGCCGCGACCAGGCTCGTGGATACCTCGAACCATCACCAAGACACCGCGAGACGCGAAAGAGGCAAGCCGCTTCATCAACCGGCAACACCGAAAGCTGCTGATCAATGTGAGCCGCAGTAACGAAGCGTAATCGGGTTCCCACTACAAAAAGGCTCAAACCGCGCAAGACCGCGGATCGATCCGACCAGGATCTTCAACGGTCTGCCCAATGGAAGTCGCCGCTATGGAAATCGTCACGAACAACCCCACGAACAGTCATCTGATGACTTCACGGCGTTTTGCGCCTCTCTTCTGGACGCAGTTCCTGTCCGCCTTCAACGACAATTTCCTCAAGAACACGCTGGTTTTCCTTATTCTGTTCACCCTGGCGGCGGACAAGGCGGCATCACTGGTCACCCTGGCGGGTGCCGTCTTCATGGCTCCTTTCCTGCTCCTGTCCGCCCTTGGTGGCGAGATCGCCGACCGGTTCGACAAGGCGCTCATCGCCCGTCGGCTGAAATTCACCGAGATCGCCGCTGCGGCTGTCGCTGTCGTTGGGATCGCGCTGTCGTCGATCCCGGTGCTGATGATGGCGTTGCTCATGTTCGGCATCATCTCGGCACTGTTCGGACCGATCAAGTACGGCATCCTGCCGGATCATCTCGAGCGCAAGGAATTGCCCCGCGCCAATGCCTGGATCGAATCGGCAACCTTCGCCGCCATCCTCGGCGGCACTATCGCCGGAGGCGTCGTCTCGGCCGATGGCATAGGCGTCTCGGTCTTCGGGCCGATGATGATGATCCTCGCCATCGGTTGCTGGTTTGTCAGCCGATACATTCCGTCAACCGGTTCTGCTGCACCCGACCTCGTTATAGACCGGAACATCTTTCGCTCGACGTGGCGACAGGTCAACGGCTTGCGTGCCGACAAGCGGATCTGGCGCGCCGGACTGATGACGTCGTGGTTCTGGCTTATCGGGGCCATTGTCCTTTCGATCCTGCCTACGTTGGTCAAGGATTCGCTCGGTGGCGGAGAAATCGCTGTCACCGCCTATCTCGCGGTGTTCGCCGTCTCGATCGCGATTGGCTCTGCCATAGCCGCATGGATGTCGCAGGGCCGCATCGTGCTCTTGCCAGCCCCGGTTGGCACGGCGTTGATGGCACTATTCGGCTTGGACCTGGCCTGGACCATCTGGAGCATGCAGCCCTCGCCCAGGGCCGAAACGCTCGCAATATTCTTCGCCGGGCCAAACACGGTCCATGTTGCGATCGACCTTGCCGGCATGGCTATTGCCAGCGCCTTTCTTGTCGTGCCGACCTTCGCCGCAGTGCAAGCCTGGGCGCCCGAAGCCAGCCGCGCTCGCGTCGTCGCCGCCGTGAGCATCGTCAATGCAGGCTTCATGACGGTGGGCGGCATACTTGTCGCCGCGATTCAAGCAGCGGGCGTCTCCACTGGAGGTATCCTGTTCGGCCTCGCCGCACTCAACGTGGTCGCCGCCTGGCTGATGCTGAGATACCTTCCGACAAACGCCTTCCGCGATTTCGTTTCCATTCTGTTCCGAGCCTTCCATGGTCTGGAGGTGGAGGGGCTGGAAAACCTCAAGGCGGCCGGCCCGGCACCCATCCTGGCGCTCAACCATGTCAGTTTCCTCGACGGTCCGCTGGCCCTGACGCTGACCGAGGAAGAGCCCGTCTTTGCCATCGACCACACTATCGCCCAGGCCTGGTGGATGAAGCCTTTCCTCAAGCTCGCCCGTGCGCTGCCGCTCAATCCAGCCAAGCCGATGTCGACCCGCACGCTGATCAAGATCGTGCAAGGCGGCGATCCGCTGGTCATCTTCCCCGAAGGGCGGATCACCGTCACCGGCGGCCTCATGAAGGTCTATGACGGCGCCGCCATGGTGGCCGACAAGACCGGCTCGATGGTCGTGCCCGTGCGCATCGACGGGCTGGAGAAGAGCTATTTTTCGCGGCTGACCTCGCTGCATATTCGCCGCCGGCTGTTCCCGAAGGTCAAGGTGACCATTCTGGAGCCCGTCAAACTTGAAGTACTGCAGGATCTGAAGGGCCGGAAGCGCCGCGCCGCGGCGGGCGCTGCCCTCTACCAGGTCATGTCGGACCTCGTCTTCCGCACCCAGGACATCGACAAGGCTGTGCTGGAGAAGATCATCCAGACGGCGAACGAACGCGGCATGAAGCAACTGGCCGTTCAGGACCCGGTCACCGGTTCGCTGAGTTACGGCAAGCTGCTGACAGCCGCCGCCGTGCTTGGCGAGAAATTCAAGAAACTCTATGCCGGCCAGCAGACGCTCGGCATCATGCTGCCCAACGCTAATGGCGCCTGTGCGACGCTGCTCGGCGTTATGTCGGCCGGCAAGGTTCCGGCGATGATGAACTTCACAGCCGGTGCAGCTAACATCCTCTCCGCTTGCAAAGCCGCCGAGGTGCGCACCGTGCTGACCTCGCGCGCCTTTGTCGAACAAGCGAAACTCGGCGCCGTGGTCGAGGAACTCGGCCGATCGGTCGACATCGTCTGGCTCGATGATCTGCGGGCCACCATTGGCCTCAGGCACAAGCTGCTCGGCCTTCTGCGCAAGAGCGCACCCCGGGTCGCCCGCAAGTCTGAAGATCCGGCGGTGATCCTGTTCACCTCGGGGTCCGAAGGCACGCCCAAGGGCGTGGTGCTCACCCACCGCAACATCCTGGCCAATGCCGCCCAGGCCGCCTCGCGTATCGACTTCCACTCGGGCGACAAGGTCTTCAATGTGCTGCCGATCTTCCATTCCTTCGGCATGACGGCGGGCACGGTGCTGCCGCTGATCTCGGGCGTGCCGGTCTATTTCTACCCCTCGCCGCTGCACTACCGGATCGTGCCGGAGTTGGTTTACGCCTCGAACGCAACGATCATCTTCGGCACCGATACGTTCCTTGCCGGCTATGCCCGCACCGCACACCCCTACGACTTCCGGTCAGTGCGCTACTGCTTTGCCGGCGCGGAACCGGTCAAGCCTTCGACCCGCGCGATCTATATGGAAAAGTTCGGCCTGCGCATCCTCGAAGGCTACGGCGTGACCGAAACCGCGCCGGTGATCTCCATCAACACGCCGATGTACAACCGGTCCGGCAGCGTCGGCAAAATCATGCCGGGTATGGAGTATCGCCTGGATCCGGTGCCTGGCGTCGAGGATGGCGGACGGCTGTTCGTGCGTGGGCCCAACGTCATGGCAGGCTATCTGCGCGCCGAGAAGCCGGGCGTGCTCGAACCGCTCGAAGACGGCTGGCATGACACCGGCGACGTCGTCGCCGTCGACGATGTCGGCTTCATCACCATTCGAGGCCGCGCCAAGCGCTTTGCCAAGATCGGTGGCGAGATGATCTCGATGGCCGCCGTCGAGGCGCTGGCGGGCGAATTGTGGAAAGGCTCGCTCTCGGCGGTCGCCGCCGTGCCAGATGCGCGCAAGGGCGAAAAGCTGATCCTCATCACCGAGGCCGTCAACGCCACGCGTGCCGAATTCCTGGCCTTCGCTAAGGCCAACGGCGCCATGGACCTGATGGTGCCCGCCGGAGTGCGCGTCGTTGCGAAAGTGCCCGTCCTCGGCTCCGGGAAGCTCGACTTCGCCGCCGTGACAAAGATGGTGCTCGGCGCAGAGATGAAGATTAACGCCGCTTGAGCACGTCCTACCAACGGCCGACGAACCAAGCTGGCCCGCTCTCCCGCGCAGTCCGCATCCAGTTGCCGCCCGCGTAGGTAACGCCGATACTTCATTAGGTCCCGAAAATCACCGGATGCGCGGCAGCCGTCTCTGTCTGACCTTTGGAATCTTAAACATATAACTATGACGATCGCCGAACTCAGCACGAGCAGTTCTGGACTCTTTATGAACGCCTTCGGCTTGTTGCCCGCTCTCTGCCGAGAAAGGACCGAGCATGACTCCCATCATCGGGAAGCCCTAGCGAGCGTTGTCGCTCCATAATGAACCTTTGTCGATCGACGACGTGGGCCGATCAGGGCAAGCGATCCGGCAGCAATACTGTGAGGCGAAGGGTATGCGGCATGCCCCGAACTTCCCTGCGCGCCGGTGTTCCACCGCGTGAAAAAAAGCCCGCCGCACGGTTAGGTGCGGCGGGGCGGGACGGGCGCTGTTGCACCAAGCGGGGGACTAGGGTGGGCGGGCTTGCCAGGTGCGCGCGGGCCGTAGGCAAACTTAGGCGCATGAGTTGCTATACGTCTAGCAACCGCCAGTTGGACTGGCCCGAAATCAGGGTTCCAGTGCCAAGGGACAGGACAGTTCCCGGAGCCCAGCCCGAGGCGCCCGTCGGGGCCGGCTCCGTGCTCCAGCCTACCGGTTCAGATCATCCGAGCCGTGCCCACATCTTGAACAGGCAAAGCCGCGCACGCCTGTGAGGTACGAACCGCCGCTGATTTCCATAATGACGCTACACGTGTCGGCCCTTGATACCTGCGTGAGGGGAGCTGTGCAAAGACCGGTTCTCGGGGCTCCTCAAGCTATGTCCTTCAACGTGTCCAGCGGCCCTTTCAGAGCCGACCTGGGTTGGATCAACTCCGGCGCAATCAGGAAAATCTGCGGTGCCGCCCGGGGGTTGATCGATCAGCTCAAACTGCAATCAAACAGATTGGCGCGACCGCAAGAACGCCTCCTCAACACTGGGTCTTGCGATATAGCGGTCTACAACTCGAACCCGAACACGTTCGCCAATTGTTGACGTATCCGAGAAGACCCTGAGGCATAGCGAGGATTGCTATAGCTCACCTGTCGTGGCATAATGAGTTATAGAAAGGTGCTCTATAACTCATGGTATGGAATTGGGAGCAGGCTGACTGGCCGCATTTTACCTACGCTGAGAAGGTATTGGAACCGCTGGAAAGCGAGTTCCTGTTGCGATCGGGCGAGTTCCTGGGCGTCTTTCGTCATGTGGGTGCCAACGATCGCGACCAGATCCGCATCGACCTTATCAGCGAAGAGGCCTTGAAGACATCCGCGATTGAAGGGGAATACCTCAACCGCGAGAGTCTGCAATCATCCTTACGCCAGCAACTTGGCCTGGGAAGCGAGATCAGGCACATTCCGCCGGCCGAGCGCGGCATCGCTGAAATGACGGCCGATGTTTACTTGCATTTCGCCGATACACTCTCGCACCGCACCCTCTACGCTTGGCACAAGATGGTGATGTCGGGTGAGCGGGGTATCGGGACCATCGGCAGCTACCGCCAGCATGCCGATGCTATGCAAATCGTTTCCAATCGGCTGGATAAGCCCAAAGTGCATTTCGAAGCGCCGCCGTCGGCCCGGGTGAAGACCGAAATGGACGCCTTCGCGGCTTGGTTCAACGTAACCGCGCCCAAAGGCAAGATACCGATTCCGGCGTTGACGCGTGCCGGAATCGCGCACCTTTATTTCGAGAGCATTCACCCGTTCGAGGATGGCAACGGGCGCATAGGGCGTGCCCTCTGCGAAAAGGCGTTGGCGCAAAGCCTGGGTGAGCCCAGTCTCATCGCTTTGGCGTACACGATTGAACGCCACCGCAAGGCCTACTACGACAATCTCGAGGCCAGCAACAAGAGCAACGCGATTACGGATTGGCTGCTCTACTTCGCTAAAACGATCCTTGAGGCGCAGCGCGTAACGCTTGCCCGTGTCGAATTCTCCGTCGCCAAGGCCAAGTTTTACGAACGCTACCACGGTCACTTCAACGAGCGACAGGAAAAGGCCATCACCCGGATGTTCCGCGAAGGTATAGATGGTTTCAAGGGCGGTCTCAGCGCCGAGAATTACATCGCCATCACTCAGGCATCTCGCGCGTCAGCGACAAGAGATTTGCAGGACCTCGTTGCCAAGGGTGCACTGATTAGAACTGGCGAACGACGATACACACGTTACGCATTGAACACTCTTGCTGGCCGAGCGTAAACCACAACAGGGACAGAAGAAGCGGGCTGTCGAAGAGCCTGCCTGCCTGGACCGTCAGCACCCAGTAGAAGCCGAACAGCGGGCGAAGCTGATGTTCGACCACCAGCGCGTGGATGAAAGGCAGAAATCGGTTTGATTTGTTCGTCTATGTGACGTACATTGTCTGCGAAACATAGACCATGACAGGAGTGATCCCAATGCCGCGCAAACAGCCCCAGATCGAACGAGAGACGCCCAACCGCGTCGAACGCCTCGGATTCCGGTTGGATGAAGAGACTAAGGATCTTATCGAGCGGGCAGCGCATCTGTCACGACGCAAAGTCAGCGACTTCTGCGTCACTGCGCTCACTGACACCGCGCGCCGCACGATCGCCGAGCATGAGACGTTGGTGCTGTCCGATCGCGACCGCGCGGCATTCTTCGACGCGCTGGTCAATCCGCCAGAGCCGAGTGAGCGGCTGGTCCGCGCCTTGGCCGAGCACAAGCGCCGGGTCGCGTCCTGAGCATGGCGGCGTCTCGGCCAGATTTGAAGATCGAGGCGCTCGCGTCGCATCACGACCGGGACGGCTTTGCCTGCGGCGTCGACAGACTCGACCGTTATCTCCGGACGCAGGCAAGCCAAGATGTGCGGCGCAAGGCGAATGGGGTCTTCATTCTAGTGGAGCCTGATAAACCGGATGTCGTGCTGGGCTATTATACGCTTTGCGCAACCAGCCTTGCACAGGGCAACGTGCCGGCCGCCGCGCGCAAGCACATCCCGCGCTATCCGCTGGTCAGCGCCACGCTGATCGGACGGCTGGCGGTCTCGGAAGCCCGTCAGGGCGAACGCCTGGGTGCGATGCTTCTCGCCGACGCCGTGCGGCGCGCCTATGCGAGCGCGGCCACAGTCGGTTCCTCGATGCTGGTGGTGGATGCCATCAGCGAGCGCGCCGTTGCCTTCTATGAGGGAAACGGCTTCGTGTGGCTGCCGGACTCCCTCCGGCTCGTCCTACCGATGCACGCAATCCAGCAACTGGTGGAGCCATGATCGACGCAGCACCTACATCGCCTAACGCGGAGCCTTCGCCGTCGGACCGCGACGGGTTCGGCCACCCTGTGCTTTGCCGAAGCCCTCAGAAGCATCTCGCAGACCCAGTAAAAAGACCCTCTTTCGTCGTGCTACGGCGCCCTGTCAGGTGCTCTGTCGCCCGGGCAGCCAAAGCCGGGCGACAATTTCTCAAACATCGCGTCACAGCATGCCCTGTTGCCTCTTCGACAAAACAGAACCGAAAGAAGGGAGAACTTTGTGTGCAGCGAGTGTGCACGTCGCCCTCTAAACACTGGTTCCTATCCTGATGCCGAATCTATCACTTGATACCTCAGAGTACCCTGAATGATCCAAACGAAATTCGGCAGCGGCTGGTCGGCCTTCAAAGTCCCTTGGCCGGGAAGTTGGTACGGATAGTCGGAATCTTGCAACACCCGTTTCCGAACTGGATTTTGAAGCCGTGAATGAGCGGCTATGATGAACGTGCCGAATGCAAGCAAGGTCGCGGAGGCCTCGAACAGTCGGCTATAGAGGAGACTACGTCGATGACGAACATTCGCGCCCTTGTCCTTGAACGCCAGCACGAACTCAAGCTGCGTGAGATCGATCGGCCACAGACCGTCGGCGCGGGCGAAGTTCGCATCAAGATCCATACGGTGGGCATCTGCGGCTCGGACGTGCACTACTACACGCATGGCCGCATCGGCCCGTTCGTGGTCGAAGCGCCGATGGTCTTGGGCCACGAAGCCGCCGGCACCGTCGTCGAAACAGGGGAAGGCGTCGAGCATCTGAAGGTCGGCGACCGCGTCTGCATGGAGCCGGGTATCCCCGATCCCAATTCGCGGGCGAGCCGGCTCGGTCTCTACAACATTGACCCAGCTGTCAGATTCTGGGCAACGCCGCCGATCCACGGTGTGTTGACGCCCTATGTCGTCCACCCCGCCAACTACACATTCAAACTGCCCGACGATGTCAGCTTCGCCGAAGGCGCCATGGTGGAGCCCTTCGCTGTCGGCATGCAGGCGGCTGCCAAAGCAAAGATCGCGCCTGGTGACACGGCGGTGGTGATTGGCGCCGGGCCGATCGGGACGATGGTGGCGATCGCGGCACTCGCCGGCGGGTGCGCCCGCGCCATTGTTGCAGATTTCGCCCAACCCAAGCTCGACATCGCCAGCGGCTATCAAGGCGTGATCCCGGTCAACATCCGCGACAAGAACCTGGCGGCGGAGGTAAAGCTCCTGACCGATGGCTGGGGCGCCGATGTCGTTTTCGAATGCTCGGGCTCGTCCAAGGCATGGGAGACCCTGCTCGATCTGCCGCGGCCCGGCGGCGCGGTGGTGGTGGTCGGCCTGCCGGTGGCGCCTGTGGCGCTCGACATTGCCACCGCCTCGACCAAGGAAGTCCGCATCGAGACTGTGTTCCGATATGCCCACCAATATGAGCGGGCAATCGCGCTGATGGGGTCGGGCCGGGTCGACCTAAAGCCACTCATTTCGGCGACCTTCCCGTTTGAAGATTCCATCACCGCGTTCGACCGCGCAGTCGAAGCCCGGCCCGCGGACGTAAAGCTTCAGATCCTGTTGCCGGATTAAGGGGAGTTCCAAAAGCCCCCGGGCTGTCCTCCCGATCTCCTCGATGCTTTCCGTAGCTTTCCTTGGGCTGCCAAAGTTGGCGGCGGCCCTGAGTGCTTTTGATGCTGGTCCACCGCATTTACCGGCGATCCCTCCAAAAACAACTTCATACCCGGCGATGTCGGGATCTACCACGAGCAAATCCCTTGAGCGCTGACAGACCCGACACTTGACAAATCGGCGGCCGTCCGACACGTTCTTAACAAAAGGCACAACAAACTTACAAAAGTTCAAGTTGGCACAATCTGGCCGATAGGGAGAAGGCCGATGCGTCTCTGTGACCGAGCGGAGATTTGCACGTGAGCAGCGCTATCCTCACGCGGCCGACTTCCAGGTGGGCCCTACCCCGGTTCATGACGGCCGAGCATCCTTTTCCCTGGCTCGCGCCGATCACGGTGATGCTTCTCGTTTTCGGCATCTATCCCCTCGCCTATTCAGTCTGGCTGTCGTTTCACAAACGCAATGTCGTTTCCCGGCAACTCGACTTCGCCGGGCTCCACCAATGGACGCGCGCCTTCTCGGATGCGCGTATGTGGCATTCGCTGGAAACCACGCTGATCTACACCTTCGTCGCGCTTGCGGTTCAGCTTGCGCTCGGCATCCTCATTGCCCTTCTGCTTGACACCGATCGCAAAGGTTACGGCGTGCTGCGGGCGCTGATGACACTGCCGCTGGTGGTGCCGCCTGCCGTGACCGGAATGATGTTCCTGCTGATGCAGGACGGCTCTTTCGGCGTCCTGTCGTTCTACCTCTATGCCCTCGACCTGATCTCGCCGGCACAGCCGATCCTGACGCAGCCCGGAACCGCATTGGCGGCGATCCTGCTGGCAGACATATGGCAATGGACGCCGTTCATGGTGCTCATCATCCTAGCAGGGCTCAGGGCGCTGCCGAAGGAACCTTTCGAAGCCGCCGCGATCGACGGCGCCAACGGCATCCAGACGTTCTTGCGGCTCACATTGCCCATGCTGCGCAAGGTGATAGCGGTCGCGGTGCTGATCCGCGGCGTCGATCTCTTTCGCATCTACGACTACGTTTACATCATCACCGCCGGCGGGCCAGGCACGGCCACCGAGACACTTTCATTCTACGCGGGTCGAATCTACTTCACCGGAGACTTTCCCTATGCCGCGACCCTGTCGCTGATCGTGCTCGTCGTCTTGATCGTCGTGTCGAACCTGTTCGTCAGGCTGTTCAAGGTGAGGTTCTGATGGAGTCGTCGCGCGCCCAAACGATCACCCGTGACGTGCTCGCCGTCCTGGTGGTGGCGATCTTCATGTTCCCGATCGCGTGGTGGGCGCTGTCGTCCATCAAACCCTATTCGGCGATCTTCGACCGCAGCGGACCGGTTTACACCGGTTTCACGCCGACGCCGGACAATTACCGTGTGACCTTGCTTGGCGTTTCGCGCGTCGACATCGGCATGGAACAGGGCGGCGAGGCGGCCGGGGTCATCAAGGGTGGCGCCAGCTCCTACGATTCCCGCCAGTCGTTGCTCGATAGCGCCGTCATAGCCGTCGGATCGACGGCGCTGACGCTGCTGCTGGCCACGCTGGCCGCCTATTGCCTGTCGCGAATGCAGTTCAGCGGCCAGCAGTCCTTCCTGTTCTGGATTCTCTCGCAGCGCTTCATGCCGCCAATCGCGATCGTCATTCCGATCGTTTTCATGTTCCGCGATCTCGGCTTGCGCGATACTTATACGGGGCTCATCCTCGTTCACAGTTTGATTAACCTGCCGCTGGCGGTTTTGCTTTTGAAGTCGTTCTTCGACGATGTTCCGCGCGAGGTTGATGAGGCGGCGCTGATTGACGGCGCGACGCGCTGGCAGACGTTTCGACGCGTCGTCCTTCCCATGGTCAAGGGCGGCATCGCTGCGACGGCCGTGCTGTGTTTCATCTTTTCGTGGACCGAGTTCCTGCTCTCACTGTTTCTGACAACGTCGATCCGCACTGTGCCGGTGAAGATCTCGACCTTTGTCACATCGACCGCGACCGAGTGGGGCTACATCACAGCGCTCGGCACATCCGCGATCATACCCAGCTTCATCTTTATCCTGCTGGTTCAACGGCATCTGGTCCGCGGCCTCACCCTCGGATCCCTGAAGGAGTGAGGCGCAGACGAGAAGAACGACGACAAAAACGCAATGGAGGAACGATCATGAGCTTCAGTGAACACGACAAGAAGACATTCGTCGCCGATACCTGCAATGACTTTACGGCGCGCCGAATAAGCAAACGCGACTTCATGAGGAAGATGGCGCTCGCTGGTGTCGGCTTTTCCGCCTTCGGATCAGCCATGCTAGGTGGTGGCCGCACCAGTCGGGGGATGCTGGGCCTCGGGGTTGAAGAAGCCCGCGCCCAGGACGCCGATATGCTGAAGTGGCTGGCCGACGTCGGCAAGCCATATGCCGGCACCAAAATCCGCTACACTTCGGAAGCGACGCCGCCAACGATCGTTGCCAACCAGCTTGTCGCGGGTGAATTCACCAAGGCAACCGGCATTGAGGTGGAAGTCGAGATCGTGCCGCTGGAGCAGGTTCTCGCCAAGGCGACGCAAGACGTACAGGGCCAGCTTGGCACCTACGACGTCTACTATCTCGACCAGTCCTGGATGGCGACATTTGCCCAGGATGTCGTCGATCCGCGCGAGTATTATGACCAGAACAAAGACCTGGCGATGCCCAACTTCGACTGGGACGATTTCTCCAAGCCGCTGGTCGACGGCATTGCCATTTACAACGGCAAACAGTGCGGAATTCCATTCGATATTCCGATCTTCATCCTGATGTACCGCAAGGATCTATTCGACAAACACAACATTGCCCTGCCGACAGACCTCGACACTTACCTCAAGGCCGTGCAGGCGCTCACAGAGGCAGAAAAAAGCAACGGCATCTTCGGCACCGCGTGCCAGGCGAAGTCCGGCCACTATTCGCTGGAATGCGACTGGACCTTCGCATTGTGGGGCCATGGCGGTTCGATCTTCAACAAAGACAAGAAGTTTGTCGGCAATGACGAACGCGGCGTGGCCGGGCTGCAATTCTATCAGGAGCTGGTCAAGAACTCGCCGCCCTCGGCGACGACGTGGACCTGGGACGGTCAGGGGCAGGCACTGACACAGGGTCAGGCCGCCATGGCAATCACCTGGGGCGAGGATTTCCCCGGCTTCGACGCCAATGATTCCAAGGTCAAAGGCCTGTTCGAGGCCCTGCCCGCGCCCAAGGAGGTTCCTGGCCGTCGAGCCGCCGCCGATTGCGGCTTCAACGAAATCCCGGCCGTCGGCCACCAGGGCGGCTCGACGATCTCGCTGTCGCAATATTCCAAGAACAAGGAAGCAGCATGGCTGTTCATGCAGTGGGTCTGCTCGAAGGATGTGATGGCGCGGGTATCGACGCTCGGCGGCGGCGCCTCGCCGATGCGCAATTCCTCTTTTACAGATCCTCGGGTCAAGGCGAAGGCCGTTGTCGGCCCCGGAACGACACGCCACTTCGACGCGATCAAATACACTATCGACAACCAGATGGGATCGGAGCCGGACATGCCGATCTGGGCGGATTTGTCGAACAACGACATTCCGGTTGAGCTCGGCAAATTGCTTACGGGCCAAGACTATGGCGACGACGCCAAGGCATGCCTGGATGCCATTGCCGGCATTGTCGACGGCAAAGTCAAGGATGCCGGTCTTTAGTGGGTAATCGGTGATTTGGGCGAAGGCGGTTTCGACCGCCCTCGCCCGTTGGCAACGTGGCGGCAATGGTTCCTGATCTCGTCATCGGCATTGATTCCTCGACCTCGGCAACCAAGGCGATCGCCTGGGACCGCAACGGTCTGGCCGTGGCTGAAGGTCGTGCACCGCTTGCGCTGTCGAACCCGCGTTCGGGCTATTTCGAGCAGGATCCGGCCGAATGGTGGGCCTCGACGGTCACGGCGCTTCGTGCTGTCGCGGCAACAGTTTCGCCGGCACGCATTGCCGCCCTTGCGATTGCCAACCAACGCGAGAGCTTCGGCCTTTTCGACGAGCAGGGCCAGGCGGTCGGGCCCGCAACGCTCTGGCTCGATGAGCGCGCCCGGCGGAAGGCACACCGCTTCGGCGAGAGCTTCGGCGCGGCACGCGTCCACGCAATATCCGGCAAGCCGCTGGACGTCATTCCTTGCCTTTACCGCATGATCTGGTTCCGCGAGCAAGAGCCCGAGATTTTTGCCCGGGTGGAGCGAATGGCCGAAGTCCACGGCTATCTGGTCTTTCGCTTGAGCGGCCGGTGGGTGACGTCCACCGCATCCGCGGACCCGATGGGCATACTCGATATGCGAGCTATGGAATGGTCGAACGATATACTGGAGGCAGCCGGCGTCGCCCGGCGCATGATGCCGGACCTGGCGCGGCCCGGCACGGTTCTGGGCCAACTGACTTCGGAAGCGGCCATGCTGACGGGCCTGCGGGAGGGCACGCCGATCGTCGCCGGCGGCGGCGACGGTCAATGCGCCGGCACGGGCGCGGGTGTGTTGCAGGCGCGATGCGCTTACATCAACCTCGGGACGGCGGTCGTCTCCGGCAGCTTCGGCACGGACTACGTCCACGACCAGGCCTTCCGCACCGAGACGGCGGTCGCCGATGATGGCTATATCTACGAGACGTGCCTTCGCGCCGGTACTTTTCTTGTCGACTGGATGGCGCGCGAGATGCTTGGCGTCGATCTGCATGGCGCAAGCGATGCCCTGGAGGCGCTCGAGGCCGAAGCCGCTGCCAGCCCGATCGGCGCAGGCGGCATAATGCTCCTGCCCTACTGGCAGGGCGTCATGGACCCACACTGGGATAGTGCGGCCCGTGGTGTGATTGCCGGGCTTTCGGGCTCCAGCCGCCGCGGCGACATCTATCGCGCCGTGCTGGAAGGCATAGCGCTGCATCAGGCCGCGACAAGTCAGCGGGCGGCTGCGGCCGCCGCCCAGACCATCGACCAGTTCATAGCGATCGGCGGAGGAGCGAAGTCCGACCTGTGGATGCAAATTCTGGCGGATGCACTCGATCGTCCCATAAAGCGTTCGACGACCGTCGAAGCCTCCTCGCTTGGCGCGGCGATGGCGGCGGCAAAGGGCGTGGGCTGGTTTTCCACCATCGCCGAAGCGTCGCTCGCAATGGCCAGCGAGCCGGCCAAAACCTTCGAACCGGACACGAAACGGGCCGCGCTCTACGCCGAACTTCTTGCGATCCATGCCGATCTTTGGCCAACGCTTTCAGCCTGGAACCAGCGCCTCGCGGCCTTCATGGAGGCCGATCATGGCTGAAACGACCAACTGGAACGCGTTGATCGAGGACGTTGTCGCGGGACGCTGGACAGATCCCAAGACCGGCGCGGCCGCGGTCCTGCCGTTCCAGACGATCGAACTGCTGGAGACGACGGAGGGCCGCGAGTCGGATCTCGTTGCGCCCCTGGCGCTAGGCAGCCGCATCGCTGTTGTGTCGGATATCAACACCGTCGATGTGATGGGCAGGCGCGTCGCGAAGGCGCTGCGTGCCATCGCCGACATCGATGAAATCGTGCTGCCTGACGGCCTCGACTGCGATGAGGCAATGATCCAGATGGTCAGGGAGAAGACGCGTCACGCCGACGGGGTCGTGGCCGTCGGGTCGGGCGTCCTCAACGACGGCTGCAAGCATGCAACCTTTCTCGACGAGCGGCCCTATGCCGTCTTCGGCACGGCCGCCTCGATGAATGGCTACGGCGCCTCGACAGCGTCGGTGACCTTGGCCTCCGGGCTCAAGATCTCGCTGCCCTCACACGCGCCCCGGGGCATCTTCCTGGACCTTGGCGTGTCGGCCGCAGCGCCCGCCTGGCTCAGCGCTGCCGGGCTTGGTGACAGCCTCTGCCGCTCAACCGCCCAGATCGACTGGTGGGCTTCGCATCGGCTGTTCGACACTTACTATTCTGAGGTGCCCTACCTGCTGCAGGCGGGCGATGAGGAGCCGATGCTGGCCCATGCGCCTAGCCTTGCCAGGCATGACGTCACCGCTGTCGGGCATCTCCAGCGCGTCCTGACGCTGTGCTCGATGGGCGTGTGCTTTGCCGGCGTTTCCCATCCCGGGTCCATGGGAGAGCACCAGATTTCCCATTGGGTCGACATGTTCGCGGGAGAGCGCCATCCCGGCACCACGCATGGTCAGCAGGTTGGGGTTGCCTCGCTGGTCATGGCGCGTCTGCAAGCGCGGCTGCTGGACATGAAAGAGCCGCCGCAGGTGAAGCCGACCGCCATCGACGAAGCGGCGATGCTGGCACGCTATGGAGCGCAGCTTGGACCACTTTGCATTGCCGAGATGAAGAAGACGGCACTCGACGCCAGCCAGTCGGAAATCTTCAACCGCAGGCTTGCGGAAATCTGGCCGGCGCTGCGCCAGGAGGTTCGGCCCATGGCAATGCCGGTCGCCCGCATGGCGGCAGCACTCAAGGCTGCGGGAGGGCCGGTCACCGGCGCGGAACTAGGCCTGCCGCGAGCGCTTTGGCACGACGCCATTCGCTATTCGCGGGAAATCCGCGGTCGATGGTCCTTCATCAATCTGGCCGCCGATGCGGGACTCTTGGAAGAGTTTCTGGAGAGCGAATGGTGAGAGCGCATCCGATCGCCAATAGCTCGCATAGCGAAAATGCGATCCAACCCGCAAGGGCAATCGAAGGGTAGCAATTTATGGCGTCTGTCACCATCAGCAACATAAAGAAGGACTATGGCGCCCTCTCGATTATCGATGGACTCGATCTCTCGATCGAGGATGGCCAGTTCGTCGTTCTGTTGGGGCCGTCCGGCTGCGGCAAGTCCACGCTGTTGCGCATGATAGCCGGTCTCGAGCCCATCACATCCGGTGAGATCGCCATAGGCGACAGGGTCGTCAACACGCTCCATCCCAAAGACCGCAACATCGCGATGGTCTTCCAGAATTACGCGCTTTATGCGCACATGACCGTCTTCGACAACATGGCCTTTTCCATGCAGTTGAAGAAACGCCCAACCGAAGAAATCAAACAGAAGGTCGGATGGGCGGCGGCGATCCTCAATCTGACCCCCTATCTGGAACGGTACCCTCGCCAGCTTTCGGGCGGCCAGCGGCAGCGCGTCGCCATGGGCCGCGCCATCGTGCGGGACCCAACTGTGTTCCTGTTCGACGAGCCGCTGTCCAACCTCGACGCCAAGCTGCGCGTGCAGATGCGCACCGAAATCAAGGAGCTCCACCAGCGGCTGAAGACCACCACCGTCTATGTCACGCATGACCAGATCGAGGCCATGACCATGGCCGATGTCATCGTCATCATGCGCGACGGCCATATCGAGCAGATCGGGCGCCCGCTCGATGTCTACGATCGCCCGGCAAATCTCTTCGTCGCCTCCTTTATCGGCTCGCCCGCAATGAACATGTTCCATGGCGAGGTGGCTGCCGAGCGCGACGTCTGGGTGGTGCGGACCGACGAGCTATCGCTCCCGCTGCCGCCAGGGGCTGCGGTTCGGCCCGGCCAAAAGGTGATCTACGGCATTCGCCCCGAACATCTTCGACCAGTGGCCGACGGGCGCGGCATTCCGGCGAGGATTACGGTTGTCGAGCCGACCGGCCCCGAAATCCACATCTTTGCCAGCATGGGCAACATCGCGATCTGCTCGGTGCTGCATGACCGCATGGAGCTCGCTCCAGGAGCTGTGATCCATCTGGAGCCGGCGCCTGAGCGAATCCACCTGTTCGACCAGGGTAGCGGCGAGCGGCTGGACAAGGGAAGAAGTTGAATGGCGCGGATCCTCATCCTCGGCGCCGGCGTCATGGGCTCTGCCATGACGCTTCCGGCCGCTCACGCTGGTAACCGCATCACTCTTGTCGGGACCCATCTCGATGAGGAGATCGTCGGCTCGGTGGCCAGCACAAGTCATCACCCACGCCTCAACATCACTCTGCCTGATGTGGTAACCGCCTGTTCCTGGACCGAATTCGGGGCGGCGATGAACGATGGACCCGATCTGCTTGTACTCGGCGTCTCGTCGGCCGGCATTCCTTGGGCGATCGACCGCATTGCAGAAAGCATCAAGTCGCCCGTGCCGATACTGATGATTACGAAAGGACTTGCAGCAAGCGACGAAGGCGTGGGAATCCTGCCACATCTGCTTGCCCGCGAGATCGAGCAACGCACTGGCTTGTCTGTCCCGGTCATGGCCGTCGGCGGACCGTGCATTGCCGGCGAACTGGCGGCACAGCGCGACACCTCTGTGATCCTGGCCGGGCACAATCCCGACCAGGTGGCCGCGGCGTCCCGCATTCTGCGCGCGCCTTTCTATCATGCGCGATCGTCATCCGATCTCGTCGGCGTCGAGATCTGCGCTGCGTTCAAGAATTTCTACACACTCGCCGTTGGGGCTCCCGTCGGGCTGCTCGAGCGCGACGGCAAGGCGCCCAATGGCGCGCTCATGCACAACCTAGCCTCGTCGCTTTTCTCGCAGTCCCTCGCCGAGATGGCGATTCTGGTCGAAGCTCTGGGTGGAAAGGTCGAAACGGTGCTGGGGCTGGCCGGCTCCGGCGATCTTTATGTGACCTGCCAGGCGGGCCGTAACGGTCGCATGGGGCGCCTGCTCGGCCGCGGCCTGCCCTATTCGGTGGCGAAGCGCGAACATATGAGTTCGGACACGGTCGAGGGCGCGCAACTGGCGCTGGACCTTGGTCCGACTTTGAAGAATATGATGGCCCGGGGTGTACTTCCCCACGATCGCCTGCCGCTGACGAGGGCCATCATCGACGCGATTTGCCATGATGCTCCGCTGGTTTTGTCCTTCGACCGCTATCATCGAGGCTAGCGGAGCCGGGAAACTCGATTGATACCTCATCTCGATGAGCACATGGCTCCGCCGAGCCGCTCTGGACCCGCTGCCGCGGAGTGGACAGGATGATCTGATGGAGAAACCAGCACGAAAGAAACGCGACGGCCGCCAAGCCGTAACGAGTTCCGTCACGGCCGATCGCGAGGAAGGGCTGCTCGTGCGCGCCGCCTGGCTTGCTTACGTCGGTGACCTCACCCAGGCGCAAATCGCCAAGTCTCTTGGCCTGACACGTCTTCGCGTCAACCGGATGCTGGCGCATGCCCGTCAGCGGGGGATCGTTCAGATTCGCATCAATTCCAAGGTGGCGAACTGCATCGAGCTGGAGAACCGGCTGCGGGACGCCTATGGCGTTTCCGACCCAATCGTGGTTCCGACACCGCCCGATCCTACCCTGGTGCCACAGGTCATCGCAGCCGCTGCCGGTGAAGCCCTGTCGCATAGAATCCGTGACGGGATATCGGTGGGCGTGGGATGGGGACGGACGCTCCAGCTTAGTCTGCGGTCAGTGACCGTACGCCCCGTCAGAGGGATGTCGGTCGTTTCCCTGCTTGGCGGGCTCACACGTGGATCGGCGATCAACATCTACGAGATCGCTTCCCGGCTCGCGGCGCTCTTCGATGCGGAATGCTTCTACATCGCAGCACCGGTGTTCACGGATACGGAGGCCACGCGCGATCTGCTTATGCGCCAGTCCATTCTGGAAGACGCCTTCACCCATGCCCGCGACGTTGACGCCGCTTTCGTTTCGGTGGGCGCGGTGCACAAGGACGCCACCATCTTTCGGATCGGACTGGTAGGAGACGATGATCTCAGATCGCTCCGCGAAGCCGGAGCCGTCGGCGATATTTGCGGCCACTGGATCGGCGCCGACGGACAACTCGTCGATCACCCGCTAAACAGCCGTGTCATCGGCCTCGCCCCCGAACATCTGCGCGACGTCGACACTGTGATCCTGCCCTCCGGCGGCCTCGACAAGGTTCCGGTGCTGCGCGCCGTGTTGCGTCTGGGAGTCGTCGATGTGCTGATCACCGACGAGAAAACCGCTGAGGCGATCCTTGCGGAAAAGCCGTAGCGCAGACTGACCTCTGTCAGCAGAGTGGCTCGCGAGTGATCGCTTCTCCACGTCACAGAACCTCGTGGATTTCCTCGATCGAAGTCTCGCCGATCCGCTTGTCGAGAACGATCTCGCCGCGCGCCATCGCCACGACCCGGTCACAGCATTCGAAAACATGATGCATGTTGTGGCTGATGAAGACGCTGGTGATGTTCTGGCCCTTGAGGGCGCGAACGAAGCCGATCACCTTTCGCGTCTCCTTCACCGAGAGATGATTGGTCGGCTCGTCGAGGATCATGACTTTCGACTTGAAGTGCATGGCCCGGGCGATCGCCACGCCTTGGCGCTGGCCGCCCGACAGTTCGCCGACCAGCGCATCGGGCGACCTCAGATGCAGATCGACGTCGGCGATCGCCTTGACGCTTTCGTCACGCATGCGCTTCTGGTCCAGGATGCCGATGCCGAAAACCGAGCCCTTCACCGGCTCGCGTCCGATGAAAACGTTGCGGGCGATGGTCATGGTCGGGACCATCGAATTGTACTGGTAGATCGTCTCGATGCCGCGATCCATGGCGTCGCGCGGGTTCGAGAAGCGGACCGGTTCACCGTCGATCCTGATCTCGCCGCCATCGGGCTTTTGGGTGCCTGACAGGATGTTGATCAGCGTCGATTTGCCGGCGCCGTTGTCGCCGACGAGGCCCAGCGCCTCGTCTGGATAAATGTCCAGAGTGACGTTCTTCAAGGCGTGGACGCCGGAATACCATTTCTGGAGTCCCTTGATCGCGATGATGGGTGCCGCCATGATCAGGTCTCCACCTTCATTGCCCTGCCCCGCTTTCGAAGCCAGGCGTTCACGACGACCGCGAAGATAGTCAGGAAGCCGATTGCCATCTTGAACCAGTTGGCGTCAACCTGGCTCAGCACCAGTCCGTTGTCGATGACGCGGATCAGGGCAGCCCCGATGATGCCGCCGAAGATGGTGCCGATGCCGCCAGCCAGCGAGGCGCCACCGATGACGGCAGCCGACACGGCTTGCAACTCCAGCCCCTCGCCGATCGACGGCAGCGGCGCGCCGAGCCGCATCACCTGAATGGTGCCGGCAAAGCCGGCGAGCACCGAACAGATCATGAAGCAGGCGACCTTCACCCGGGCCGTCGGGATGCCCATCGACTGGGCGGCGGGCAGAAAGCCGCCGGTGGCGCGCACCCAGTTGCCGAAATTCGTGCGCGACAGGAGCACCGTCACCAGGATTGCCACGGCGACAAACCAGAAGAACGACATGCGAAAGAGGTCGCCCGGTCCCACATAGATCGTAAACAGCCATTTCGGCAGAGCGTTGGCTGGGATGACAGGAGGGAAGCCACCGGAGATTACCACCGTCAGCGAACGCGCGATGAACAGCATGCCAAGCGTGGTGATGAAGCTTGGTATCGCGAAACGAATCGTTATGAACCCGTTGAAGAAGCCAATCAGGGCGGCGATCGCGAGCCCGGCGGCAAAGGCCGGCGCGAACGGCACGCCTGCCGCCAGCATCACCGCCATGGTCATCGGGGTCAGCGCAAATACCGAGCCTACGGAAAGATCAAACTCGCCGCATATCATCAGCAGGGTCACGCCGATCGCGACCAGCCCCATTTCAGGCAGCAGCCCAAGCATTCCGCGCACGTTCTGTGTATTCAGAAATACGCCGTTCGAGCGTATCTGAAAGACGAGGAGGAGGAGGAGCAGGAACACGACCGCGGCAAGCTCCGGCTTCTCCAGATAAATCTTCATCAAGCGCTTCATCATTCGCTCCGGCCTGGATTGTTGGCGCTGGCTTGCCGCATCGGCAAGCGGGATGGCGGCAGTCTGTCTTCTCCCGCCCTTGACGGGGAGATGTGGTGGCAGGATGAGGGGTGGAGCTAAAACGCCCAAAGGCCACGCGGCCTGCCCCCCACCCTTGCCCCCCTCCCGTAAAGAACGAGGAGAGGACGCCGGCTTCGCCGCCTACCGCACGCCTTGTGCGGCCAGTTCCTTGAGCTTTGGCACGTCTTCCTTGACGATGATGCCTTTGCCGGTGTCGATGTCTGCCGGCAGCAGACCGACGTTCTTGGCGAGATAGGCTTCCATCACCGGCATGAAGCCCTGCATGTAGGGCTGCTGGTCGACCTGGACCTGGATGTAACCCGCTTCCATCTGTTGCAGGACTTCCGAGACGATGTCGAAGCCGCCCATCAGCACCTTGCCCGGCTCGATGCCGCGATCGACCAGGACCTGGGCGACGTAGGCATGCCAAAGGCCGGTGTCGAAATACACCGTGGTGTCCGGGTGGGCAGACAAATAGGCGCCAACACGATCGGCGACGACGGCGCCATCTGTGCCGGTGTCGAGCCGTTCAATGACCACTTCGCGTCCGGCATTCGCGGCCTTGTATTCCTCAAGGAACTTCATGACGCCGGCAGCGCGCTGTTCCGACCAGTTCTGACCGGGCGCGGAGACGCCGACGAGCGCCCTGATCTTGCCTTCCTTGGGGAAGAACTCGGACATCTTCTTGCCGAGTTCGTAGCCGGCGGGAATGAAGCCCTGGCCGATGAAAGCCTGGCGGGCATTGCCGGCTGCACCCTCGGTGTCGTCGACGTTGGACGCGATGACCGTGACGCCGGCAGCGCGGGCGTCGGCGATGATCTGGTCGAAGGCATTGTTGTCGACGATCGAGGTGATCAGCGCGTCCGGTTTTGCCGCGAGTGCCGCCTGCATGTTGGCCGATTGTTGCTCGATCGAGCCTTCGGTCTGCGTGAAGACCATCTGGCAATTGGCCTGGATCTTGGCGCAGGCGTCGTCAAACCCCTTCTTCACCGCCTGCCAGAACGGGTTCGACGCCGACGAATGATGCGTGAAGACGATGTTCATCGGCTCCTGTGCGCGTAAGCCGATTGCCGAGCCTCCAGCCAGTACTGCTCCCAAGGCTGCCGAGATAAGTAGCTTCTTCATGGTTCTCCTCCGTAGAAAGCTGCTTCAGGTTCATTTTCAGAGAGTAGATGCGTCAGTCACCCGTCGAAGCGCCGTGAAGGCGCGATCGATCTCCGGGTTCAGTTCCATGCCGAGGCCCGGTCCGGGAGGCACGGTGATCATGCCGTTCTTCACCTGCGGCAAAGCGGTCACAAGGTCGCGGTACCAGGTCTTGTAAAAGGCCCTGACACTCTCCTGGACAAGCGCGTTCGGCGCATTCAGTGACAGGTGGGTCGATGCGCCGAGCACGACTGGACCGGTGCAGTCATGTGGCGCGACCGGCAGGTGCCATGCTTCAGCCATGGCAGCGATCTTGCGCGCCTCCGAGAGCCCGCCGCACCAGCTGATATCAAGCATGATGACACCGGCCGCTCCGGTTTCGAGAAGGTCGCGGAAGGCCCACCGGGAACCGAGCGTTTCCGAAGCCGATATCGGCGCCAGCGAAGCCTCGGCATAGCGTTTCAGGCTGGACAGGCTGTCCATCCTGATCGGATCTTCGTGCCAGAAGGTCTTGTAGGGGGCAAGCTCGCGAGCGATCTGCATGGCCGGCAGCAGCTGCCACATTGAATGGAATTCAACCATGATGTCCATCTTGTCGCCGACCGCATTGCGGATTTTCTCGAATGGCACCAGCGCGGAATTCAAATCGGGCTGCGATACATACTGGCCGCGCGTTTTCTCGGCGGCCATGTCGAACGGCCAGATCTTCATGGCCGTGATGCCTTCCTCCAATAACGAATGCGCCAGTTCGTCGGCGCGGTGAAGGAAGCCGTTCAGATCATCATAGGCGTCGCCGGGCTTATCGAGCCCGTAGTTGGCCGTTGTCTGCCCGGTGGCCTTCTTGATGTATTCGGTTCCGGCACAGGTGTTGTAGGTCCTGATCTCGTGCCTGGTGAACCCGCCGAGGAGTTGTGCGATCGGCTGACCCGTCGCCTTTCCGAACAGATCCCAAAGCGCGATATCGAAAGCGGAATTGCCCCTGACTTCCGCGCCCGTCGATCGGAAACCGAGATAGCCGACGAGGTCGGCGGCAAGCAGGTCGATCTGCAAGGGGTCGCGCCCGATCACGCGCGGCGCGACATATTCGTGCAGATAGGTCTCGACGGTTTCAGCCATGAAGAAGGTCTCGCCCAGTCCCACGAGGCCTTCGTCCGTGTGAACCAGGACCCAGAGAAGGTTCGGCCGCTCCTCGAGCCGCAGCGTTTCCAGTTTCGTGATCTTCATTGCGCCCCTGCTCCTCAGGCGATGCCGGCCGCCAGCAGGGCCTTGACGCTCTCGTCAAAATGCCTCGCCATCAGGTCACGCGCCGACTGGGGATCACCGGTCTCGATTGCTTCGGCGAGGTCGATATGGATCTGGATCATCGCCAACTGCTCGGCATCCGAAGGGCGGGTCCGCCAGCCGATCGGCCAGGTCTGGCGCGATACGCGCTCGAACGCGCCGACGATGAGGCTGAAAACCGGATTCTTCGCAGCCTTGGCGATTTCGAGGTGAAAGGCGAGATCGTGCTCCATGACCTGTTCCGGCCGCTGGAAATTCTCGCGCATGGCGAGCGCGTGCGTCCTGATCCTTTCCACTTCGTCGGCTGTTCTGCGCAAGGCCGCCAGCATGGCGGTGCGGGTCTCAATCGTGCGGCGCACGTCGTAGATTTGCTGCACCGTGATCTGCTCGGTGTGGACGCCATGCTCGATCACCAGCGACATGGCGCCATAATCCAGCTCGGCGACGGTAGCCCGTCTGCCTGCCCTCAAGTCGATAAGCCGCATGGCGGCGAGCGAGCTGAAGGCCTCGCGCACCACGGTACGCGAGACGCTCAATTGTCTCGAAAGCGCGGCCTCGCTGGGCAGCCGGTCGCCGGGCCCGAGCTCATGCGCGCGGATATGGCGCGTGATCTCGCCGATCGTATTGCTGACCAGGCTCGCTGCGTCGGAATGTTTTGCGGATGCGGCCGTGCTCACGCAATCTCCAGTTCAGGAGTCGGCAAACCTGTATGGCAGGTTTTCCAGATATGTTGATAGTACATAGGAAAGCTGTATGTCAATCGAGTCTTCGCCGGGAGACCCTCGGCATCATCGCCGGGGAGATCGATGACCAGAGGCTTGCATGACCGATGCTGTTGACGCGACCGATACCGGTCGGCCGGGTGCGGGAGCCTGCGTGATCGAACAGCGATCATCGCGCTTGGGTAGGGCAGACATTCTCGTCGTGAACACTGGCGGGTGGCCGACCATGCCGCCCGAAAATATCTCGGCGGACAATTCACTGATATTTCGATCGACGCACCCCATATGAGCGGAAAGAGTGTCACTTGAGGACTTGCCTATGCTGATTTCGCGTTGGGGACGGTTTGCAGTTGTGTTTGCGGGGTTGTTCCTGGCATTTTCCATGGTCGCTGTGGATCACGCCGATGCGCGCCGTGGCGGCAGCTTCGGCAGTCGCGGCATGCGCACTTTCCAGCCGGTCCCGCCGACCAGAGTTGCGCCGCAACCGGCCGCACCGGTCGAGCGCTCGATGTCGCCGAATGCCGCAACGAACAATGCGGCCCGTCAGCCGCAGGCATTCCAGCGCCCGGGCTTCTTCAACGGCCTCGGCGGGTCGATGATGCGGGGGCTGCTTCTTGGCGGTTTGATCGGCGTTCTTCTGGGCCATGGGTTCGGCGGCTTGGCCGGCATGTTGGGTCTTTTGCTCCAAGTACTGCTGTTCGGCGGCGCGATCATGCTGGCGATCCGCTTTTTCCGCTCGCAATCGGCCTACAACCCAGCGCCCGCTACGGCTGGAGCCTTGCGGGGCGCAGGGAATTTTGGGCGAAACGCAGCAGCCCGGCCCGAGCCAAGCAACGTCCAAGCATTCCCCATTCCGGGCGTGGGGTCGGGATTTGGCGGAACGAGCCAAGCCAACGCTTCCGATGAGATCACGCTCACCAAAACCGACCTCGACACGTTCCAGCAACGGCTGACGGAAGTTCAGGAGGCATTCGGGCGCGAAGATCATGCTGCATTGCGCCGGTTGGCGACACCCGAGATGGTGTCCTATCTGTCCGAGGAGCTTGCCGACAATGCCAAAAAGGGCGTCAGGAACGACGTCTCGGAGGTCAGCCTGTTGGAGGCCGATATTGCGGAAAGCTGGCGGGAGGGTGATCGCGACTACGCGACGGCCGCTTTGCGCTATGAGTCTCGCGACGTGACCCGCGATCGCGTCAGCGACAAGATCATTGAGGGCCAGGCCGATCAGCCGACGGAGACAACCGAACTGTGGACCTTTACGCGCCAGGCCGGGGGTGACTGGAAGCTTGCCGCAATACAGCAGCCTGGCTGATGTGCTTGCCTTCATTGAGATATCGCGCAGAGGTTGTTCAGGTTTCGCGCTACCACTCGAAGGCCAGCGCCCTTTTCGCGCGCTTGATCAATCCATCACGGACTGATGAGGTAGCTCACCAGGGCGCGCCGGCGTCGCCTTGGGCCGGTCGGTCAATCGAGTCTTTAGCACATCGATGAGGCTGATTGTGATGGCGATCACCGCAGGTCCGAGGACAAGGCCGGATGCTCCGAACAAGACGATGCCGCCGACCGCGCCGATAAAGGCCACCACCGTGTGGAGGCGCAACCGGTTCCCGACAAGCATCGGATAGAGCAGATTGTCGATGCCGCCGACGATGACGCCGCCCCAGACGGTCAATATCGCCGCACTGGCCCAAGCTCCCTCCAGTGCGAGATAGACCGCTGCGGGCACCCAGATCACAAATGCCCCGAGCACGGGCACGATGGCAAGAAGTCCCATGACAAGGCCCCAAAAGACTGGCGTCGGCAGGCCGAGCCACCAGAATATCAGGCCACCCAATGTTCCCTGGACGGCGGCGACGAACACGGTGCCGAGTAGTGTTGCATGGACGGTCTCCGCAAAGCGGGACAAGATGTAGGCTGTCTCCGGAGCGCGCAGGGGCGACAGGCCCGCGACGGCTTGCAGGCCATGTTGGCGGTCGCGCAGAAAATAGAACAGAAGATAAAATGTCAGCCCGAACATCGCGACTTGATAGATGGAGCCACGCAATAGCGATGTGCTTTGTCCCGTCAGCCATTGCACGAATGCGGCGACTGAGCCGGCCGGATCGAATTGGTTCTCGATCCATTGGGCAATGGCCGAAAGCGTGGGATAGCCAGACATGAAGCCGTCTGCGTCCCAACCGCGGATGACCTCCTCCAGATAAGTCGCTCCGTTTACCGCCTCGCGAACGAGCTGTTGTGCGACGAGCGCCAGCGGCAGGCCGACGGCGATCGCCGCGACACTTACCGATATCAGCGCTGCCAGGTTTCGATTTCCGACCCGTCTCTCAACCCACCGGTGAGCCGGAGACAGAACGATTGCCAGGACGAGCGCCCAGGTCAATGCCGGCAAAAAAGGCAACGCCAGCAGATAGCAGACGTATAGACCGATCACCGTCGCTGCCACGACGCCGAGCAATCTCAATTGTTTTACATCCGGCATCTGTTTCAGATCGGGCACCTCTCGCTGTCTCGCAAGCCCAGCGAGCCTAATGGGTTTCCTGAACAAAAGTCAGGTCGGTTGCCGTACCCTTACGGTCAGGCTGCCGGTGAGGCGCTTCGAGTGACCTTCAGGGATTTTGACGGCATGCAAATCGAACCTGATATCGCTCGCCTGCGCTTGGCGGCCTTTCAGGCCGTCTGTGACTGGCAGATGGGGCTTGAACAAAAGCGCCGACAGGAAAACGTTTCAGAACTCCCACGGAGATGTCAGAACGAGTCCTGCCGTCTCGAAGTCAGTCAGATTGCGCGTGGCGAGGCGGCCACCGTTTACTCGAGCGATCGCCGCGATCATGCCATCGGGTGCCGACATGCCGCGTCCCTGGCGAGCAGCAGCACCCATAATTTCCCCATAAACCAGCGCAGCTTCTTCTGTCAGACCGAAGATGCGGTCTGCGAAACGCCGGCGCCAGTCGGCCAACCCTTGCTCCAGCCGTTCGGCACGTTGATCCGGTCTTATCTTCTGGATGCCGAAGGCGATCTCGGCAATCGTCACCGTTGGAAGCGCGAGTTCGGCATCGTATCGGATCAGCCAGGCAATGACTGCCTCGTCTGGGGTCTTTTTCAACGTTTCGGAAACGACGTTGGTATCGACAAAGATCAAAGCTCGACGCCTCGATTCGGCCGGCGACTCTCACGGATCACCGCCTCAAGGTCGATGTCTGTGCCGGATTGCGCTGAAAGCCGCGGATAGAAGGCAGAAGCAGGCTCACGACCGGCCTCGCGGACCTCGTAAGATTCGAGGGCGCGCTCGACCACCTCCGCAATCGAGCGGTTTTCACGGCGGGCAAGCCGGTGTGCAAGATCACGCGCCTTAGCGCTGCGGACTGAGAGTTGTGGCTCGGCCATATCGGACTCCTTGGCACCCATTGTATAGGCTCATTTCGCCTGCTAGCAAGATGGCTTCTGATGGCTTGATGTCAAAACCAATCTTGCAGGGCATATTGGCGGTCGCGCAGAAAACAGGCAGTAGACCTGCCCAAGCTCCACCGACCGAAGAGTCCGTGCGTTGCGGCCGCCCTAACGCCGGATGTGAGCGCCGCATCTACCGCTCGCGACTTCGCCTACTGCGCTCAACATCCGGGCGTTTCGACGGGCAACTCTAAGTTCGGCAAGCGTCGGTCTCCACCAGCCGCTGAAGCGTTCGGTCGGTTTGGCCGAGAGCCGAGCGGGCCATGTGCTTACAAGTTCTGCAAGCGTAGCCGAACGCCACCTGCCCCAAACGAAGTCGCCGTTCGCAGGCAGTCCATGGGAATAGAAGGCGGCTGCGTCTGATAGCTCAACGAGTTCACCGGAAATCTCAGTGAACACGACAGTCCCGTACTGCTCGGTCGCGACAGCGCGGCCCAGGGTAGGTAGATCTTGAACTGGCAACGGATAGCGATGACGCCGGCGCTCAGCAGCCCGCTTTTGTGCGGCCCTATAGGATTCGGTGTTCCTGGCGGCCGCCCGTTGCCCTTTCCTTTCCTCCGGTTCGGCTTGCTGCGCAGCCTTTTCGATGCTTGGCCATCGGCGCCGGAGCTCTTCATATGAGCGGAATGGAACTCTCCAGGCCCGCAACTCATCGTCCCAACTCGCCCACGGAACCGCACGCAATTCTTCAAGCACCGTCCTCGAATACGGCGTGCGAATACGGAGGTCGTCCGCAATTTCCAGATACCGGCTCGAAATTGGGTCGAAGGCGAAGGCATCGCATCCCTTGCTATCGTCATGGGGCGCCCGTAACGCTACCTCTTTCGCCAGCCAGCGGTCGATCCGCCGGGCTGCTGTGTTGCCGGGGACAAACCAGCTCCTGCGCTCGTTGGCGGGGCTCGGCCTCGCGGTGCTGCCCCGCATCATCGGAGATAGCGAGCCGGGGTTGCGGCGGTTGACCGGGGAAATCCTGGGGCGGCAGAGCCTCTCGGTCGTCTACCGCCGCGAGGCCGCGCTGGCGAGTTCGGTTCCAATCATCGTCCGTTTCCTGATCAACGTGATGCGGCGACATTTTGGCGCGATGCCGCGCTGAGCGGTCAGAACCTGAAGGTCGACGAGACAATCGACGGCTTGTGTGAGTTGAGCCTTTGCCCATGGCCGTGCGGCGGCTTCCCTTGCTGTGTTGAAGGCCAGTGCCAACTGTTGCTACCGGTGGTGCTCGGCTGGTGCGACGAGAACTTCAGCCATAGTGAAAGCGCGGTTTGGGCACTGTTTCGGTGAACTGCACACCGACGCGGTCGTTCCTGCGCCAGCGCAACACAGACCGATAGGCAACGCCATCGGTCGGCACGTAGAGAAGGAAATGCTCCGGCACCAGGGCTTCGACCGGCACCTTGAGTTCGGCTCCGCCGACGTTCTGGTTTCGAATGGTGCAGCTGATTTCGGAGTTGTTGATGCCGTTAATGATCGCGGCACCCTTCAGGACGCGCTGTCTCCGTTCGCGGCGGTTGTCGCCTTCTTCAACCATTGTGACCTCCGTTAGGCGCCCCACTTGTATATCAGAACCGCCCACGCGCGAGCCGGATTAAATCGCGGAGCGTTGTTACCCGCGTCGAGCTGCGATCGCTGTCCAGTCGGGTCAAAAGGGTGTTTCCATATGCCTCGGCCCCTTGCCTCGGCCTGATACAGCGCCCTGTCAGGATTCTTGAACTACCCTTCCGGGTAGCCTATGGGTCCGCCCGGAGGGGGTGCCAACGTCCGCCTTTAGCCGTTGCGCCAAGTTCTTCATGAGCCGCGTCGGGAGGCTAACGTCGCCGGTCCCATCGCAGGGCCGGACATCAGCAGAGCGAATTCATCTCCACCAATCTCGCAACCAAGCCACCACGTCTGATTGCTTTCTCAAGACGCCGCGCAATCGCGACCAGAAGCGTCTCGCCAACGGCATGCTCGAAATTGTCCTCGCGTGGCGTCGCCAGTTTTTTTCGGAGAGATGATCGTCCAGGCTTGTGCCCGGACCAAGCGGCTCCTCCCGATGTTCGACAGGCGCCTGAATGATATCGGCGAATTTGTCCGCGGCACCCGCAGGTGCGCTGTGCGAGGGAATAACTGCCGGAATATGTGCTCTTCGTCGCCAGGCCGGCGCCGACCGCCGTTAAGCGATAGCGCCCGCTGTGCATGGACTTCCGCACTGGCGAGATCGTGAGCAAGCGCGGAGCCGGCGGCCGGCATTATCTCCGTCAGGGAGTCTCTGCCGTCGGTCCGCGCTGTGCAGCGCGCGGTGTTAGGCAGGGAATAGCGGCCGAGGTGAGGGACGGCAAGCCGCGCATTGCCGGGGCAAAGGCCGTGATCATACATGCCGTCCCCGATCTATAGCCAGGATGAAGGCCCGCGCCGAAGTCTACGTTCCGCGCCGGTGGCGGTGAAGCAGACCTGAACGCAAGCAAAGAAGAACAAGCCGATCACTGCGCATGTTGCCTAAAGAGACTATTGGGTGCGCTCATGACGCAACCAACGGAACTGTGACAGTTGTCGCATAATTTATCGAGTATCGGTCGAAGTACGGAAACTCGATCGCGAACGCATATTTGGCGGTCAGATGGGCCATTCGAAAGCCGCCGCTGGGGGCGTCGATTGCTATTGTTATGTCGACATCGGTTAATCCCAAACTCAGCAATTTTGCCGTGGCTATCGCTTTTATCTCGGCTTCGGTCAGCGAATTCTTCATTTGCAGCGCTCGTGAGGACGTTTCCAGAGTATAGCGAACACTTGACATGGCATTCAGAGCCCAGCCGAATGCGAAGATGCCGATCAAAAGCATTATCAGAATAGGCGCGATCAGCGCGAACTCCAGTGCGGCTCCGCCTGATGCCTCACGTATGAAGGCTCTCCCTTTAGCGAACACGTATCACCTGTTTGTGGCTGAGCTCGCGCGAGAGGGAAAACTCGCCGAAACTGAAGGGCGGGGACCAGGTGGCCGTCGCCTGTATTTCAACGAAAACCGCGGAAGCTTTCAAACTGTCGCACAGCACAGATGGATCGACCACGATGATCCCGCACATATATTTCCGGCTCAGCGTCACCTGCGCGTCATCGGGATGATTTTCCCAGCTCGAAAGGGCGACGGTCTGGGTAGCCGCGTCGTCGGCTGCGCCTTGCATCACGAGATTGGCCGCCGTTTTCACGCCCGCACGCATCGACAACGCGCTTGATACAAAAGACCAGCCGTCAATGATGCCAAGAAGTACCAGGCAAAGGATCGGCACAACCAGCGCAAACTCCACCGCGGCAATACCCGAATCGCTCCCGAACATCCGGGCTGGTAACCGTGCCACGAAGATTACTCGACAAGCTTTATCGATTGCGTGGCCGGAATGTCTCGCATCCCAAGGCTCGTGCAATCCTGATTGACGTTCGCATTGCCGGACCACTGCACGGTACTGGCGACGACCTGAGTGCAACCACCTTTGCCCGAGAAATTGCCGAGGTAATTGACATCCTGTGTTGGAAAATACAAAGCGCCGGTCAAAAGCGAATCTGCCGTGCCATTAAACGTGTTCGATCCCGTCTGGTTAGCTTTGTCTCCGTAAAACAGCACCCCCGAATAGGTGCCTAACGTCGGTGCGCTGAGCTTGACAATGGCCGTGCCGTTCATGCTGACGCCCGAGCTGCCGGCCAGATAGATAATGACTCCCTCGCCTGAAATATTTGCATTCGAGTTCGCTTTGAAATCTCCTCCCTGAATGACGTATACCCCGGGCGAGAGCGTCACATTGCCGCTCAAGCTGAGCCCCCTGCAGTATGTTCCAGGTTGCAACGTCGACTGATTGCTGTTTTGACAGGGGTTCGTGGCCGGTGGCGCCGGCAAGTCGGCAAAAGGATCGGCAGCGGGCAACGCCTGGGTTATCGGACTGGCGCAGACGGTCGTCACGGGGTTGCTCAACGAAACACCGCCTGCCGATATTAGGCAATCGACCTGAAGGTTTGCCGATCCCTGAAGCTTGATGGCGTCCGCGGCTATCGAATTCGACATCACGACGCAGCCGGTCAGTTTGAGATTCGAACTGCCGGAAAACAGCGCCGCTTTCGGAGCGGAACGATTGAGCGACAAAGCGCAGGCCTTTGAAGAATCCGTGATAAGAGCCACCGCTCTTGCCCGTGCGCCGACCGGGTTTTGCGTGAATATCGATGTGAAAAACCGATCGAGGGTCTGATGAACGATAACCTCGACGGCCTTTTGGGCGACATTCGGGCCAGAGGACGGAGGCGTGAAGATTTCGATTGTGCCTGTTGACGGGTCCCAGCCGTTCGTCGTCGCTGACAGTGTCGCGGCGGCGACAATCGTTGGCTTGTCAGATCCCGAAATCTTTTCCAAAGCGCCAGCATAGGCCGCCGCATCCGCCACCGCCTGTAATTTCAGGCTGCTAAAATACCAGTAGGAGGTCTCGATACCGAGACCCGCTGCGCCGACGACAATCGGCAAAGACAGGGCAAAAATAGTAGCAACGTTGCCGCTCTTGCCTGTTTGTCGCAGACAGCTAACAAACCGCCTCAAGATACGGGCACCCCATTCCATGGAAATATTTAAGCCAGGATGAATGAAGGAACGACTAAGGATTTCACTCCATTTGACAGGTGCGCTCCTTGGGCGGCCGGCACGAGCTCCGGCGGCCGCACTCGGCCAGCACGCTGCTAATAGCTGTACCTGCGCGCCGGCGATGCCGATGTCGCGATTCGTTACGCGCACAGGATGCCTCCGGCCGTTGTGATTGTGGACCCGCCAGAGCGCAACTGCTCGACGACGCCTTTGCTATTGATGATAATGCAAATTTGCATTATCTAATCGTGTGGATGAGTTGGAGCTGCGAAAATGACTACATTGACGGTGACGGCACGGGGACAGGTGACCTTCCGCAAGGACGTTCTGCAGCATCTGGGCATCAGGCCGGGCGAGAAGATCGAACTTGATCTGCTCCCCGACGGCCGGGCGGAATTGAAGGCGGCGCGGGCAAAGGGATCATTCCGGGAGCTCTACGGTTTTCTCAAGGGCAAGACGAATGGCCGGGTGTTGAGCATTGAAGAGATCAACGAGGCAATCGCGGAAGCGGGTACTGCAGCGGGATCGAGCAAGGAATGAAAGTCACGGCCGATACCAACGTTCTGCTGCGTGCCTATGTCGCCGACGATGAACGACAGGCGGAAGCGGCCGTCGATCTCTTGGCGAAGGCAGACATCGTGGCCGTTAGCCTTCAGGCCTTGTGCGAGTTCGCATGGGTTTTGGGCCGACAGTATCAAACCGCACGCGCAGATATCGTGGCGGCAATCCGAGCCTTGGCGAATACCGCAAATGTCGTCGTCAACCGGCCAGCTGTCGAGGCAGGGCTTGCAGTGCTTGAGGCCGGCGGTGATTTTGCGGACGGCGTGATTGCCTTCGACGGCGACTGGCTGGGCGGGGAGACATTCCTCTCCTTCGACCGCAAGGCGGTCAAACTGCTGTCAGTGCAAGGACATCCTGTTCAGCTTCTTTCCTAGCTGTCCTCAGGCGTGTCGACATTGTATTGCCTGACGCGCCTGGCGGAATCCAACCCATTAAATGCCGGGACTAAACAGCTAGCCACAACGAGAGCAACTGCTGATCTGTAGAATGAGCAGGTTCGGTGAACTTTGCGTTCTCCTTACAGATCGTTTCCTGGACACTCCGCAGTTCACGTTCGACGCGCTTGCCGGCGCCCGCGTCTGGTACATCTCGAATGATGTGACAGTGCAATATGCTGGGTTCTCCTTGTCGCGCGAGGAGGATTTCGGCTGGGTCGATCCGGTGATCGGGGCGCGCGCCTTCTACAACATCACCGACAGGCTTTCCGTGATGGCGCAGGCGGATATAGGCGGGCTTCGGGGTGGGCGCCGATTTCACCTGGCAGGTGCTGGGAACCGTGAATTACCTGCTTACCGACCACCTCTCGGTTTCCGCCGGCTATAAGCACTTGGCGATCGACTACGATGACGACGGCTATGTGTTTGATGCAACCCTGTCCGGTCCGGTTCTCGGCATAACATACCGCTTCTGAGCCGCCCATGTCTGACGTTCCATACTGACGGTGTGCCTTTCCTGGTCGTGGATTGATCCTTCTGCCACGGGAGTGCTGATTGCTTCACGTGTCGGCGGTTCGGCATCTTCGCCGTCATTCTGCTATTTTCGGCTCTCCGCTGAAGCTGGCGGTCTGGTTGGGTCGGAACTGGTTGACCAATGTCATCCTGCGCCGACAAACTCGATCACGGCGCGAGCTGGTCAAAGCACCCGATCGGTCCATCGCGTTCCGCAACGGGCCCGACACGGTCCGTCGCATGGACATCCGCTACGGCAAATCGGCAAATGAAGCGACTTGGCATCAGTCGGCCCGCGTAGAGGGCACTTCCGGCATTTCGTCTTCCGAAACTCTCGCTTCAGGAAATTGAAGGGCAAATCGTGACCCTGAGCGGTCCCTGACCGCGACTGGCACAAACGTCGCCAAAGGTATACCTAGCGCCTATTCATAATCCCCTGAGAGACACGATTGCGCTACCAAGGTCAGGCATGTAGCCGCTCATCGCTGTGAGGCAGGGCTCAATGGCTAAGCTGCCAGCTCCAATACGCGCTGCCAGCGCGGATGCTCGTGCAGTGGCGCAAAGTCAGAATCCTGCTTCACCCATGCCTTGGTCTCGTGGTTTGCATGAGGCAGCAGGCGTTCCAGCAGATCGAGCGCACGATCGAGCTCGCCGAAATGACAGCAAAGGCAGGCGGTATTGTATTGCGTCAGAATGTCGTCCGGATCGATTGCCAGCGCACGTGCCGACCATTCCTTGGCACGTTCGGTCTCCCCGATCAAGGCGAGAGCATTTGCGCCGAGATAGGCTGGCCGGGGGTTCTCAGGATACTTCGCCAATTCGCGCTCGGCGCGTAACACGCCTTTGCGAGCCGCTTCCCTTTCGTCTTCCGGCCGCCCTAGAGAACGATAAACCTGCATAAGCAGAAGAACAGACTGATAGTCATCGGGCTTGATCTCGGCGGCCCGCTCGTAATGGTGGGCAGCCCCTTTGAGCTTACCTTGTGCATAGCACGCACGCGCGTAGAAATAATGCGCTTCGAATAGATTGGGATCACTTGCGATAGCCTGCTCGAACTCCTTTTCGGCCTCTTCATATCTTTGGCCGACCGAGAGAGCGAGACCACGCGACGCGTGTGCTTCTGCAAGTCCACTTTCGATATCGAGCGCCTTACCGCTGTTGGCCAGAATGCTTTCGAGAGAAACTTTCTCGTCGTAATTTAGGAATAGAAAGGAGTCGCAGTCGGCGATGCCCGCATAGGCGCGCGCATAAAGTGGGTCGAACTCGATTGCTTTGCCAAACATCCGCTTCGCCAGCACATAGTAGGTTTTGGACGTTCGGTGAAAAAACTCTCTCCCCCTCAGATAATACGTATAGGCCTCTACATTGTCAGTGGGCGCAGCCCTGATCGCCTTCTTTTCGGCCGGCAGCAGCTTGACCTTGAGCTGATCGACGATGGTGTGAGTGATCTCGTCCTGGATCGCGAAGATGTCGGTGAGTTCACGGTCGTATCGGTCGGCCCAGACGTGACCGCCATCAGCCCCGTCGATAAGCTGTCCCGTGATACGGACGCGCTGACCTGCCTTCCGTACGCTCCCCTCGAGCACGAACTTGACGCCGAGTTCCCGCGCCACTTGCTGCACCTTCACGGGCTTGCCTTTATAGGTGAACACCGTGTTGCGGGCGAGGACGTGGAGGCCGGAGATTTTCGACAGGTCGGTGATGATGTCTTCGGTAATTCCGTCGGAGAAATACTCCTGCTCGGGGTCGCCGCTCATATTTGTGAACGGCAGGACAGCGATTGAAGGTTTTGCCTTCATGTGGCTTTGAGGAGATGCTGTCATCGCGCTGTCCTCAAAACTAAACGGCGCCGCGAGTGCGACGTGGTAGACCCTGACCGGCCGGTCGATGTTCTTGAGCTCGTGTTCCCCCGTGTCCTCGAAATCCAGATCAAGATTCTTGCCAAGATGGTCACGAACCGCGCCGGAGATAGCGATACCTCCGGGCCGGGCGATGCTTTCAATTCGCGCCGCCACGTTGACGCCGTCGCCATAGATGTCGTTGTCATCGAAGATAATGTCGCCAACATTGATGCCGATGCGAAATTCGATGCGGCGCTCCTCTTGCACGTCGGCGTTGCGCTCGAGCATCCTGCGCTGGATGTCGGTCGCGCAAGCGACAGCGTTCACCACGCTCTGGAATTCCACCAGCATACCGTCGCCTGTGAGTTTCACGATCCGGCCCTGGTGCTCGGCGATCTTGCTGTCGACCAGTTCTCGCCGATGCGTCTTGAGCGCCGAAAGCGTGCCGCCCTCGTCGAGACCCATGAGCCGGCTATAACCGACCACATCGGCAGCAAGTATCGCGCTAAGTCTCCGTTCCATGCGCGGCTAGCCTGTTTTACGGCGAGTCAGGGTAACAGGTTCTCACAGCAGCGGCATCACACTAAATCGGCTCCTCGTAATATTCGGAAGGAGAAGGCATCAACTGAGGTGCGGACGAGGCGTGTCACGGAGATGAAGCGGAAGCGATGAAAGCCCCTGCGTCAAGAGTGTCACCGCGGCCTCATGGTTTTTTCTACGGCGATCACGGAGCGTCCGCTTACTGTAGCTATCCGAAGTTGACAGGCACGTTCTGGAAGGCCCGCTACTGGCGCTCCTTGTCCTGCTGGTGCAAGCGTTTCCCTACCCCCGCACCGTACTGCGGTCGGATTCAGGCATCTTGCCGGAACTCACGATAATCGTCATCCTTGCCAGCCCGACGGCCAGCGTTCCGACCGGCCGTCACGGAGTGCCCCGCCCTTGCAAGAAGACGACGCCGGAAACGCATTCCAAGAGGCGATCCTCGCTTCGGTGGTTCGCTCATCGCTCGACTGCGTGATCGTCACGGACGAAGCCGGATTCGTTGTTGAATTCAACCCGGCGGCCGAGGCGACCTTCGGCTATTCGCGCGCTGAAGCGGTCGGCAGACAGATCTCGGAGCTCATCGTCCCGCCGCATCTGCGCAAGGCGCACGCAAACGGGCTTGCGGCCTATCTGGCGGGTGGCGCCCCGCGGTTGCTCGGGCGTCGTACAGAGCAGACTGCCATGCGAGCGAACGGCACCGAGTTTCCGGTGGAACTCACGATCACCGAAGCCCGGAGCGGCAAACGTCGTTTCTTCACGGCGAGCTTGCGCGACCTGTCGCAGCGCCACGCTGCCGACGCCGCTCTGCGTGCCAGCGAAGCCCGATTGGCGGCGTTCATGAAGCATGCTCCCGTAGGCATGTACCTGAAGGATACCGACGGGCGCTATCTGATCGCCAATCCCGAAATGGGAAAGGTCTTCGGCCGGCCGGCCGAGAGCGCAATCGGATTAAGCGCGGCCGACATTTTCGGGCCCCAGGAGGCCGCGATGATCGCGGAAAACGATCGCCGCGTCCTGGAATCGGGACAGGCGATTGCAATCGAGGAATTCCTAAGCAACGCGGCCCACTATGCCTGGAGCCTTGTCGTCCGCTTTCCCGTTCTGGGGGCCGATCAGCAGCAGGCGCGCATCGGCGGCTTCGATATTGACATTTCCGAGCAGAAGCGCGCGGCCGAGCGCCTGCTGCGAAGCGAGCGGCGCTTCCGAGACCTCACTCACCATCATCCGGTTCCGGTCGTGTTCATAGACTCGCGAACGAGGCAGCTGATTAGCGCCAATCCCGCCTTCCGCGAGATCATGGGTATAGGCCCGCATGACGAGGACCGCTTCCGGCGGCACCGCTGGTTCGCCACACGGGAAGACTATCGGCGCCTCAGAACCCTGTCACGTCAGCAGCCGCGCGCCGACGGCGTGGAGGCTCAACTTCGGCGTCTGGACGGCTCCGCGTTTACCGTGTCGCTGAGTTGGCGCCACATCGAGATGGACGATCGACCGGTGATCGTCGGCAGCATTCTTGATCTCACCGCAACCAAGGCGGCTGAAGCCGAACTGGCGCGGTCGCGTGAGGCATTGGCTCAGAGCGAGCGGCTCAACGCACTTGGTTCGCTGCTTGCCGGCGTTTCGCACGAACTCAACAACCCCTTGGCGGTCGTCGTCGCGCAGGCCCAGTTGCTGGAAGAATTTCTAGGCGGAACCGCCCACGCACAGCGGGCCGGCAAGATCAGACTCGCCGCCGAGCGCTGCGCACGCATCGTGAAGACCTTCCTGGCAATGGCGCGACAACGCCAGCCGGAGCGCCGCAGTACCAACATCAACGATCTGATCCGCGCAGTTCTCGGCATCGCCGGCTACGGTTTGCGCACGGCGGGCATCGAGGTGCTATGCCGGCTCGCCGAGGGCCTGCCGCCTCTGGAAGTCGACCCTGACCAGATGCATCAGGTGTTCTACAACCTGATTGTCAACGCGCAACACGCCCTGCAGGAGATACCCGCACCGCGGCGGATCGAGATCGAAACGTCGCTTGAAGGCAATGACCTCCAGATCGTGATCGCCGACAATGGCCCCGGTGTGCCCGCCGAGATCCGGAATCGCATTTTCGATCCGTTTTTTACCACCAAGGCTCAGGGGGCGGGAACCGGGATCGGGCTCGCTTTCTCGCTCAGTGTGGTGCAGTCGCACAATGGACGACTGGCCCTGCTTGACCGTGCGGACGGCGCGCATTTCCGGTTGCTGTTGCCGGTGGAGGCCTGCACTTCATCAGATTCAGTCGAAGGTGTTGCGGCGCACTCGGTCGCGGGCATCGGTTGCACCGCCCTTGTGGTCGATGACGAGCGGGAGGTTGGAGAAACGATGGCAGAGCTACTAGAGGCTGAAGGTTTTGCCGTCAGGATCGTCGAGGACGGCGCCGGCGCCAAGGCAGCGCTGATGAGTGCTGTTTTCGATGTGATCTTTTGCGATCTGCGAATGCCGAACATCGACGGCCCCGCTTTGTTCGACTGGGCCTGTCAGGCAACCCCGGGCATAGCGGAGCGATTCGTTTTCGTTACCGGCGACACGCTCGGCGGCGCTGCGGCGCGCTTCGTTGAACGGGCCGGTCGACCAGTTGTCGAGAAACCGTTTTCGCGCGATTCTATCCGCCGGGCACTAAGCTCGTTGGCAGACGTTCCGCGCTAGCCAACGACCCTCTTTGCGCGCTGGCGCCTTCGGACAACACCGCAGCGTCAGCGAACACGCATCGCAGTCCAGCTTGCTCGTGCAATACCGCATAAAGCCTTTTTCTTTGACACTGGCCTTGGAATACCTGCGTTTCACGAAACTCGGCCCGCAATTCGATCAGCCGGTAGCGACCAGAAGACCTTCCGTTCAGGGAAAGCGTGAAGGGCTGCTATCCCATCGGTAAGCTGCTGATCGCAGTCATCTCTCCAAAATTCAGGTTATGGCGCGACCGAGCCGGCCGAAGGGTTCGGCTCCACCCTACTGCCGTGGAGCGTTTTACGTCGCGGTTGGGTGGTGAGCAGACCTCCGGTTCGCTAGAGTCCCAAGTCTCCACCGGGCTGCAGACCGAAACCCGGAAAACGCTTAACTCATAGTAAGCTGATGAATCTGGAGCGCCTATGATGAAGCCGACCGGATCCAACGAGGCAGTGAGGATCGAAGACCTTGACGACGCCGGGCTGGTTGAACACGCGCGTCAGCGTGACCCCGCCGCATTCTGGTTAATCATCAAGCGTCACAATCAGCGGCTTCACCGGCTCGCCCGCGCCGTCCTGAATGACGACACTGAGGCGGAGGACGTACTTCAGGAGACCTATATCCACGCCTTCACCCATCTGGCCGAATTCCGCGCGGAGGCGCGGCTGTCGACCTGGCTCACCCGGATCGCGCTGAACGAGGCGCTGGGACGCCGCCGGAAAAGGCGGCCCACTGTCGATGTGAAAGTCATCGAAGGCATGGTCGCTCCGTTCAGCGCCCACAAGCCTGATCCCGAAGAGGCGGCCGCTCTCGCTGAAATCCGCAGCCTCCTGGAGCGAGCCGTCGGTGGCTTGCCAGAGCCCTTTCGGATCGTCTTTGTCATGCGGGACGTCGAGGAAATGAGCATTGAGGAAACGGCTTTTCTTTTGGCATTGCGACCTCAGACAGTGAGCACCCGCCTTTATCGCGCACGCCGGCTGCTTCGCGAGGCGCTGCGGGACAAGCTCGCCACCGTGTTCACGGATACGTTTCTCTTCGCTGGCGCCCGTTGTGACCGCCTCGCGCAATCAGTCTTAGATCGGCTCGCAATCAGCCTGGTTCGAAAAAATACTCATCAGTTGAACGTGGCGAGCGAGCGCACGTAGACGCAGTCCACGTCGAGCTTACGCCGGCTCCCTTCGCAGGGCTTTTGTAGCGGGACGCGGGAATATTTTGGCGCCCCGGACCATCCAATCGTCGGGCAAATGCATTCGGCGCCGCGGTGCTGACAGCGGTGTTGAATCAACAAACATAGGAGACCGCCATGCAGGGCGCACTTCACCTATCCCGGCGTCAGTCGCTTCAGGGACTTGTCGTACTCGGTGCCGGAGCGGCACTCGGCGGAATCGCGCGGCCTTCTCCGGTATTGGCACAGGACATATCGGACGAGGACATTTTCCGTTTTGCGCTCAATCTCGAATATATGGAGGCTGAATACTACCTCCGCGGCACCACCGGAAAGGGTATCGACGACGCCGATGCCGGCTCGAAACCGGGCGATGTCGTCGGCGGAAAGAAAGTGTCCTTCGAAACACCTGCCATCGGCCAATTCATGCAGGAAGTTGCTGAAAACGAACTCGCGCACGTCCGATTCTACCGCAAGACGCTTGCAAAGAACGCCGTCGACAGGCCGGCCATAGATTTCGATGCGGGGTTCAAGGCGGTTACGGAGGCAGCTGGCCTCGGGCGGGACTTCGATCCCTTCGGTAACGAAACGAACTTCGTTCTCGGCGGCATGCTGTTCGAGGATGTCGGGGTCACCGCCTATGCGGGTGCGGCGACAGTTCTGAAAAACAAAGACTTCCTCGCCGCCGCCGCAGGCATCCTGGCGGTCGAGGCCTACCACATGGGAATGGCGCGATCTACGCTATACCGGAAGGGAGAGGAAGCCTGGAAGGCCGCCAACGCTGTCTCAGATGCCCGAGACAAAATCGACGGATCGGACGATAAGGACCAGGGGATCCAGGTGGACGGCAAAGCCAACATCGTTCCTTCAACGCCGGACGCAATCGCCTTCACCAGAACACCGCAACAGGTGCTCCGGATCGTCTATCTCACCGACAAGGACGGAGTGAGCAAGGGTGGCTTCTATCCGGAAGGGATGAACGGCACGCTCAAAAGCACCTAAGCCAGTTGCGACGGGTGACGATTGGCCGCCGGAAACTGAGCGGCCTGATATCGGCTGCTCTCGGAAAAAGACCATGAATAATGATGATAATGGAACCACGGATCGTCAGCTTCGCCACAAGCGAACCTCGGCCCTTCTATGCGCCATGAGTGAATCCTGGCGCTGACGACATCGCTGTGGCTTGTCGGGTAGTACAACGCTACGCTGCCTTGGCCCTAGCCGACACAGCGCTCTTCGCAAAGTCGCGCACGACCTGCACGAATGCCTCCGGTCTTTCGAGGGGCATGAACTCGCCAGCTCCACTGATGACCTTACCTGTCAAGGCCTCGGCACCAATTGCCTCGATCCCAGCAACATAGTCCTCGATTCCGCGGCCGTCCGCGTCGCCGCGCAGATAAAGCATGGGCGTCTGATCCGCTTGTGCCGCATGTTCTTCTTGGCGTCCGCCTCGAACGCTCGATACCAGTCGATTGAGATCGTAGGCCACTACGGCTCGGAAGACCTTCCCATTGGCGCGCGCAGGGTCTTCGTTGTGGTTGAAAATACCGCCAAATCGGTCATTCGGGGCCAAGAGCTCCAAACAGAGCAAATCAGAAATCGATGGGATAGAAGAAGGTTGGTCGCTGATCTGAAACGTGACCGTTGAAGCGCATGAGAGGCCAGTGCGGAGCGTCAGTTTTGCCGCTTGGCAGTTAATCAGCCGGAGTGCTTTTCATGGACCTGGTCGAGCTTGGCCCAAATCAGCCGGTGATCGTCAAAGTCGAGCCCACCGGTGACGACGATCTTTGAGCCGGGAGGAAAGAGCACCTCATAATCGAACCGCTTCTTCGTCATCGAGGACGTCACGGCTGTCGATCCATCGCCGAGGTGAATTGCGGTGGTTGACCTTCGACCCGCTGTGCGCAAGTGAGATTTGCCGTGCTGCTACTGAAAAATTCGGAAAGCCCACTTGTCCTGCCTCGGGTTCCGACGCACACGCGAGAAGCACGGTTCGGCCATAACTCGAGGGCACGCGCCGCGGTCTGGAGCGGCGATCGCTGTCTGGTCGAGACCGCCGGCACTATCCGAAACAATGTGAGGCGCGATCGCGATCATGTGGCGCTCTATGGCGATCCTCGTAGTCCTGCCCGGGTTGGACAAGGAAGCTGTGGCAGAGCAAATTCGCGGGAACATTGAGGCCCCCGCTTTTCCGAGCCCTGCACCTGGCGTGTCGCACCGCGTCACTGTCAGCATCGTAGTTGCGGTTCAGGCGGCCGACGAGGCCATCTCACCGGAGCATCTTCAGTGTCAGGCGGATGCGCGACTCTATCTTCCCAAGCAGACCGGCTGCGCCGAGTGCTGCTCCACAGACCGGAGTCGTCCGAGCGCAAAGATATTCGGTTGACGGTAATGCCGTCAGCCGGGTGCAGTGCAAGAATAGTCGTTTCGCTCCGCCCTCCTTGAACGGCCGAGGTCGATTTTGCGGAGGACCGCTGCTGCTGGTCGCCATCTCCGCGCTCAGAACACCTAGTCTCAGTCTAGCGAGGAGCTCGATCGACGTGGCCGTGACGATCGGCTGAAGCCATCGCAGGACATTATTTTGAAGGGCCCGCTGCACCTTCCCGGGGCAGCGGGCTTGGCATTTGTGCGAATGCTAACTCCTTTGGTACGACCCCAAAATCAACCATCCAGGTTTTCATAAATGGCCCCTTCCCCGCAGCACGCTGTCTGGGATGTTTCGGCACACGATCGTGATATCGAAGCTGCATATCAGGCTGCAGCAAAAAGCTCATGCTGACCGGCCGGACGAGATCGAAAGAAGGTTCGGCTGCGTCAGGCGTCCTGGCAATCCGCCCGACTGAGCACCAGAACCGACCCTCCCGACGGATTTTCGCGAGCTGCATTCCTCCCTCCCCTCCTTACCAAAACCGCCGCTCGCGAATTCGCTGGCGAGTATATCTCCGATGTGATATACATATATCACTCGGAAGATATACAAATGCCGCTCTTCATTCGCGATCCCGACGTCGATGCCATGGCCGTCGAGCTGCAGCAGATTACCAACGCGCGCAGCAAGACCGAGGCCGTCAGAACCGCCTTGCGCCATGAGATCGAGCGTAACCGCGGCAGCGTCCCGCTGCGCGAGAGACTTGCCAAAGTCAAGGAAATGGCGCGGCGGATCGGGCCGGCCAACCCTGATTTCG
>NZ_JAMYVK010000050.1:0-50027 GCF_040323975.1 Mesorhizobium sp. M0019 | reverse complement strand
CACCGCGCTCGCGCAGCCGCCCCCAATCCGTTGTCCCCACTGCCGCGGAACCCTCTCCGCTAAAAATCTGCCAAAGTAGTGCTAGTTTCCGTCCACAAACGTCAAACTATTGATTTTATTGCCGAAATTGTGACTTTGCGCAGGCAAGGTCCGGCGGTTTCAGGTACACTTTGGTCTCATGCCACTGATTCCAAAGCACAATCTGCAACCGCCGGAGCCGACAATGCGCCAAGAACGCACCGTCCAAGGCAGTATATTCGATGTTTTCGCCACACACGAGATCGGGCACGAACTGAAGGCGATGTCGCAGTGGCTGGACGAGCACCACGATCTGCTTGGATTGGTGGCGCGAGACTTGGTTCGGTGCAGCGTCAAGGCGACCGGACGGCAAGGCCTACCTGCCGAAGCGGTCTTACGTTGCGCGCTTCTGAAGCAATACCGGCAGTTGACCTATCAAGAGCTGGCATTCCATCTTGAGGATTCAGCATCATTTCGAGCCTTTGCGCGGCTGCCGTGGTCCTGGAGCCCGCAGAAGTCGGTGCTGCAAAAGACGATAAGCGCGATCCGGCCCGAGACCTGGGAAGAGATCAATTGGGCACTGCTGTCGAATGCCCGGCAGGCAAAACTGCAAGATGGCGCTGTCGTGCGGCTGGACAGCACTGTGACCTCAGCGCTCATGCACGAACCAAGCGACAGCAGCCTGCTGTGGGACGCAGTCCGGGTCATGGTGCGCCTGTTGAAGCACGCTGATAGCTTGATCGGCAGCGCAGGTTTGGCATGGCGCGATCATTGCCGCGCGGCCAAGAAGCGTGCCCGCAAGATCCAGTTCACACGTGGTCGACCCAACCGCGTCGAACTCTACCGTGAACTGATTGCGATCACCCGCGCGACCTTGGCCTATCTGCGGCAGGCAGCCGCGCAATTGGCCGTGGCGAGCAATCCGCTCGTTGAACTCTGGCAAGCCCAACTCTGTCACTATCGGCCGCTGATCGAACGCATCATCACACAGAGCGAAAGGCGAGTGTTGGCCGGCGAACCGGTGCCGGCCAGCGATAAACTGGTCAGCCTGTTCGAGCCCCATGCCGATATCATCGTCAAAGGCATCCTCGGATTCCGGCCATAAGATGCATCACTACATGGACACGGCAGAGATTTGCGACGAAGCCCAATATCGAATGGTTGAAATCGAGCGTTATGCAGACGTGATTTTCCGGTTCCGCCTTGGGAACAAACGTCGGCTGTGGGGCCATCGCATAGTCCAGATGGCCGCGGATTTCGCGCACGCTCATGCCGCGTGCATACATTGATACGATCTTGGCGTCGAAATCGGGAAAGCGGCGCTGATACCTGGCGATCAGCTTCGGGTCGAAGGTTCCCGCCCGGTCGCGCGGAATCGACAGCGTCATCTTCGATGTGCCGGTCAGCACCGTCTTCGTCGAATGGCCGTTGCGTCGATTGGCGCCGCCCTCGGCGCGTTCGTCCTTGAGGTGCTCGTCAAGCTCGGCCTTCAATATCCGCTCCGACAGCGCCTTCTTCAGGTCGTCCAGCAACCCCTCCTTGGCAAACACCTCATTCGGATCGCGGCCCGCAAGCAGCTGGTTCAGAAGTTCCTTCTCGATAGCCATGTGATGATTCTCTCCTTTCCATCATCATGACCTCGCGCACAGAATTCCTGACAGTCCCGACAAACTGCGATCCTGCGGAGTAGCCAGGCGCCAGGTCATGCCGGAAGTCGTACACTGGAGCCACAAGGGCCCCAACGACCGGGCGGAGAACTCGCATCCGCCCGGCCTTCGGCGATTTCGAAGCTCATCTGCCACTCGCTTGATCCCGCTGCCCGGCCAGCGATGGAGCCGGGCTACTCCAGCACAGACTCTGCCCGTCGATCACCTCGATCGGCACGGACTCCAGACCGACATCGTCGAACAGCCGCGCATTTGACCGCGTTCGCAAATTAATGGCCGGATCTTTGCGAAGCCTCCGCATTCTCGTGGGGGAAGCCCTCCCAGCCTCATCGTGATTGGACTTCACGATCGGTCGGAGTCACTCTGGCCGCAGGTATAAGAAGGATATGGGTGGGCCAACTATCGTCCGAATAGGAGGCTAAAATGAAGCACCAGACGCTTGAGCAACTGCAGATCGTCGCCGAGATCGATCAGGACTGCCTGCGCCAAACCATGTCGCGCAGCGAACGTCTTGAACGCTGGGCGGAGCTCCTTGAACGGAACCCTGACCGGCGCCTCTCGACGCTGCACCAGACCGAGTATCAGCCGATTAGAGCACGCGCGGCCATGCGCGGCGACGGCTCGCCGATCGCAGTCGCTTTCGAGGATCCTGTCCTCCGCGCCGCCGGGTTGGAAAACGACAACTACGGCGAAGCGAAGCGGTTCTTCGAGCTGACCGACGGGCAATTGCATGAGATCATCTGCTATTGTCATTTCGGCGCGACGGTGAGCGCCGCAACGGCCGCCCGTCACATCCGTGCGGCGGTTGCCGGGAGACAGCCCGGCATGTTCGCTCGGATGCGTGAGGCGTTCGTCGGATAAAGCCGGCGCCGTTTCGCAGCATCATTTTTGAAGCGGCTCGCATGGAAAGCCGCCGCCGTAGCGCAGGCAAGCGCTCCCCACGCCGGGCCGGTGGGTGATCTCCGACGCAGCCGAAAGCACGTTGCGGGCGCTTGGCGAGCGCAATGACATCATCAAGACCATGCACCGGGCGCTGGAAGAGCACGGCCTCCCCAGCAGCGGAGCCCGGGCCAATATGTTATGCACCGCCAGACCATCACCGGAGCCGGTCGTCGGCCGTGTGCTCGCCAAGGGTCTTGCCGGCGACGAGATGAGCGACAAGCTGTCGCTCGTCATCGATGGCGTCGACGGGCGTACTCACTATGTCGAGACCGGTAATGCGGCAAAGCTCGACGACATTCAGCGCGGCCATATCGTAGCGCTCGATCCGATCCTGCCGAAGGAGGAGCCGCGTGCGGCTGACCGCAACATCAGCGCAGCAGCGGGCGAGGATGGCATCTATCGCCCGAGCAGACACCTCGAAGCGATCCGCGAGACATTTTTGGAGCAGGGCAAGGACCCGGACGCCTTCGTCCGTTCGATGTTCGCCGTCTCGGAGCACTGCGCCGGGCCGGCCACGTCGAACGCACCGACGAAGACCACTGGCGCGTTCCGCAAGACCTGTCCGAGCGCGGCATCGCCTACGATGCCCGCAACCGCGGCAAGGACTTCTCCGTCCGCGTGCTCTCGATGCTCGATCTGACGCGCAGATCGGCAGCGACGGTGCCACCTGGCTCGACCGGGAGCTTATGGCCAGGACCCCTGTGCCGCTGGTGAGGTCAGGCTTTGGTCTCGACGTCGACAACGCTCTCGACAGACGGGCTGCCCAGCTCGTCAGGATGGACCATGCCGAACACGATGCGACCAGTGGGACGATCACCTTCTCGCGAGACCTTGTTGCCACGCTGGAGCGCCAGGAGGGTCGCGCGCGTCGGCAAGCAAATGGCCGCTGCGTGCGGCCTCACCTTCGCGCCCGTCCAGCCCGGCAACCATGTCAGCGGCACGCTCCTCGGCCCGATCAGTCTTGCCAGCGGGCGCTTTGCCATGCTGGACGATGGGCTCGGCTTTCGGCTCGTTCCCTGGCAGCCAATGCTGGAAGGGCGCATCGGCCAGCACATCACCGGCGTCGTGCAAAACAGCGGCGGCATCGACTGGAGTTTCGGCAGAAAACGCGGCCTGGGGATCGGGATGTGAGGGCCGGTCCAGCCAAACGCCGCAGGTGGGGCGAGAGCGGTAACTCTTGTCTGGCCCGCAATGAGAAGTTCGCGCCATCTGCAGATCTTCGTTGAGGACTGCGGCGATATGGGAAAGAGGATACAAAGCGGCCCTTGTGGGAGGCGTCCACGGCGTGACGGCCGGATTGAGGTGCGCGCCCGAGACGGCCCAACCGCGTAAGCTAGGGCGGTTACAGCGACGCCGAAGCTGAGGCCGATGCCCAGCGACCGCGCCGGCAGCAGCCCGCCAAAGCCGCCTGTCACCACTGACGCGCAGCCGATGAAGACAAGACAGAAGGTGCCGAAAAGCTCGGCGACGAACGCTTTCATGATCGTATCCCTTGGAATTCTGAGGCCGCACTCTTCACGACTCGAGCCGAATTCAATGCGCCGCTACGGCCATGGACCGGCGGTGTGCAGCTAGATTTCTACCCTACACGGACGGATAGAATACCAAGCGACGCGCTCGCAGGGTGGCGTCAGACGCTGTGGGGGATTTTATCGATCGAGACCCGATGATCCTGAACTTCGCGCAGGCCCGGGATATTCTCGGCCAGAACGCGCGATGCAGCCCGGTCCTCTTTGGACCGATAGGTACCCCAAAATGAACCGCCCCGACTGTCACTGTCACGTCGGAATCGCCGACCGATGACCACGGCGCAGCCCGGAGCGCCTCCAGGAGTTGATCCCGAATACTGCTGTTGTTGGCCGCGGTTCGGACGAGTGGGCTTTCTCTAGCAGTCGCCAGCGGCGATCCAGTCCGGACACTTCGGTGCTTCCGCCGCCCGCAATGCGCTCAGAAATCCATATCCATGTCGTGATGATGATGCTCGTGACCGGGAAGCTCCGGCGGCGGCGGGCCAGGCCCTTCGGCCACCATGACTTCCGTTGTAAGGAGAAGGCCCGCAACCGAGGCCGCGCCCTGGAGCGCCGTGCGCACCACCTTGGCCGGGTCGATGATGCCCTTTGACACCAGATCCCCGTACACGCCCGATTGGGCATCGTAGCCATAGGCGTTGTCGTCGTTTTCGAGGATCCCGGCGATGACGACCGAGCCTTCCAGGCCGGCATTGATCGCGATCTGCCGAGCCGGCCAAGTGATCGCCTTCCTGACGATCGCGATGCCGACCTGCTGGTCCTCGTTGCCGCCCTTGAGCTTCTTGAGCGCCCTGCCGGCGCGCAGCAAGGCGACCCCGCCGCCCGGGAGAATGCCCTCTGCGACCGCGGCTCTTGTCGCGTTCATCGCGTCATCGATGCGATCCTTCTTCTCCCTGACCTCGACTTCGGTGGCACCGCCGACCCGGATCACGGCGACGCCACCGGCGAGCCTGGCTAGCCGCTCCTGGAGCTCCTCGCGGTCGTAATCGGAGGTGGTTTCCGCAAGCTCGAGCTTGATCTCAGCGATGCGGGCCTCGATGCTTGCCCGCTTGCCGGCGCCGCCGACGATCGTGGTGTTTGCCTTGTCGATCATCACCTTCTTGGTGCGCCCGAGCATATCGAGGGAAGCATGCTCGAGCTTGATGCCCAAATCCTCCGAGATCACCGTTCCGCCGGTCATCAGCGCGAGATCCTGCAGCATCGCCTTGCGGCGGTTTCCGTAGGCCGGCGCCTTGACTGCTGCAACCTTGAGAGCGCCGCGCAACTTGTTGACCACCAGCGCCGCAATCACCTCACGCTCGACATCCTCGGCGATGATGAGCAGCGGCTTGCCGGCCTGCACCACCTTCTCCAGCAGTGGCAGTATTTCGTTCAGGCTGGACAGTTTCTTCTCGCTGATGAGGACATAGGCATCCTGCATCTCGACCTGCATCTTTGCGCGATTGGTGATGAAATGGGGCGAGATATAGCCGCGGTCGAACTGCATGCCCTCGACGAATTCGAGTTCGGTTTCGAGCGACGTCCCGTCCTCGACAGTGATCAGGCCGTCATTGCCGACCCTCTTCATGGCGTCGGCTAGGCAGCGGCCAATCTCCCTATCGCCGTTGGCCGAGATGGTGCCGACTTGCGCAATCTCGACGTTCGAAGTGACCTTCGTGGCGTTGTTCTTGAGTTCCGCGACGACGGCTTCGACCGCTAGATCGATGCCGCGCTTCAGGTCCATGGGATTCATGCCAGCGGCCACCGCCTTGGCGCCCTCCCGGACGATCGCATGCGCGAGCACGACGGCGGTGGTCGTGCCGTCGCCGGCCTGATAGGAGGTTCTTGTTGCGATCTCGCGCACCATCTGGGCGCCCATGTTCTCGAACTTGTTGTCGAGTTCGATTTCCCTGGCGACGGTCACGCCGTCCTTCGTGACCCGCGGCGCGCCGTGCTCCCTGCCGATCGCGACGTTGCGCCCTAGCGGGCCAAGCGTGACGCTCACCGCATTCGCCAGGGTGTCAATGCCGCGCAGCATTCTGTCGCGAGCCTCGAACGAGAACATGACTTCCTTGGCAGCCATTTCCTTGAACCTTAAGACCCAATCTTCGGGGAGCGTCCGGGCAAGCCGAAGCCTCATTCGGCCGCTCAGGCGAGATTGTCCCGTGGCAGCCCGAGCCGATTCCAGACATCGGACAGAGCTGCCGCGAGCCGATCAATCATGATGTCCTCATGACAGGGTGTCGGCGTGATGCGCAGCCGCTCAGCTCCCTTCGCCACGGTCGGATAATTGATCGGCTGGATATAGATGTCGTGCTCGCTCAGCAGCAGGTCGCTCGCCGCTTTGCAATGCATCGGATCGCCGACTGCCACCGGAACGATATGGGTGTCGCCCAGGATGACCGGCAGCGCAGCGGCCCCCAGCGCCGCCTTGACCCGCCGGACGCGGTCCTGCTGGCGCTTGCGCTCCCACTGCGAGGTTTTCAGATGCCTGATCGTCGCTGTGGCCGCGGCGCAGATCGCCGGCGGCAACGCGGTGGTGAAGATGAAACCCGGAGCATAGGAACGAACCGCATCGATCAGCACAGCACTTCCCGTGATATAGCCGCCGAGGCAGCCGAAGGCCTTGGCGAGCGTGCCTTCGATCACATCGATCCGGTTCATGGCGCCGTCGCGCACAGCGATGCCGGCGCCGCGAGGGCCGTAAATGCCCACAGCATGGACCTCGTCGAGATAGGTCATTGCGCCGTAACGATCGGCGATATCGCAAATGCGATTGATTGGCGCGACGTCGCCGCCCATCGAATAGAGACTTTCGAAGACGATGAGTTTTGGCCGATCCGGACCCGCCGCCTTCAACAATTCCTCGAGATGATCGACGTCGTTGTGGCGGAAGATGCTCTTCGCCTTACCGGACCGGCGGATGCCCTCGATCATCGAATTGTGGTTGAGCGCATCGGACAGGATCAGACAACCGAGGATCAGCTTGGCGATGGTCGAGATGCCAGTCTGGTTCGAAACATAGCCGGACGTGAAGACCAGTGCCGCCTCCTTGCCGTGGAGGTCGGCAAGCTCGCCCTCGAGCTCTACGAGCGGATGGCTGGTGCCGGAGATATTGCGCGTCCCGCCGGCCCCCGTTCCCAGGCGGGTAGCAGTCTCCACCATGGCGGCGACCACCTTTGGGTGTTGCCCCATCGCGAGATAGTCGTTGGAGCACCAGATCAGGACGTCCTTCGGTCCACGCGGGGAATGCCACACGGCATTGGGAAAGCGTCCGGCGATGCGCTCCAGGTCCGCGAACACACGGCAGCGCCATTCCCCCTGCAGACGCGCGATCGCATCCGCAAAGAAACCGTCATAACTCCTAATGCCTGGCTCCAAGATACCGCCTTGCCCATCGGCCATATCGCCCGCATCTCCGGTCATCGGAGGTCCAAATCGCCGCGGCGCAATGACGTTCTTTACGCCGCCAGGTTTGCCGGTGTGCAACGCTGTGGGTTCCGCCATCGCCCGATTCCCCTGCTTGCATACGAATTATGTCGAAGCGCGATGCGCGCCGATCCCGCTTGCATCGTTCCTCACGACCCGCGTTCAGGAAGGTCGAAGTTGAGCTGCAACATTCGCGCTATGTTTATCAGAATCGTCTCGCAGACCTTATCTTGATTAGGATCCAGATATTTGACAGTCCAGTTTGCCCCGTTCTCCTTGGTTTCGAGCCGCTGAATCACAAAATCGGTGACGTCCCCGCATCCCGGCTCCTTATGAAGATCCGCGAGGATCAATGCCTTAAGCTCCGAAGCTTCCTTTGTATGTCTTTGCATTGCCGCTCTCCTTCCGGAAGACAACTTTCTATGGATCGATCAACTGCATAATCGTGATCTCCGTCATCCCAGGGATCGTGTCATCGCACCAGTTCACCCAACCTGACGGCAATGCCGCTGCTTGGTGTGTCAGAGTCTAGCCCCTCCACGAATTGCCCCTGCGGGTTCATGATGTAGATGTGGGTGCCGTGATCCATTAGGTAGTCGCCACCGCCCGCTTCGCCCTGGCGCGCCACGCCGTAGGCGCCATATGCCTCCGAAACCGCAGCGATTTGTTGTGGGCTGCCGGTCAGCCCGACGAGGCGCGGATCGAACGCCGCGGTAAAGCTTCCCATCACCTCAGGCGTGTCGCGTTCGGGATCGACGGTGATGAAGAGCGGTTGCAGTTTTGCGGCGTCGGGGCCGAGTTCCTCAATCGCCGCGGCGATTTCGGACAGAGTCGTCGGACAGATGTCGGGACAAGACGTATAGCCAAAGAAAACCAGCAGCCATTTGCCGCGATAAGTCTCATCGGTGACCGTCGTTCCGTCCGGCGCCGTGAGCGTGAATGGGCCACCGACGGTCACAGGCGCCGTGTCAGCTCGCACGAGCGGTTGGAAGATCGACAGGGCCGCTGCGAATATGATGCAGAAGAGGGTATGCGGACCGTAGGCCCAGGGGCGGAGGAGTCCATGCCGTCGCTTCATCAAGTACCTCCGGCACTTCGAGAATGACGCGCCAAAACCCCCGCGTGTGTTTGTGATTAACAAACTCGCCTAAACCGCCCCACTTTATCATATTTTGTTGCTGGATGGCTAGACATGGCACTGGTTTGGCTCTATTTTTAAAAGTTGCCCCTCATCTCTCTTGAAGGAGGTGGCTTTTATGACGATTCGCGAATTGATGAGCGGACTAGCGGCCATCGCTTTCGTTGCGACAATGTCCGCGCCTGCGCAAGCCTACGAAGTGGGTCCGGTCACGGGAGGCGGAACGGTCGAGGGTACGATCGTCTACCGCGGCGATGTGCCGACAACAAAGATCATCCCCACCAAGAATATCGAGGTGTGCGGCGACCCCCGCGAGGAGCCGCTGATCGAAGTCGGCAGCGATCAGGCCGTGCTGAACGCGGCGGTGCAGCTGGTCGACGTGGCACAGGGAAAGGCCTGGCCGCAGCCCGGAAAGCTGCCTGAGCTTAACAACCTCAAATGTCGCTTTGAGCCCGCGGTGCAGATGATACCGGCCGGATCGTTGGAGGTGGTCAACAGCGACCCAGTGCTCCACAACACCCACGGCTATTATGGCAAGCGCACCGCCTTCAACGTGGCGTTGCCCAATAAGGGCCAGCGCATACCGGTCGAACTGAAGCGTGCCGGCACTGTCCGCATCGATTGCGACGCGCATGGCTGGATGGAGGGCTGGGTCTATGTGGTGGACAATCCTTACTACGCGGTCACCGGCGCCGATGGCAAATTCAGCATAACCGATGTTCCGCCTGGGGAATACAAGCTCGTGGCGATCCATCCCTTCACCGGGCCCATCGAGCAGCCTGTAACGGTAGAGGAGAATAAGGCCACCAGTCTGACGATTGAACTGAAAAAATAACAAAATGGGCGACCCACTGATTCAACAGGGTCGCGTTCCTGCGAGAAGACCGACGCTTTAAGAAACGGTCTGCACTGAGGAGGAACCCTGATGTCTGACGAGCTTGACCGCATTCGGCGCGAAATGCATGCGGTGCTGCAGCAGCCTGGCGTCCGCCCCGACGACTCGCTCCAAATCACCCGCCGCACCTTCATTCACAGATCGCTGCTGTTCGGCGCTGCTTCCGTCGGCCAGACCTTCGCGTGGTGGCCGCTGCTCAACACCATCGACGTCGCTCACGCCGCCGAAGCGCCCTTCAAGTTTGCCTGGATTTCGGACACCCATCTCTACGAGAGATCCCTCAACACGCGCTTCGTCGACAAGGTGGTGCGCGCGGTGCAAGAGGTCCAGGCCATGGATCCGCCGGCCGACTTTCTGATCTTCGGCGGCGACCTGGCCCAGCTCGGAAAGATCGAGGAACTTGAGCTTGGCGTTGAGCTCCTCAAGGATCTGACGATCAAGAAATACTACATCCCGGGCGAGCATGACTGGTATCTGGATATGGGCAAGAAGTGGGGCGAGTTGTTCGGCCAACCCAACTGGACCTTCGATCACAAGGGCGTGCGCTTCATTGGGCTCGATACGGTCAGCCGGGGACCGGACTACTGGACAGCGAAGAAGATGACGCCAGAGGAGCGCATGGGCCATATGGCTACCCTCGACGGCACGGTTGCCGGCGCGTGGGCCGGCGTCGGCCGCGACCAGCTCGACTGGATGCAGAAGACACTCGCCGACTGGGATAAGTCCAAACCGATCGTCATCTTCAGCCATAATCCGCTGTACGAGTACTACCCGCCCTGGAACTTCTGGGTGCGCGACTGGCGCGAAGTGAATGACGTGCTGAAGCCTTATACCAAAGTCACCAACATCCACGGTCATGTGCACCAGGTGCTCTACAACGAGATCGGCAGCATGCGCTCGATCGGCATGCTGGCGACCTCCTGGCCGTGGCCGTATGCGCCGGAAGGCCTGCCCAAGCTTACCAAGCCGATGATCCGTGTCGATCCGGGCGATCCCTTCGACGGGGTCGGTTGGGAAACCGTGAACGTCAACGCCGACGATAAGGTCGATGTCGAGTACATCATGTGGGGCCGCAAGGAGGTGTTCGTCCAGTCGCCGGAGGACCACGACAAGAGCGTTGCGGAGGTCATACGGTCACGCATCGCCGACAAACAGTACCCATGGGCAAATCCATAAGGGCGGTGGCTATGATAAACACATCGACATTCCTCTGCATTCTGAGGCGTTCCACCGTCGCCGGAGCAGTCGTCGCAGCTGCCGTCGTCGGGCCGGCCAGTGCCAACAAGGATCCGGTGACGCCAAAGCAGCTGAAACTCTATCAAGAAGCGTTCATGGAGGAGGTCAGGAAAGGAGACCTCCTGTTCCATGGTGATGCGGCGATGAAGGAGCAATTGGGCGTCAAGCTGTCGAACACCGGGTGGGCCTGCGCCATGTGCCATCCGATGGCCTCCGATACCCACCCGCAGGCGTTCCCGAAATTCCAGGCGTCGATGGCCAAGTTCGCGACACTGCGCGACATGATCAACTGGTGCATCGAGAAACCGAGCCAGGGCGAGAAGATCGATCCCGAATCGGAGGCGATGAAGGCGCTCGAGGCGTACATCACCTGGTCGAACAGCGGCTCGGTGTTGGTGCCAGGCAAATACTAGTCTCATCGATAGCCGGGGGCACCGGCTTCAGGGAGCGCGAAGCGAGTCCGCCATCGTAGTGACACCTCGATGGGGAACGGTGGGCTTAAAGCAGTCGTGCGGCCCGGGAACCGCGCGGGAAGGGCTATGCGTTGGCAGAGACTGGGATGGTGCTGCGCGGCAAGTTCGCGAATGTGGACCTGGATGCGCTGGTCGACAACCGGGTCGTGCGGACCTGGCTTTATTTCGGCATGTTCTGGCTGATGGTGACGCCATCCGTCGGCGTCATGATCTCGGGCACCTTCAACTACCCCGACTATCTCGGATCGGGGAACCTCGAGCTCACCTTCGGCCGGCTGCGCCCGGTCCACGTCAACGGTGTCATCTTCGGCGCCTTCTCGACGCTTTTCATCGGCCTTTGCTACTATCTCGTGCCGCGTCTGTCGGGGGTGCGGGTGATATGGTCGGAGTGGTCGGTTCTTCTCGCATGGGTCTGGAACGTCGCAACGCTTGCCGGTTTGGTCGGCTTGCTGCTCGGCGACAGTGACGGTTTGGAAGCCGGAGAGCTTCCGCTCTACGCGAAGCTCGCATTCTTCATCGTGATGGCTGTTGCTACCGCGCAGTTCCTGATCACGATCAGTCGAAGGCTCGAGCCGGCGATCTATGTCGCGCTATGGTACCTGATCGCCACTTTCGTGTGGACGACGATGAACTTCGTGCTTGGAAGCTTCATCCTGCCATACACGATCTCGGGCATCAACAGCGCCGCCTTCCATGGCCTCTATCTCCACTACATCGTCGGGCTGTGGATAACGCCCGCGGGCTACGTGATCATCTACTATTTCCTGCCGGTCAGCGCGCGAAATCCGCTCTATGCCCATAAGCTCTCGCTGGTAGGCTTCTGGTCCCTGGCACTGTTCTACCCGTTCGTCGGCATTCACCATTACCTCTACAGCCCGATCGCGGACTGGGCCGAGACCTTGGCCATCGTCACGTCGATGCTGCTGATCATTCCGGTGTGGACGGTGCTGGTGAACTTCTTCGGCACCATGATGGGCAGGTGGCATGAGTTCGGCAGGAACTTGCCGGCGAAGTTCCTGATCATGGGCTCGCTCATGTATCTCGTCGGCTGCTTCCAGGGCTCGACCGAGGCGCTGCGGCAGCTGCAGCAGCCGACCCATTTCACCGATTTCGTCATCTCGCATTCGCATCTCACCGTGTTCGGCACCTTCGTCGTCTGGGCGATGGGGGGCCTCCTCTATACTTGGCCGCGGCTGTTCGGGCGCGAACTCTGGTCCTTCAAGCTCGGCAACTGGTCGTTCTGGCTGATCACCGTCGGCATCACGACCATGGGCCTGGTCCTCACAGCGGGCGGGCTGCAGCAGGGTTATCAATGGATGAATGGGGTCGAATGGCTCGACTCGCTCGTCTGGATGAAGCCCTACTGGCTGGCGCGGACCCTGGCAGGCATCAGCATGGATATCGGTATGTCGCTGCTGGTGGTGAATCTGATGCTGACCGCACTGACCAGCCCGGCGACTGAGGCGCGACGCGCCCGCGGGCCGGTGGAGGCGCCTATCCCGGCCCCGGCGGGAGGGCCCGCGCAGTGAACGTTCGCTTCTTCGCGCTGTTCGCCGGCGTCTTCTGTATCACCCTTGCGGTGATCACGCAGGGCGTGCTGCCCTTCGTGGAGCCGTCCTCGCGAACTACGCGCGTGACCTCGGTGGTGCGCACGGATTTCGGCCAGCTGAAATGGACGGTTTCAGAGGCGACGGACTACACCGAGCAGCAGCGTCGCGGCCGCAACATTTACCTGCGCGAAGGCTGCTGGTACTGCCATTCGCAATTCGTGCGGCCGGTGACCGGCGAGATCCGCCGCTGGGGACCGGTCAGCGAGGCGGGCGAATACGCCTATGACGTGCCGCACCTGTTAGGCACACGCCGGATCGGACCGGACCTGACGCGCGTCGGCCTGAAATACAGCGACGAATGGCACCTGGCGCACTTCTACAATCCGCGGATGTTGGTGCCGGACTCGATAATGGCGCCGTATCGCGGCCTCTTCCACGAGCCCGATGCAGCCGTCCGTATCGTTGACGACGGCGCTGGCAATCGGACCCTGGAAAGGACAGAGGCCACCAAAGGCCTGTTCGACTTCGACAGCAAGCAAGCGATCCAGCTGACGCCCAATGCGTACGGGTTGCTGTTCGTGCCGCTGAAGGCGCGCGAAAGAAAGCCGATCATCCTGACGCCGAACGACGAATACACAGGCGAAACCGTCAGCATCGCGGCGGAGACGGAATCGCTGGCGGCGCTTGTTTCCTACGTCCAGAAGCTCGGCACGAACCGGGGTAAATGGCGCGATCTTTTCGAGCCGCAAAGCCTGGAGGTCATGGATGCGACGATGCCGCGCTCCGAGGAATGGATTGCTTATGGCAAGGAAGTCTATGAGCGCCGCTGCATCGGTTGCCACGGTGCCAAAGGCGACGGCAACGGGCCGGCCGCCACCTTTATGTTTAACCAGCGGCCCAGGAACTTCACGTCCGCAGTCTTCAAGTTCAGATTGACAAAGGAGCCCCTGCCCACGGACGGCGACATGCTGCGCACCATTACTCGCGGCATCCGCGGCACGGCAATGCCCCCTTGGTACGAACTGCCGCTCAACGATCGGCTGGCGGTGACCCAGTACATCAAGTATGAGCTAGCGGTTGACCGTTCCAATCCCGCCAGTCCTTACGCTTTCTTCGTCGAGGAACCGCCTGGCCCACCGTTGTATATCGGGCGCCCGCCGACCCCGTCCCAGACGATGCTGGACCGTGGCAAGGAGGTTTGGCAGGTAGCGAAGTGCTGGGAGTGCCACGGCCAAGGTGGCAAGGGCGACGGCGAGAAGGCGGCCGGCCTCAAGGATGATATCGGGTTCGCCACCGTGCCGGCCGACCTCACCAGCGGCCAGTTCAAGTCTGGCCCGGCCGTCGAAGACATCTTCCGGACGATAACTACCGGCCTCAGCGGCACGCCGATGCCGTCCTATCGGGATGCCTTTCCGGACGAGGACCGGTGGGCGCTTTCCTATTTCGTGGTGGCGCTTTCCGCCTATAAAGACCCGCTCTCGCTGCAGCCGCTGTCGATCAAGAAGGAGGCCCGCGCGGCGCTGAACGATCTGGAACTGGTCGCTGACAAGCCGGAGCGAGCCTATGTGCCCGATCCGTCGGTGCCGGCGTCCGGCCCGCCAGCTCCGCCTGGCGAGGAACAGGCGCCCGCCGGAGGTTAGCGCATGCTCGGTTTTGAAGTCACCGGACCCTATGCGGGCGCCATGCTGATGAGCCTGGCGGCCCTGTTCTTGTTCATCTGGGGCGTCCTGTCCGGCGCGTTGAGCGGCACCGACAAAGCCGCCAATGGGTTTTTTGAAAGGGAAATGGAGAATGAGCGATCTGCAGAGCAGCGATCCGGAGAGCCCGACGCATCCGGAACTGGATGTGCGTCAAAGCTCGCACCCTGAACTGGAGGACTATGCCGGCGGCCTGATACAGGCGCGTGTGGGATTCATTCCGCTATGGCTTCTCGTCGTCTACGTGCTGCTGTTCGCCTGGGGGCTGTACTACATGTATGTTTATTGGGGCGGGCTCGGGCCCGGCCGTCTGTTCTAAGTAGACGGTCGCAAGGGCTGGTAAGACAGGAGTGATGGAGACGATGATAGCCAAAATTCTCCTTGGGGTCGCCGCATTGAACCTCCTTTTCCTGTGCTTCGAGCTGGCGATAAACGTGCTTCGTCTTTATTTCGGCTGACATAGGAGCAGCGGATGCTACAGGACACCGTCTTCAAGCTTGCTGACGCCGGCTTCCCGCAGATGCTTGGCTTCCTCATCTATGGCGGCTCCACCGTCGGCTTTATCCTCTTTCTTTTGTATCTTGTGCGGCAATAGGGCCGCGTCCGCGCCACTGTGCAAACGCCAATGATCTACTACCTCGTGATCTTCGCCGCTGGATTTGCAGGCAGCTTTCATTGCATCGGCATGTGCGGCGGCTTTGCCTGCGTGCTGGGCCGGGATCAGCGAGGGGGAGGCGCAACCGTCCTTCGCCACCTGCTCTATAATACCGGCCGATTGACAACCTATTGCTTTCTGGGCGGGCTCGCGGGCGCGATCGGTCAGGTCATCTGCACCACGCAAGGTCTAACGGCGGCGCCGCTCTTGAACGGCTCCCTCGACATCGCCCAACGAATTCTCGCGACCGTCGCTGGCCTGCTCATGATTGCCATGGCGTTGCAGTTCTTCGGCTTGCTGCAGGTCTTTCATCGCCTTGCGATCGGATTTGGCGGCAGCACATTTGCATTGTCCCTGCGCGGTCTGTTGACTGCCCGGAGCAGCGCCGCACCGCTTGCCTTTGGCGTTATCAACGGCTTCCTGCCATGTCCCCTGGTCTATGCCTTCGCCGCCCAGGCGGCGAGCACCGCCGGAGCGCTTCCCGGGTTTCTCGTCATGGCATGGTTCGGACTGGGAACCTTCCCCGCGATGTTGATGATGGGCGGCGTTGGCCGGATACTCGGGCCAGTCTGGCGGCGGCGCGGCGTGCGGCTGGCTGGTGGCTTTATTCTTTTGCTCGGTGTCATCACGCTCGGCCGTGGTCTCCTGCCTTCCGACGCGCATATCGGCCTTGCCTGGCTGGGCGGACATCCCGCATGACTGCGCATGGCGATATCCTCTGTAGCCATTGTTCGCTGCCCGTCGGCCTGCGCCCGATGGAGCGCAGACTCAACGGTGAGGCTTGCGCGTTCTGCTGCTACGGCTGTTGCATCGCCTTTCAGGTGAAGAGCGGCAGACACGAAGAGTGGGAAGCCGCCTGGCTTCTGATCCAGCTCGGCGTGGGAGGCTTTCTCTCCATGAATATCATGATGTTCAGCCTCCTCCTCTATTCGGACGCGTTCACCGGCGTCGATGCGGGCGTGCTGCCGTGGATTCACCTTTTGCTCTGGATCTTCGCGACGCCGGCGGTGGTGATTCTCGGCGGACCCTATCTGCGCGAAATGTGGCTCAATGGCATTCAGGGACGAGTGACGTCGTCGACACTCATCGTGCTTGGCGTCGCTGCCGCTTACCTCTATTCGGCATTTGCCGTGTTCGAGGGCAGCACGCATGTCTATTTCGACACCGCCGTGATGGTGCTGATGCTATTCACCGTTGGCCGCTATCTCGAGGCTGTTGGCCGCGCCAAGGCGGCGCGCGACCTCGAACCTCTTCTGGCCGCCGAAAGCGAGAGCGCGACCGTGATCGATGGCGCGGCAGAGATCCGCCGCCCGGTGCGGGAGGTGACGGCCGGCATGCTGGTGCGGGTCCGGCCGGGCGAGCGCATTCCGGTCGACGGCGTGGTTGTCGAGGGGGAATCGAACACCGATGAAGCCGTGATTACCGGAGAAAGCCGGCCAGTGACAAAGGGCGTGGACTCAAAGGTGATTGCCGGCAGTATCAACATCGACGGCCCGCTCCTGATCCAAAGCAGCGGTGACGGAACTGCAACCCGCTGGGCACAGATTTGCCGATCGGTGCGCGAAGCGCTGGGCCGTCGCAGTCCAACCCAGCGCCTTGCCGATCGCGTCGTTGGCGTGTCCGTGCCGCTCGTCCTCGCCCTCGGCGGGCTGACGATCGTTTACTGGGCGCAGTCATTGCCGTTGGATCGGGCGTTGCTGACTGGCCTCTCGGTGCTGGTGGTTGCCTGTCCTTGTGCCGTCGGCCTCGCTGCTCCGATGGCGACATCACTCGGCATCGGCCGGCTGGCGCGGCACGGCTGCCTGATACGCGACCCCGGCGTGCTCGAGATCCTCGCGCGTGTCCGGTTGCTCGCCTTCGACAAGACCGGCACCCTGACGGCGGGCAAAGCGCGTCTCGTCGGCGTCGACTGCCAGGAGATCGGCATCGACGAAGTACTGGCGCGCGCCGCCGGTCTGGAGCGCCATTCCGAGCATGGTCTGGCGCGGGCCATCGCGGCAGCCGCCGCTCAGCGCGGCATCACGCCGCTCGTCACCCGCGATGTCCGGACGGTTCCCGGCCGTGGCATCCGCGGCAGCGCCGAAGGCCGGCCCGTAGCGGCAGGGAACGGCAGATTGATGAATGATCTGGGCTGGCCGCTCCCCCCGTCGCTGACTGAGCGTGCGCGGTCGCTGGAGGCGAGCGGTCATTCGGTGGTCTATGTCGGTTGGGGCGAGCAGGTTCACGCCGTGCTGTCGCTCGATGATTCACCGCTTCCCGAGGCGCAGGCCGCGATCGCGGCCCTGCGTGAGCGCGGGCTCGACGCCACGCTGTTGACCGGCGACTTGGCGCAAGCGGCGGAGCGGATCGCGGCCCAGGTCGGGATCAAGGACGTCCAAGCGGGCCTTTCGCCGGAGGCTAAACGGCTGGCCCTGGATCGGCTCCGCCATGACCACGGTTCGGTGGCGATGGTCGGCGATGGACTGAATGACGGGCCGGTCCTGGCCGCCGCAGATGTCGGTATTGCCGTCGGCTCCGCCACCGATCTCGCCCGCGAGACTGCGGCGCTCGTGCTGCCTGCGGACGGGTTGTGGATGCTGCCCTGGATCGTCGACGTGGCCCGCGCGGTGCGCAGGACCATCTTGACCAACCTTATGTGGGCGTTCGGCTACAACCTCGTCGCCCTGACGTTCGCAGCATTCGGACTTCTGCAGCCAATCCTTGCGGCGGCGGTCATGGCCGGCTCGAGCATCCTCGTGGTGGTGAATTCGCTGCGGCTGGAGCGGCTGCCCGATCCTGTTGCAACGCTGATCCCGGAGCAACGATCCGGCGCCGAGGCGGAGCGCGCCCAGAATGGTGCCGGCATTTCCGCAATGGCCGGCCCGGCCGTCGAGCGGAGTTGAGTTACGTTTCAGCCAAACACGTCGTGCGTGAAGGCGTCGTACCAGCCTTCCGCGGCGCGCGCAGCCTGCCGGCGGATATCGGCGCTCTCGCCCACCTTGCTGACGAAGCTGATGACGCTCTTGAGCTTCCCGTCGACGGGCTTGAAGCTGATGGCGTTGCTGAACGCATCGTCGGGCGCGAGATAGGTGTAGCAGGTGTTGAACAAATGCGCCGGGAAACGCGCTGATCCGGTGAGATCGGCCGCGATGGCAAAGGCGCAGGCTTTGGCCTGGCTGTTGGCGCAGAAGGCGGATTTCGGCATATCTCCGCCGATGATCGCGTCGCCGACCAGATGGACGCCGGGCTGCAGCGCCGATTCGAAGGTGACCGGATCGACCGGACACCAGCCCGACTGATTGGCGAGCCCTGCCTGCTGCGCCAAGCGCCCGGCCATTTGCGCCGGGATGACATTGGCCACCGCGGCCTTGAATGTTGCTCCCGCGGTGATCACCGACCGGGTCTTCGCGTGGATCGCCGTGACCCCGCCGGTGAACTGGGCCGGTAGCCATTCGATCATTCCCGGATAGTGGCGGTTCCAAGCGTCCTGGAACAGGTCCTGCGCGTTGAAGCTGTCTTTCGAATCGAGGATCAGAATTTTGGCCTTGGGTTTGCTGCGCTGGAAATAGGAGGCGATGAGCGAAGCGCGCTCATAGGGGGCGGGCGGACAGCGAAACGGATTCGGCGGGACGACGATGACGAATAGGCCGCCCTCCTCCATGCTTTCCAGTTGCTGGCGCAACAGCTTGGTTTGCGGCCCTGCATTCCAGCCGTGCGGCATGATCTCCATCGCAGCTTCGTCATAGCCCCTAAGCGCCCGATCCCTGAATGCGATGCCCGGCGCAACAACGAGACGGTCGTAGCTGAGCTTCGAACCGTTGTTCAGCGCAACGGTTTTCGCCGCCGGGTCAATTGCTTCAGCGGACTCATGAACGACGGTGATGCCGTATTGCTTTGCCAGCGCTTCATAACCATGGCTGAGCGATTTGAACGGGCGGAGCCCGGCGAGATAGAGATTGCTGAAGAAGCAGGTCGTGTAGCTCTGCCGCGGTTCGACCAGGATCACCTCGATAGCCGTGGCGCTGACGGCGAGATATCTGGCGACCGTTGCGCCGCCGATGCCGCCGCCGATCACGACGACACGCGCCTTGGCCTGGCCCCGCGCCTTCGGCTGGTTGAGCGCCGTTAGCAACGCTGCTCCAGTCAGGCGGCCGAACTCGCGACGCGTCCAGAATTTCATGGCGCGCTACTTTCCCTGCGCTGCGACATAGCGCGCGACGCTCGCGATCTCCTCGTCGCTGAGCGACAGCGCGATAGCGTGCATGATGTGATTTGGACTCTCGCTCGCCCGGTAGGCAAGCAGGGCGTTGGTGAGCCTCTCCTCACCAAGCCGGATGATGCTGGGAACGCCTGTGCCGCCGCCATCGAGGCGATGGCAGGACGCACAGGTCGCGGCGAGTTGAGCGCCTTGATCGGCCCCCGCCGCCGCGCCGGATTGGCTGACGAGAAGCACGAGGCCCGTGGCAATCGCAGATCTCGCGACGGGGCGCATGCTGAATACCCGTCTGTTTCGGAGTTTTCCGGTCACGCTCCCACTCAACTTGTCACGCCATAATTCGCGCAGCTCGATTGCGTCGCCACCTCAACCGACCGTGAGCCGGTGCGACAACGTGTAGATGGCACCGCCGTCCTCCTCCCAGACGAAATCGAGCCGGCCGCTCTCCGTCGCGCGCAGGGAAAATTCGAAGAACGGGTTAGCCGAAATCGCCTCGTGGAGATCGACGCTGAACACCACGGATTGGTTGTAGCGGCAGACAAACCTGTTGATGATCTTGCGCGGGATTACATTGCCTTGATCATCATGGCGTAGCCCTGTTTCCATCTCATGGCTGATGATGGTCTTGACCTGAAAAAACTCTCCCTTCGCGGCAGCGCTCGGCACGATCACGCGTGGTGTCGGGGTAGTCACTGTCTCTCTCCGATCTCAGGCACAGCCATCCGTGGCGACACGGACCCACGTCGTGGTCATCAGCAAATTGCCGTCATTCATTTCGGCGACAGCGACGACATGTTGCGGTTTGGCAAGACGGATGCGTGTCGACACGCGAGGTAGACTGCGTTGTGGGACGAAATGGAAACTGGCGACTTCGATAAGCGGGTTTCGCGGCGCGAACACGCGCATTTGCCTCACATGGTCGGCCTCAGTCATGGGGCTGTCGATGTAAAGACTCATGGGCACGGTATAGCCGGTCGGGAAGTCCCTCGGCATTATCAGGTGAAGGCGATCCGATACCGTGGCCGTCCGTCCGGTGAGCTGTTCGACGAGATCCAGCGCTTGATCGTTCGCACGCGCGCTCTGCGGCGAGAAGAGCGCGACTCCGGCAAAGCCTGCACTCCCTGCGATCAACACATCGCGGCGCGTCAAGCTCATCGTCCCGGTCTCCAAACCCTGCCACCTCTTTAGGCCACCCTAAGAACACATCGGCGGCCGCAGGCAGCGCACTCGGACACATGAGTGCGGCAGCTTCTACGAAATTTAGCACCGACAACCGCTGGGAGCAATCTCGCGGAAGTGCCCATGGACGTCCTTTAAACCAATGCATTCTGTTCAATAACGATATTCAACTATTCAACTTGCACGATGGAGTTTGCGGCGGCCTAAAACCAATAGAAGCGTTGGAAGTTGCTGCTCGACCGCTTCCAGCGAGAGATATCTCGCCGCCATCGGCCTACTTGGCACAAGTGGATAGCCTCGGTACGTCATCGGAACCGGTCAATGCGAGCGAGTTCCTGATTGCCCTTTCGGTCTCGTTTAGATTCCTCGCCGCGATTCTTACCGGCCGTTGGGAGCACGCCGGCGGATTCTGCGACTACCTAACTTCGTTTGCCGGCCTGATCGCTGGAGGCGTTTTTGCGGACCGCAGTCGGGATAGATGGTCAAGGCATTGCGGGAAAGAACGCTCTTGCGGGTTGTCGGATCTCTGATCACACTCTTGGCCTGCTATCAGATGCTCGAATTAACTGGAGCGCTCGAACCGCGCCAGCGCAAGGTCTGATTTACAAGCATGCGCGACATTCATGATAAGGCTGAAAAAGGACGGGTTAGGCTCATGGACGCCGGTTCCGCCGAACGCCCGGTTTCTGGAAAGGAAATCGGCTCCCGAAGGTCTCGAGTGGGTCAAAGGCGTGAATTTGACGACATCACGGTCTCAATCAGCGCGGATAGAGATTTCAGTTTCGAACGGAAACGGGAAGCTGAAAGAGCTGGCGGAATTGCCGGTGCAATGAAAGAATCAGCCCAGCGAACTTTCAGCTCCGTCCAGGCGAAAAGGACGGAATTCGGCATTTGCATGCGATCTCGACATTTCGGAAATACACGTCGAGGGTAATCGACCTGCCTGGCAATCGAGTCATGCTGAGGTTGCCGCCGCTCGCGCAGGCGATCATTCCACAAACAAGTTTAAGAAGCGGCTCCCCTAGCTTTGCGGCGGGGATAACCCATCAGTTCACTCTTTGTTCTTTTCCGAAAACGCTTGGCGAGATATAGTCTGGCGTGTCCTTTAACTTTAACTGATTCCTCAGGGAGGCAGCGCGCAGATGACCGTCCAGCCCATCAATACCATGCTGCAGGGGGACAGGATTCTCAATGAACCGACAATCAGCTGCCCAAGCTGCAAGACGGAAATCAAGCTCAATGAGTCGCTCGCGGCCCCTTTGATTGCCGCCACGCGTGAAGAATACGAAATGCGCCTGGCGCAGAGCAAGGTATCGATGGCTGCCAGAGAAGAGGAGCTCAAGCGCCAGCAGGCCGAGATCGTCGCCGCCAAAGAGGACATCGCCAACCAGGTGGCTGAGCAAATCAAGCTTGAGCGTGCCGGAATCGCGGTCGAGGAAGCCCGCAAGGCAAAATTGCTGCTTTCGGTAGACCTGGAGGACAAGGATAAGAAGCTTGCCGAGCTGGAGGCGACGTTGAAGGCGCGCGACGAAAAGCTCACCGAGGCCCAGCAGCAACAGGCGGAATTCCTGAAAAAGCAGCGTGCGCTTGACGATGAAAAGCGAGAGATGGCGCTGACCATCGAAAGGAAGATCCAGGAAGGATTGGACGCCGTTCGCGTCAAGGCGAGGTGGAAGCCGAAGACGGCCTTAAAATGAAGGTTGCGGAAAAAGAAGAACAGATCGCCGGCATGCAGCGTCAGAGCCGACGTCGTCTCGGCCTATGTCTCGAACAATCCGGTTCCGGTCGGTGACTTGCCGGCCCTCATCAGTCAGATCCACGCCGCATTGAAGGGCACCGCCGGCGGCGGTGCTGCGCCGGATAAGTCCGGGGCTCTCAAGCCTGCCGTGCCGATCAAGAAATCGGTCACTCCGGACTACATTGTCAGCCTGAGGACGGGAAGAAGTTCAAGTCGTTGAAACGCCATCTCGCGACCCACTACAACCTGACGCCCGACGAATATCGCACCAAATGGGGCCTGCCAGCGGACTATCCGATGGTCGCGCCGAACTATGCCGCAGCGCGCTCGGCATTGGCCAAGACGATGGGGCTCGGCCGAAAGCCGAAAGCCGAAAGAACCGGAAAAGCCGGCGCCGGTGAAGCGGACGCGCAAGAAGACCGCGGCCTGATTGCTGCAGATCCATCGGCCTATGTAGCCCGGACACAAAATAGGCGGGAGTAACCAGCCTTCCACAGGCGAAGCTGGGTTGAACGCTACCAAGGGTTGCCGATCAGACACTCTCAAGTTTTGGTGCGAGAATAAAATCGAAAACGGGCTCGGGCTGGTCAGGCTTTGGTTCTGGCAAAACCCGGGAAGTTACGGCTGCTTCGGCATATTCTGCAAGCGCGGCAGGTGTCATCCCGAGTGCGGACTCAAAGAGCCGGCTCGGCATCGTCACCACCTGACGAAAAAGCGCGGCAGCTTTTGTCGCATGGCGCACGGCAGCGACCCGCTTTCCCTCTCGGATTTTCACCCCGGCTGCGGCCAGCAGGATCAGTCCTTTGAAGAACAGGCGGTGCTGCGTGCTTCGTTTCGCAGCGTGCCAAAGAGGCTCCCAAGCCTCATGGGCTTCCCAGTAATAGCCGTGGTTGAAAAGGTCGATTCCCCATCGAAAGACATCCGAGCCCAGTGCTTCCGCAAGGGGGATGGTTACGGGCTCGTTTCGGTAGCTATGGCCTAAGGGGTCACGTACCGGATGTGGATGTTTGCCAGGCAGGTACGCATAGGTCGGAAAACTCTTTTCGGGCAGCAGGCGAGGACGAGACATCGGCCCAGCAAGCATGAAAGCGCGTTGATGGCAATTCGTGTCACATGGAGCTGACGGCATAGGCTTCGTATGTCAGAGCTGAGGCCATGGATGGGGCTGAGTTCCGGTTTCTGGAGATTTTCCTCCCAATTCCAGACGGCCTTTTAAGCGACTTTTTCAGCACAAATGGCGAACATGCGAGAGGCTGGACGTCAGCCTTCTGGCGCATTCAACAGGGTTTCCAACCGTCGGACGCTCTCAAGCACTAAGTCGAAATTCGGCACAGGCCCAAAGATCATTGCAGTCATGGCAACATAGTCTCGCCGGAGAGCGTCAACCATTTCGTCATGTGGCAGCAGGGCGAAGGTCGGCGGTTTGGCTGACGCAAGGTCGTAGTCCTTGCGGTTGAAAAACATGCGAGCATGAGCCACGCAGTCGGCGCCAAGATCCTTGTTCGCGATCGCCCGGCGGCCGGTTTCGGCTTCCATGAGCCGATGGATGTCATAATAATGGCGCGAGATTCGTTGGCCTTCACCCCGGAGTTCGTCGCGGCGCTCATACCAGCGCCGCAGGCCATGCAGGATTACCACCTTGTCCCAGAAGGTTCGCTCTGGATCGACTGTGGTGACATTGGCTATACTTAGATTAAGATCGGGCGCATCCTGGTCGACATAGGGCCGGATGATCCGCGGTGTATTCGGGTCGAGCGCCGACTTCGCGCCCGATTCAATTTTCACTGCCGGACGCACGTATGCCTCTACGGGCGTCGCGGTTGGATACCAGAGCAAGAGAGTTTGCCCGTCTTCCTCGTCGGGCCGCACCTGGAAGCTTTCGAGCATCAATCCCGTACGTTCTGCGGCCGCTGCCGCCAAGGCGGTCAAACGCTCAAACATCGGCCCTTGGATGTAAGCCGTACAGGCGTCCTTGATGGCGTCGAGCTTGGCCTCACGCTTTGTCCGGCTGAGGCCCTCAAGTTCGGCGATCGATGTGTCCTCGCCCAGGTCATCGCGGAACACCGTGACGTCGATGTCTTCCGAGAACCGACTAATCAGGCCGAACCCCTTAGAGAGCGAGGTACCGCCCTTGAAGAGGAGCCGCGGACTATCGTCGGGCAGGCCGTTGAACAGTGCGTCTAAAGTCCAGCAGACCCAGAAATCTTTTTCGATATTCTGTGGTGTGGAGCTGAGACGTTGTGCCGTCGTCGTGAACAGACCAGCCCGTGTTTCGGCGTCCGCGCTCAGGACTTGATCATAGGCGGGATTCATTGTCCGTGCGCTCCCGGAGGCGCTGTCGCGCCTGGCTGGGTCTGGCCGTGGGGCGCTTGGGCGGCATCCTTCAGAAGAGGCTTCAACAGAACTTGCATCCAGGCGGGAAGAGTTGGCAGGCCTTCGGCCAGGTCGGCGCGGAGGCGGTCACCTTGGTCGGGATCGTTCAGCAGTCGGCGCAGGCGCCGTAACAGTTTCTGGTCCCCATCATCGTCGCCCAGCATATCGCGTATCCAATGCAGCGCCTGGACGACGCGCATGGCCGGGCGCCCGGCCCAGTAGAGTTTGCTGGCTGACGTAGGCCGGAAGGTGATGTCGAGATTGCCAAGGTGAATCGGCCGCAACCGCGCATCGGCGTGAACGACGATGCGGGCTGGCACCGCGTCGGTCAGGCCGAGATCATTCGCAGCGGTCATACCATCGACGAGGACCCTGATCTGATCGCGCCGCGCCACGGCGTCGATGACACCACGGGGGTCTGGTGGGCTTTTCTGTTGAGTCAAGGTGTTGAACGTTGGTCGATCGTAAAGTCCGCGATCAATCCGCCGCAGTTCGGCGGCCTTGACCATCCGCTGCAGCACTTTGTCCACCGCATCGCGATTGCCGAGGTCAAGAAAATCCGCGGGCGTCCAGACCGTGCGTGGCGGACTTGTCGCCATGCGATCTTGGATGAGAGCCTTCAGGTCGGATCGAGTCTCGCGCATGTCCGAAATATGTATAAGTATTTCGGACAAACGCCAAGCCCTTGGAATGTCCGAAAAATGTCTTCATATTTCGGACAGCATAGCTCCGACTAACTGCCACTAGCAAGTGCATGTAGAGCTGCCGGGCAGTTCGAATCCTCATCATGGTAGGGCAAAACACCCTCATCGACGTAAAGCGGTTTACGACACAATCACCCGCCACTATCTCAGTTCGTGAATCGCTACGCCTGGCACAACAGCCTTGGCGATCTCACATAGGTGCTGGTGATGCGTGAGATAGATCACCTGACCGGCACTTGCCATTTCGCCAAACAACCTGAAGACCTCTTCGGACCGGACATGGTCGAAAGTTTCCATAATGTCGTCGGCGATGAATGGCACTGACGGTCGAAACTGGGCAAACTCGTAGTACCCGGCAAGGCTGATCATGGCGCTCTGCGAGGAGGCGGCGCGCAATGAGGGCTTCCGGGAAATCGCGTTGATGGCCACGTTATCGGGCGAACCGCTTTACCTGGCTTGCGGAGATATCGACCTATCGAGCAAGTGGAAGACGCGCGCGGTGGCGCAAGTGTTCCTCTCATAAGAATGGGGAAGGCGCTAGAAGCATAGGTCTGGGTCCTCCATCGCTTTCAGCTGTAAAAATGTTGACAGCGTTCCACCTGCCACGACGAATGCCAAACGATCCCGGCAGGACCTGACGGATACGCCTGAGTGTCGGTAGGTCCTGAATGGGTCATGGCGGTGAATTGACCCAGAGCAAGCGAGCTTCCGCCCGCGCGCGGGGTCTCGGCAGTTGCAGCTTGCATCCTTTGGCCGACCTGCACGTTACATGACGAATAGACAGGCGAACCGGAGCCATGGCCAACGAGAAGCCCAACAATTTCCACGCAAAACAGGTGCATAGCGGGCGGCGGGCGCAGCAGCAGGGCCGCGGGCGAGATGCGGTGCGGCCCACGCAGATTCCGACCAAAGGCTGGAAAGACATCCTTTGGCGGGTGATAGCTGAAGTAAGCGATGACCGAGTCCCACTGATCGCAGCAGGAACCACGTTCTACCTGCTTCTGGCGCTGTTTCCTGCACTTGCCGCCTTCGTTTCGATTTACGGCTTCGTCGCCGATCCCAACACAATCGCCGAGCACATCGCTTTCCTCGGCGGCGTTCTACCGTCGGGCGGGCTCGATCTTATCCGGTCACAGCTTGGGTCCCTTGCCCAACAGAATACCGGCGCTTTGACCTTCGGCTTTATCTTGGGGGCCTCGCCGTCGCGCTCTGGAGCGCCAACAACGGCATCAAGACCATCTTCGAAGCCATGAACATCGCCTATGAGGAGACCGAAAAGCGCAGCGTCGTCCGGTTGAATCTGCTGGCCTTGGCCTTCACGCTCGGCGTCATCTTCATCGGCATCGCGTTCCTGGTCTCGGTCGGGCTTGTCCCTGCGGCGCTCGCGCTCCTCAATCTGGGCAGCTGGACGGAGACACTGATAAAAATCCTGCGCTGGCCCGTGATGCTGGTCGCGGTGGCGGCAGGTATCACGCTTATCTACCGCTACGGTCCCAGCCGCGAGAAAGCGACGTGGCGGTGGCTGACTTGGGGCGCCGGCCTCGCGACGGTCGTGTGGCTTGCCGCCTCGATCGGGTTTTCCTTTTATCTCGAGAATTTCGCCAACTATAACGCGACGTACGGGACGCTCGGCGCCGTCATCGGCTTCATGATGTGGACCTGGATCTCAGTCATGATCCTCATCGTCGGAGCCGAGCTCAACTCCGAGATGGAACACCAGACGGCCAAGGACACCACAACCGGCGCGCCGCAGCCGATCGGCGCGCGAGGTGCCGCGATGGCCGACACGCTGGGCCGCTCGGCCGACCGGAGCGGCGCCGAAAGCGCATCACGTCGCTGAGAACGAGGGTTTACACAAACAGAGCTTCCGGCCCCGATCACTCGTGAATAGCGCTTCGAACGCCAAACCACCGGCTGCGGACGAAGCGGCTGTCGAGGCGCGAGCCGGCGACTGGTTGCAGCAAAACGGGGAGCGCACAGGCGTGATGGCGTCGGTTTGGATGTCACCGAGACTTGCGGACTGTCGCTGCCGGCCCACGTGATACTGCTTCGATATCGATAGTGACGAGCCCTCCGCCTTCGATATGGACCGTTTCCTAGCTCGTACGAGCGTCCCCGTTTGCATTCGCGACGCTCCAATGGATGGGAGCAGCCTACCTCGTTCGGCTAGGACTACGGCTGATCTTCACGTTCGGGAAGCCCGCAGCCCAGCAGGACCCACGTCAAGTCAGTCGACTTGCGCGGAGGGCCCGTGAGCCTGCAACAGCTCCTGTTAGACGAAACCCAGAAAATGACGGGCGCGTTAGTATTAGGAACTTATGCCGTGGCTTCGGGCAGCATCGGTTCGTGGATCACGACGCGGCCCCGCGTGAAGCTTTGGCAGCAGCGGATCGCAGGCTTCTTCATCGCTGCCCTTGGGTTTCGAATGGCTTTTGGTGGCGGGGCAAGCCGCTAGGTCCCGGTCTCAGCAGTCCGCTTCCACCCACAGCCGAAATCCAAACTGAGACCCTACCGCCGGGGGCATGACTGGACGGCGAAATACCGCCCCTTGGTCCGGGCTGCCACAAGGATCGCTGCCGATACCTTCGCGAAGCGAGACCGGTGATAGTTGGCTCCTATGAAACAGCCGGGAAGCCAATTTCGTGGAAGCACTTTGGTCTGTGCTGAGACGTATCCGCGCGCAAGGGTAGCTTCTTTGAGCAGCTCCACGGAACTAAAAGGTTTTGCCGCAGTTTTGCCTGTCAATGGAGGAGGAAACCATGAACAGCCAAAACAAGGAACGAGAATCCGCGACCAAAACACCTGATGAGGACATTGCAAACAAGGACATTGGGGCAACCGTGAGCGACGCGGTCTCGAAAGCCTCCGACATGGCTCAACAAGCAGTTGATACGGCCAAGCAGGCGGCCTCGGATAGTGCGTCAACAGTTACCAACCAGGTGAAGGAAATGCTAGACCGTCAGGTCGGCAGCAGTGCCGAGGTGATGGGCCAGCTCGCGAGTTCGACGAAACGCGCAGCCGAGGACCTCGACGAAAGCGCGCCCTTAGTCGCGGGTGTGGTTCGTACGTTTGCGAACAGGATCGATGGTTACGCAGACGATCTGCGGGACCAGTCGGTCGATCAGCTGGTCCGCGCCGCCTCCGATTTGACTAGGCGCCAGCCCGGATTGGTTTTTGGGCTTGCTGCCCTAGCGGGGTTCTTGACATTTCGGACGCTGAAGAGCGCGCCGCCGGCGTCGTCACGCTCCAATGAGCCCGTGCGCGGGCGCAACCGGCAAGCAGCGAGCGAATTTAATGGCACATGATCAGCTCAAGAATTCCACGCTCCCACGAGCACTATCCGACGCCGCGGCGGATCTTGCCGACCTCGTGCAAAAGGAGCTGCGGCTGGCCCGGGCGGAGCTGTCTGAAAACGTTTTTGCCAAGCTTCGGGCCGGCATCTGGATGTCCGCTGCCGGGGTGCTTGGGCTGATCGCTGCATTGCTGACAGTGCAAGCCGTCGTCTTCTGGATAGCTAGCTTTGGGATCGTAATGCACTGGTCCTGCCTGATCGTTGCCGGCGTCGTGGCCGCAGCTGGAGCACTCGCCTACTACAAGGGCCGCATGGATGCGCAAAAGGAGATGACGCCCACGCGATCAATCCATCAGATCAAACAGGATATATCGATAACCAAGGAGCATCTAACATGAGCCGCGAAGCGCATACGCCCAACATCGGAACGGCGGAATGGCTCATCGGCGCCGCCAAAAACAACCCGGAAGGTCTTCTTCTCGTTGCAGCCGGCTGCGCGCTGTTGATGCGCCGCGGGGGGGCATGGGCCACCGGCGGCTTTGATCACGCTGATGAAACCCGCGGAAGCAAGGGCCAGCGAAGCGTTCACCCAAGGTCTTCGAACACCGCCGGCCAGGGGCGCCGGTCGAAAAGCATGGAGGACGCTTCGGAGACGGCAGACAATGCACGGGAGCATGCCTCGGACCTCGGCGGCAAGGTCGCAGCCACGGCCAGCGCTTACACTTCGTTCGCGTCGGAATACGTCGACGAGGCGCGACGCAACGTCACTGAGACATCGGAGCGGGTCGCGCGACGGGCCCAATCAACTTTCCAAGAGACGGTGAACCGCGTAGTCGAAGAGCAGCCACTGACGCTGGCGCTGCTCGGCCTCGCCACAGGGGCAGCTGTCGCTGCAGCCTTCCGCCCCACGGATTTTGAAAAGCGGACACTCGGCCCAGCTGGAGAGCAGTTGACGGACAGCGCCGAGAAAGTCGGCGAACGGTTGAAGGAGTCGACGGTGAAGGCGCGCGAAAGGCTCAGGACCGCTGCCGAGGAGCGCGGCCTTAATGCTGATGGCCTCAAGGATGTCGTGAGCGACGTGGCTGGCGAGTTCGGCAGCACCTTGTCGGGCGAACAGCAAGCCGGGTCGGCTGAGTCGCCGTCCGCGACCTCAGGCGTATCGCGCGGCCAATCGGCCCCGGGTAGCATGGGCCGGTCGACAGATAAATCGGCCAATTCGGATCAGTCACAACGGCCGGGTGCTTCCCGGTCCGGCAAATCCGGCCAGTCCAGCGGAAAGCGAGGTTCGTGATGGGCGAGGCAAATCTCCGCCAACTCGAACACGACGTTGAGGCAGCCCGCGCAAGGCTCGCGGAAGATTTGTCGACGCTGCGCTCGCCAAATACGGTGTCCGAGTTTACCGACGAACTGAAGCAAGAGGCGCTCGAGGCCAAGGATGCGCTGGTCGCGAAAGCAAGATCGACCGCGCAGTCGACGGCGCTGGAGATCATCGAGGATCTCAAGGCAAAGGCTGCCGCGAATCCTGGCGCCGCATTGGTAATTGGGGCTGGTCTCGCGTGGCGGTTCCTTCACCGTCCGCCAATCGCGACCGCGTTGATCGGAGCAGGACTATTCAGCCTGTTGCGTACGCCTTCAATTCAGCCGGGCTTGGACGGGCAGGTCGATCATCTCGCTTTCGCCAGAGAGCGCTTGAAGGAGCAATCCGTCGAGCTGGCAGAGAAGGTCGGCGAAATGAGCGCCAAGACGGCCGAAACAGTGAAGGAACATGCGGAGGAAGCGGCTGGCGCCGTAAAAGAGAAGGTGCGGAATTTGGGCGCCAAGACGCCGAATCTGGTCGACGAATTGCGGCAGGCCGGCAGCGAGGCCGCCGAGGGGGCAGCCGCCGCGGCCGGTCAAGCGTCGTCTGCTGTCCAGGGCGCACTGAGCGATCAGGAGACGCGAGACAAGCTCCTTCTTGGTGCCGCGGGTTTAGCCATCGCGGCTGCGGTAGGTATTGCGTATCAGCGACGGCTTGAGGAGCACGCGGCGGTCGACTAGGCGAGAATTCAGCGCCGGAACTCCAGAACTACGGAAGAGCAGCCTGGACGACCCAGTGTCCCGGCTGTCAGGAGCGGGTCGCCTTTCTCGCGCTAACCAACCCGGCCATCACCGCTTGGCGCTGTCGCTGTCGGCGGCGGCCCGCGTCAGGAACGTCTGGGTTGTCTGGCCAAGACGGCTCTTCAGCCACTCCGCCATTGCCTCCTCTTCGCGGAGGTTCTGCTCGCAGGCCTGGACGATTTCGGTCTCGCCCTCGGCGTTGGCCGCCGCGATGAGGATTGTATAGGAGGCGATTTCCATGTGCTCGAAAGTGTAGCTGGCGAGGGAGCCCTTCATCACCTCATCGCCGGCGAACACGCCGCTGATGGATTGGGCGAGCGCCATGAGCTTGCCGCCCGCGTCCTTCACGGTGGATGATCCTTCATCGATACGGTCGAGGCAGGTCTTCAGCCGGGAAGCCTGTTGCCTTGTTTCTTCGAGATGAAGGCGGATGCGCTCGCTCAGCTCCGGATAGCTCTCGATGCGGCTCAACTGTCCAGACAGCATCGTCTCCGCCTGCTCTTCCATGGCGTGGGCATCTCTCAGCCACTGGATCATCCATTCGCGCGATTCAGACATCAGAGGTCTCCTTGTTTGGTGGCATCCAAACCACGAGCGACGAGGATTGTTCCGGCCGCAGGGTATCCATCCGGTGAAGACCGCAGACGTGCGTATCCGGCGGCCATGAGCACCTGAGCACCGCGGTGCCGGAGTCAAGCTTTCGATGGTGAGACGCGATGATATTCTTCGAGGAGGAGTTTGACCTCCTCGATGCCTTCATCGGTGAAGGCCAAGATTCCGTCGTCATCGTTGGCGCCGTAGACCCAGATGACGCCGTCCTCGGGCTCGAGACCGAGGGTCAGGTCCTGGATGAGCGCTTCGCTGACGCCGAGGTCCCTGGCGACACGGTCGACGGTGTAGACGTGATGCACCTTATTGCGCTGCATGATCAGGCCGCCGCTGATTGGGTCCGCAGTTGTGCGGATCTCCCATTCCACGGCAGCAAATCATCGATCCGATGGGCTGGGTGGGCTGCGATGCGCGCCAGGATATCGGCGAGCCAGGCCTGAGGGTCGATATCGTTCATCTTGGCGCTGACGATCAGGCTGTAGAGAACGGCAGCGCGCTGTCCGCCGCGATCGGAACCGCAGAACAGCCAGGACTTTCTGCCGAGAGCGAAGACCGATTCATTATGCACCTCCTTTTCAAATGGCGGAAAACAGCGATTCTTGGTTGTCGTCGTGGATGCGACGCGGAGTATTGCGCGTCAAATCGGCCTTGATCCGTTCGTCTTCGAGGTCGCTGGCGCGGATCTGGTAGGGCGCGCCGCGCATGACCTGCTCGGCGGGCAATAGGCCATCCCTGATGAACCGGCGGATTTTGACGTGTGAGACGCCAAGCCGGGCGGCCGCGTCCGACATGGTAAGCCACTCGCCATTCTTGTCGGAAGAGCGATAGCCGCTGATCTTGTGTACCGTGCGCAGCGATTGGACGCGACGCGCGGTCCAGGTCTTTCCCTGACCGGTCTGCATGCCCATGCGGTTGAGTGTGGCAGCGATTTCGGCATCCGACCACCGGGTTGCCATGGATCGCATGATCGCCAGAGCCTCCTCAGGCGTACGCTGGCCATGCTCTCCGGATTTGGGCTTGCGAACCCGTACCTGCGAGTGCTGGCCTCCGTGCCAGTGGATGGTCAAGATCACGTCGCGCGCATCGTCATCGACATCGGCCACGATGTCCTTGATGAGCGCGCGCAGCAGTTGCTGACGACAGCGCATGTCGACACTCGGCGCGTTCCAGGTGGCCTCGAGATTCTGGGCGAAGCCCGTGAAGTCCGGAACCGCGTCGACAGGCTCCACACGCTGGACTTCGCTCAGCCGCGCCTCGCACGTCTCCACGCGCCTGAGCGTGGCTTCCCAACTCCTCTCGAGCTGGGCCGCAATAAGCCGGTTCTCCGGGTCGCAGGCCGCATAGCGGCGCTCGGCGAGCGATGCCTCGTAGCGCGCCTGCTGCAGGTCCAGCTCGATCATCTGCCGGCGCCTGGCCTCGCTCTCCAGCTGCATCCGTTCAGCCTCCAACGCCGCTTCGATCGCCATCGGCGCAACCGCCTCCAGCGCTTCGCGGGTCACCGCCGCGTCGGTGCGAAAGCCGTTGAACGACATGCATCGCGCCTGGGCCATCATGAGGTTGCCGCGCTCGCAGCGATATACCGGATACCCTTGGCCGCGTCCGGCATACATGACAACCAGTCTTCGCCCGCATCGACCACAAGAGATGAGGCCCGGGAGCAGCGCGCGACCGCCGCGGCCCGACTTGACGCCGCCGGCTTTGCCATAAGCGTTGGCCGCGAGCAGTTCCTGGTTCCGTTCGTACTCGCTCCATCCGATGTAGCCTTCGTGATGGTCCTTGAGCACCACCGCCCACTCGCTAGCCGGCTTGTAATGGCCATAGCTCTTGCGAACGCGGCCATCGACGATCTCAGTGCGCTTCTCGCTCTTACCATAGACATAGGCGCCGGCGTAGAACGGGTTCTTCAGGATCGAGATCACGTTGCGGTAGCGGATCGGAACCCAGTCGAAGGACACCATCTTCTTGCCGTCGGAGGGTCTGGGGAAATGCACGCCGTCATCGATCATCGAGATCAACACTTGCCGCGCACTGCCGAGTTCGCGGAAACGCGCGAAGATCAGGCGAATAGTCTCCTGCAGGCGCATGTCGGGATCGAACCCGAGACCGTAATCGCGGTGCCAGACATAGCCGAAGGGCACGGAGATGCGCAGTTCCCCGCGCTGTGCCTTGGCACGGGCGGCCTCGTACATGCGGGCACGCAGCACGCCGAGCTCGAACTCGCTGATGCTGCCCTTCATACCGAGCAACAGGCGGTCGTTCGGCAATCCCGGATCGTAGACTCCGTCCAGATCGATCACGCGTGCATCGACTTCGCCGCACAACTCGAGCAGCCGATGCCAGTCCGGCCCGTTGCGCGACAGGCGGGACGCCTCTTCGTCATAGCCCCTAAGCGCCCGATCCCTGAATGCGATGCCTGGCGCAACAACGAGACGGTCGTAGCTGAGCTTCGAACCGTTGTTCAGCGCAACGGTTTTCGCCGCCGGGTCAATCGCTTCAGCGGACTCATGAATGACGGTGATGCTGTATTGCCTTGCCAGCGCTTTATAACCATGGCTGAGCGATTTGAACGGGCGGAGCCCGGCGAGATAGAAGGCTTCCTCGCAGTCGCGATGCGCATGACCTTCATGGCATTGCGGTGTGTTTCGGCGTGGCACGCCGATCCAGGGTCCCCATTCCGAGCCGATCGACAGCATTGCTGATCACGTCAGCGGCCTTTAGGTCCGGTTGGCAACGTCGTCGCCCTCCACGGCACGCTCAAGATCATACAGTTCGATCAAAGTGCCATCGCTGGCGTAGATGCCGAATTTGATGTTTCCGGCTTTGAGTTCGCGTGCCTGGTCTAAAGCCTGCCTACTGGACAAGTCATTGATCGTCAAAACGTTCGGCTCCTTGCCGAGTTTTATGGAATAACTCATAGCGCTAAGCATATAGGAGTTCGCGGCGGAATTCGACAGGCCGGTCAAGGCCGGCGAATTTCAAACTGAGACACTACCGGGCGATCACAGCCCGGTTGTGATCTCGACTATGCCGAATGCCGCCTGTTGGATGCCTCGTGGTTCAATCGCTAATCTTCGTCATACGGCATATGCTGATCGATTGCCCATATTGCCATAGCAGCGGCGCGGCATTCTTGGCACCACCGGCCGGCTCGAGGCAGAACGAGGCCCGCCCTTGCGCGCTGCCGTAACGCGTGGATCTCGTTGGCAAGCACCTGCAGCCTCTCCGCGCTTGTTTGGGCAGCGTATATGAAGGCTGGCCCTGCGGCGGTCGGCCGCATGCTCGCTCTTCGGTTGAACACGACGGCACCGCCTCCTCCTCGACTTGCTTGTGCACGAGCGTCACCGCCATAAGTCGCAACGCCTTGGCGACGTTGCCGATTTTCTGTGCTTCTGAACCCGCCGAGGCACGGATCTGGCGCAGGGTCAGATTTCTCACCCACGTGACTAAGACTTTTTTTATCGAGAATATAAAGTTGTTAAAATTTACTTTGGCACCCGCTCCATGCTTACTCCCGACAACTCAAGGCGCGGCACACCATAGCCTCGGAGACATCCACCCCGCCGAAGGGGCCTCTATACTGGCGGCTTTATCCCAGTCGCTCCCGAAAGCCGTCGTTCCGGTACCGGCCCCACACCGGTCGTTCCGTTGCTCCGGCTTAGTGGACGCTTCTGGCGCTACAGCCATCTTTGTCAAGCGATACGGATACGTGCTGCATCTTCACACCAACCCCACCCTGAAATCCTCCAGAACCTGAGCCAGTCCTCGCGCGCCGAGAAGGGTCATAACACGCTTCGCCTGAAGCTTCGGTACCGCGCGATCGTAAATGGCAAGATTGGTCGCCTCATTGAGGCGCGAGCGACAAATGATCCCGTCAGGCTCAGATGGAGGCTCGTGAAACGCCAGTGACCACCGGCGTGCCAGATTCTGGCGCTGTGCGCGAACGACATCGGTCGGCACGCCCATTCGAACGGCATTGTCGCCTCTGAGATCGACCAGGCGCAGGTCCGCGTTGGTCGTGATCTGCGCATAGCGCCGTCGGGTCAGTTCCACCTCCTCTATTGGAAGATCGTCAAGGATTCCTTCGCGGCGATCGCGGAGCACGGTCTCGAGGAAGCACCTTCAGAGAGTCACCGAGGTACAGAACGCCAAACCGGTTGGCGTCAAGACGGCGTCGAGGATCGCTGAACCGGCTCGGCGACTTCCCGTACCCCAATGGATCAGGATAGGTGCTCCAGTAGATCCGACCGAACGTCCGACCGCGCGGTATGGTCTCGATTTCGAGCTTTGCGTGCGCGAAATCGGGTGGAGGTGGAACACCGGGCATTCAGTCGAAATCGCCCCTGGCCATGCCTTCCGCCGCGGCCAAAACCGAGGCGTCATCGCCTTGTTGAATGGCTCGAAGGCCCGTCCGCCCATCAAGGACGCCATGGCGCGACACTAAAAACCGATAGACGGCCCAGGTATTATTGCCCAACATGGCATGCAGCGCCGGCAATGCGCCGAAGGGACGACCGTCCCTGTCGAGTTGCCAGACAGGAAAGCGGAAACCGCGCTTGGCGCCATCGATCCCGAGCACCTGTCCCCTTTGCCGCCTAGCGTTGACCGTGACGCGCGACGTGCCGAGCAGCTTGGCAAAGGCATCCGCGCTCAGCATGTCCTCGCCGGCGACAATTTCGGCGACACGCTTGCGGCCACGCGCGCGCGCTCCGGCGAGAGCCGCCTCGAGTTCGGCATCGGGCATGCCCGTGTCCTCGACGGGAAAGGTATCGTCTGAAGCCATCAGTTGCTCCTCGACCGGTGTGATCGTCTGCGCATCAGCCGCCGGATCGACCTCTACCCGGAACGATACGCGGTGGCCGATCTTGCGGCTGCGTGCGATCGCTTCCTGATAGCGTTCGAGCAATACCTTCTTGAACTCTGCCTGTGCCGGCAGCTTTGTGGTGAAACTCAGGGCGGCGACTCCCGCATGCGATGCGGTCCCGCTATGATTACTGCGTTTTGGAGCGGCCATGATGAGAACCTCCTGCTGTCACCCATATGGTTACAGAGCGCACGCTCGTCAAGTTCGATAATTTGGTAAAGCTAAGCGAATGGCTGGGACTGAACAATTCCCCAGGCGCGAAACCTTCCCCTCCCCGTCATCTCGCGCAGGCCAAGCTCGCCGATCAGGTTGAGCGCCCCCTGTTTTGTCACCTTTAGCCGCTCCTGGATCATGCCGGTGGAGACGAGCGGCCGCGAGAGTACCAGCTCGACTAGGTCGGGCAGTTTCGAGCTGGCGCGCCGTTGTTTGACTCGCCGCTCCATCTGGCTTTTTGCCAGCACCAGCCGATCGTGTTCCTTCAGGCCGACCAGCGCGGCGTCGTGGATGGCATCGAGGCAGGCCAGCAACCGGTCGGACCGATTGCGCGCCCGCCGCCGCTCGCGCGGAATGTTTTTGGCGCCGAGATGCAGGCAGGCGAGATGGTGCGCGGCAAGGCCTTCCTGCCGCAGCAGCGCGGCGATCAGCAGCGGCCCGAGCCAAACACCATGCTGAAGCACCTCGATGTCCGACCAGGCCTTAAGCAGGATCGCGCCGCGCAGGACGACCGGCAGATCGCGTGTCCTGGCGACAACATCCTGCCATTCGGCCAGGCGTTCTTCTTCATTCCAGTCGAGATCGTAGATCAGGCCGTTTTGCGGCTCCGGCCGGTCACGTTGTGACGTTTCCTCCTTTCGACCAGGCACGTCGGCGCCGCTGAGAATCTTCGACGAGCGCGCCAGGACAGCATCGATCTCGGCAAATTCTTCAGCCAGAAGATCGTCAGCGTCATCCTGAGCATCGGCTTCAAAAGAAGTGGCTCCAGCCCCCTGCCCTTCCCGGCTTTTTTGTTCCGCCGCCGGCATCGCGCCGCCGCGGCCGGTCAGGGCCAAAAAACCGTCGCGGCTGAGCGCCCAGTCCGGTTCCTGCGCAAAAATCCGACGGCGGGTCCGCAGCACCGCATGCGCGCGGGTCAGCTCGTGGGTCGGTGTGCGGATGTCCATATGGGCGTCGTGCAGGACGAGGTCTTCGATGTGGACGAGTTCGCCCTCCAGCCACAGTGCGGCAGCCGCGTCGGCGAAGTGCTGGCGCTCGACAAAACCGTCGCGGACCGGCGAGCGGGCCAGCCGCTCGTCAAGACGCGCCGAAACCTCGGTTGCGCGGGAAACCGGCCCTAACAGGGTTTTCAGGGACAAATGGCCGATGTCGTAAGTCGTTGTTTTCATGATGCCTGATTCGCGTTAGTCAAGCTATTGGCCCTTTAGGTTGACTTGCAGGGGATTTTCTCTGGCGGCCTTATCACTTTCGATAATGACCGCATATCGGGACTGTACAGCACCACGCCCTAGGACGCTCAGGAGGCCGAAAAACGTTGATTTGCCGGCTCATCGAAGCCGTAGGAGCTACGCAAAAAGGCACTAGAGACGTTTACAAAGGATCGTTTGTTGATATCTTCGGTGTTTGTACAAACGCCTCCTCCCATGCTGAGAGACGCCGCAAATGGCCCGTGAAGCGCAAGATCGACGCTCCGGACGACCAAGAGGCCGGCAAATCGGCTACGCGCGCGTGTCGACGGACGAACAAGCGACGGAAGCGCAGGAGATCGAGCTGCGATCGGCCGGTTGTGACGTCGTCGTTCAGGAACATGGATCCGGTGCGTCGAGAGCTCGCCCGGCCCTACTGCGGTTGATGAGCGACATCGGCGCCGGCGATATCTTGGTCGTCGTGCGTCTCGATCGCCTTGCGCGCTCGGTCAGCCACCTTCTTCAGGTGATCGAGGATCTGACTGAGAAGGGCGCGCATTTCCGATCTCTCCGAGATCCAATCGACACGTCGACGCCACAGGGCATGTTTTCGCTACAGGTACTCGGCGCCGTTGCCCAGCTCGAGCGTGCACTGATTTCGGAGCGAACCAAGGCCGGCATCATCGCTGCACGATCCAAGGGGCGACTGCCAGGCAATCCTGGTATCCGGGAGCGCAGGCCCGAAGCCCTGGCGAAAATGACCACGATACAAAAGGCGGCTTATGGCCGACGGCTACAATCAACTATGAACCAATGGCTTCCGACGGTCCGCCGGATGCGACCAGACCATAACTGGGACGACATCGCTCGGGTCCTGAACCAGCGCGGCCTCGACTGGACGCCTGAACGACTGCGGCGGGCAGTGAGGTGGCTCGTCACCGAGCACCTGGCCGAATCCACACTGCTAAAGCGGGCGTCTCCTCTGCCTCCCGAAGATCGCCTGATGACTCTTGTGGCAGGGATTTCGCAGTCTAACCCAGACCTTGCGCTCCGCGACATCGCTGGCCAGCTCGAGCGCCTGCATGAGCGAACCCCACGAGGAAGCGCAAAATGGTCTGCCTCCTCAGTGAAGAACCTACTCGATCGAGCCCGGCGGCTTGGACTCGTCGCCGAACTACCCGCGAGCTGACCGTCATCCCGCTGCACAACAGTCCTCAGTTTACAGTCTGTGGCTGACGCTCGACATTCCCGAGCCGCTTGTACGCGGCCCAGGCATCAGCTGGAACAGCGCTGCCGGCCCGCGTCAGTGAAGCCGCTCGATCGGTTTCGGCGAGTGAGTTCCACCACACCGTTCCGGCGGTTTCATCGGGCGTCGGTTCCTGGTCGTGTTGGTTTTTCATGCCTTCGATGCTCTCACAAGACGCTCGTCCCGACAAGCGCTGCAGCCACCGTCCACGGATCGAAACCCGCCCGGCTGATCATGATCCGCGCCCTGGCTTGTCGAGGCTGCGGCGCAACGCATCGCTGATTTCCAGCCGGGATTCGGTGCGCACAACCTTGCCTGCCGCCTCCAGATCGACGGCAGCGGCTTCAGCTCCGGTTCCGGTCGTCTTCGACGCGTCAAGCTTGGCCCGCAACAAGGCCATCACCATCGGCCAGACCGAGAACTTTCCGACCTTTGCTCGATCTGTCAGGCTGCGCAAATAGCCGCCGGCGCTGTTGATCTGGTCCTGCCGCTGGTAGATCGCGGCAATGGTAATCGCCGCCTGCTGCTCACCCATTGCCGTTCGCGCTTCCTCCCAGGCGCTCGGGCTGACGCCCATGGACGGTCGGGCAACCTCGGCCGCGGCCAGAAATTCACGCCAGTTGCGGATTCCGCCGCCGCCCTTCACCAGCCAAAGCATGTTCGGGCAGGCATCCAGCACGATCCCTAGCGGCAGTTCGCGTTTCGGTAGGCTCCGTACGTTGTCGGTGTCCGCAACGTTGGCGCCCGCTTCATCCCTATTTCCTGAGCCGCTTTCAGATTCAAATTTAGAGTCTGGTTTTGAATTCTGTATGTGGCGCCCATTTTGGGACTCATTGGCGTCCATTTTCTGTGTTTTTACAAATGATTCCAATGCTTCACGCACTTCGGCCCAAAGGCCTTCAAGTTCTTCGGCAATCACCTCGAGAGTCTGCCTAGGTGCAGTGCGTGGTATCTGACCAACAATCGCCTGGTAGGCCTGCTGAACCCTGCCCCAGTTCGCCGGCACGCCTTCCTCAATGCCGGTGTCGATCATCTTGACGATATCACGGCGGCATATGGTAAGCCGCTCCTTAACGAGACGAAATGCCTTCCTCTCAGATCTGACCGCATCCGCAAGATCCTTGAACTCCTCAGCGCGCGCCACGATCGGCGAGATGTCAAAGCCATAGGCTTGCTCGATCTCGCCCGCCTGCCCTTTCCGGGCGAAGCGCTTGCCGTTTGGGCTGTCCCGACGGATAATCAATCCACACTCGACCAGAACGGCCAGGTGTCGCCGTAAGGTCGTTGGGGGCATGCCATTAGCGCGGCGGATCAGCTGCTCGTTGGATGGCCATACAACCAGTTCGCTGTCGCCATAAAGCGCTGTGTCCGGATGGAACGACAACAGCGCGTCGAGAATAGCCAAAGCGCGATCGGTGGCGCCCAGAGCGATCCTGGCGTCCTTGATATCTTGGAAGACATGCCATTTGTGGACGATCGCGTCCTTCGGCACGGCCCTTGCGGTGACTTGGCTTGAAATCATGCCAAGCGTCATCGGTCGCCGCCCAAAGGGCGTCGTCGCAATATTCGTCTCCATTTTCTTTCACCCTCGATTAGGCAAAAGAAACCTGCTCGCCAAAACGACGCCAATGACTCTTGACAGTGATTCGTGGAGATGCGATTCTCAGAGTGCTTAGTTCAGAGAGAGGCTTCCACGGCTTGCCGTTCGGGGGCCTTTTTCTTTTGCGGTTTCAGACTCCTTGTTTCGTGATGGACTTCCGAAAGGCCTCAAACAGGTCGTCCAGTTGTCCGGCGATAAACGCTGCGAAACGCGATCCTTCAGCCTCTCCCACGGCAATCATGGTAGTTTTTCCGTTGTCTTTGAGGCTGACGCTGACTGTTTTGTCTGGAGCAGCCCAGGATTTCATAGCAATCTTGGGCTTTGATGGCTTGGCCGGACCCGCAGGTTCTTTGATCGCATTATGATCCGATGGAAGCGTCTCAAGCAGAATAATGAATCTGTCGTCGGACGTTGCCTCGCGGAATTTGTTTTTGCGAATAAGATCGAAAGCTTTTGCGAGTGAGCCGTCTATGGAATAGCGGTTCGAGAATTCCTGCCATCGTCCTCGACCAATCCCGGGAGCTTTACCAATCGATTGCAGTATCTTCTTGTCGACCGATGAGGCGATTTTGATCATCTCGGAGACATGCGATTTTCCTGTCGACAGCGAAGCGCAGATGGTGTCCCGTTTGTATCCCGCTTCCTGCTGCGCAAGCGCAAAAGCGCACTTCTCAATGTATGAAAGATCCTCTCGAGCGGTGTTTTCTTCGCCTTGGAAAATGACTGCTTGTTCATCAGTTAACTCGCGGACGGCCGCTTTGAATCCGATCCCAAGCTGCTTAGCTGCCGCTAATCTTCTGCGACCATAGACGATTTGAAACTCGCCATCCTTGCCTTGCACTGGCCGAACCAATCCAGGCACAATTTGACCGCGCTCCCGCATGGATTCAGTGATCTCAGCAATGGCGGAAATCTCGTAGGCGTCATCATATCGATCGGTGATAGACGACGGCCGTATTTTGTCGGGATCGAGTTCAATGATCTGTTCGCCTGACTTCAGTAACTTGTCGGCGATATCGCTACGCTCTTGCATTTGGCGAACACCAGCCGCCACCTTCATCAGGTGCGGCGATGACGTGCGGCGGCTGACGCCCTCCTCCGAATTGTCCTCCCCGAGTTGCCCCAAAACAGCAGCAAACATGCCCTTAGAATCTTTACGGCTCACTGTTCACGCCTCCATGCCATTGTGATGAGGCTTTCTATTTCCGCGTTCGCGGCATTGATCGATTCGATTGCACGATCATAAGTTTTAGGTGCCGAAAACCTCGATCGTTGCACTTCATAGAGGCTCTGCTTCCAAGTGAGAGCGTCCGCAACCGCAGTGGATTTGGAGACTGAATTCAGAAGTAAATCCTCGCCAAACACTTGGCGCATTAGGGCCTGCATGTTGGCTTGCGGGTGGTCGTTGGCCTCAAACTTTGTGATGAGGAATTTGGCGAAATCCCAACGTGCGCCTGCACCAGCCTCATCCAGGATTTGCATATAAGATGCGGCCAGCTCCAAAAACTTCCCTGTGGAGTCGACATCGAGCATGTGCGCTGGAACTGGGATTAGGACTCCGGTAGCGGCAGTGAGCGACGAAAGCGTCAGGAAATTGAGTGACGGCGCACAGTCGAGAAGGACGATGTCGTAGTTATCGACGATCTGTTCGAGCGCCTGTGACACTCGAAGCAGAAAACTGGTTCCACCGCTCTTGCGCATCTCAAGGGTGACGGCCGTCTCGAATTCTGTCAGCTCAAGACCGGCGCAGATGACGTCGAATCCGATGATATGCGTCTGATGAATAATCTTTTCCGTTGGCACCGGATCATCAAACCGAATCGCTGAGTAAAGGGTGTCACCTTCTCGGTAGTCAAATCCGGGTAACGCTCCTTGCAGACTTGTTAACGACGCCTGGGGATCCATGTCGACTGCGAGAACGCGATATCCACGTAGTGCCAACCAATGACCCAAGTGAATAGTGGTCGCTGTCTTGGACGATCCACCTTTGAAGTTCGTGATCGCGATGATCTGGCAATCCTCGCCTTTAACACGACGAGGATTGATCCATTTCTTCCGTGCCTTTTCCGCCAGGTGCATCCGAAGGTCCAGCACCTGCTCCACAGAATATAGGCGCTTTCCGGTGGTCGTTGTCTCTGGCTCAGGTCCCTGCCCTTTTAAGGAGACCTGCCTTATGTAAGCTTCGGTCACTCCTAGCAATGCTGCCACTTCCGTCGAAGTGAATTTGCGCATCGTACGAATCGCATCAGGAGGATACTGAGCCAGCGAAAGATTGTTGAGTGCCTTCTCGAGTTTCGTCGAAAAGGTATTCATGAACTGAAGGCTACTTAGATGCCGCGTCACCCAGATTCTCCTCTTGCACCCAGCGCCTATTGATAGCGACTGTGGTTAACAAGCTGTTAACGCCACGCCAACTACGCCAACTTTTCGAATTACGCGGTTTTTCCGTTACTGGAGGTATGCCCGATTCGGAGCATTCGAGCAAATGGACGCAGGGCAGTTCCCAGCTGGGAACTTTTCGTTATCGCTGGCTTCCCTGTGCCGTCAAAGTTGCGCATCAGGCATTGAAAACGACAGCTATGAAGTTGGTCACGCAGCATGGGGGCACGGGCGAGCCCCGTTGCCCGTTTTGTTCTCGTAGATAGTCGACGTTGGTGTACCGGTTGGCCTCTGGCTTCTGCGTACGGCGGCGAGCGACCTTACAAAAGCGCAGGCAAGTTTCGGCGCATGGAGAGATACCCCCCACATTGGCGCGGCGGCGAAATTCCCGTTGTGACGGAGGCACTGAGCTCGCGCAGTCCTAGGGGAGTCACCATCCTTTGCGTCGGAGACGATGGGTTGTGTTTGTGATGCAGCCATGCCGCGCCGCTTCCGATGTCACTTCGGTGATCGCCCCCCCCAGGCTGACCAGTTAGACGCCCCACGGCCCCTACCCTGCAACGAGGCATTCCTTCCGGGCCGAGCGACTCTCGCGAATGGCAACTCAGCGGCTCGGATCTGTCGCCAGGCGTCCCACGCGATTTGACAGCAATCAGCACCGTTTGGCACGTGGGCGTCCTGTCCACGCGCACTTTCCTCCAGCGTCGAGCAAGAGGCTCCTGCAGTCGCCAGTCAACTTCCCTCGGGGGCTAGTCCACGTGTCGACGAAGGATCCTGGAGAACTCATCGAGAAGCAAACTTCTCGCACAACCCGTACTCTGAGTTCCCAGCTGGGAACAGCTCTTCAAGTTGGAGGCTTGCGCGGCACCAATAAACCTTAGAAACCCATCAACTTGATGGTCGGATCTGTGGCGCCGGGGAGGATTGGCGCATCCAGAGTCACCTGTGGTTGGGGGCGTACCGCACTCTACAATCCTGACGCCTTAGTTAGATTGACGCGGAAGCGATCGCGCCGGCGCTGGTATTTGCGCGTCATCTCTGCCGAGGCGTGGCCAAGCTGCTTCTGCACGTAGCGCTCGTCAACCTCGGCAGAGGACGCGAGGCCGGCACGCAGCGAGTGGCCCGAAAACTTTTGGCCGCGCTCGCCCTCGGAAAGATCCCCGCGCACGCCGGCGGCCAAGGCCGCGCGTTTGACCAGCCGCGCCACCTCCTGATCGTTGAGCCGCTCGGCGCCCACAGCTTTGCCCTGCCCGGCGACGCGGCGGAAGAGGGGGCCATGCGCGATGCGGGCCAGCTTCAGCCAGGTCTGCAGGGCGACGACCGGGCAGGTGGCATCGGACGAGCCGCGGCCAATCTCGACCTCGCGCCAGCCGGTCTTGCCTCGCAGCGTAACCAGCACGCCCTTGTCCGGGAAAAATTCAATCCAGCCGCACCCGTCCTCGGTTTGATCGCGCGCAACATCGAGGCCCACGATTTCGGAGCGGCGCAAGCCGCCGGCGAAGCCCAAAAGCAACATGGCGCGGCCGCGCAGACCGCGCAGCGTGCCACGATCGAGCGTTTCCAGCATGGCGACAAGATCGTCGCGCAGGATGGCTTCCTTTTGACGGGGAGGGGAGGCGTGTTTCTTGCGGATACCGGCGAGCACGGTGGCGATATGCCGGTCCTTCCGGTCGAGCGGTTGACCGCGTTGCGCATAGTTCCAGGTCAGCGACGACAGGCGGCGCTCAATGGTCGACACAGACTTTTTGTCCCGTTCCGATCCTGAGGCCTGGGCCGTGATGTAGAGGCCGACGACTTGTGGATCTGGCGGCAGCGGATCAAACGCCTGGCGCCGGCACCAGGCGCAAAAATGCTTCCAGTCGGCGGCATAGGCGCGACGGGTGTTTGCCGAACTCGCCGCCTCGACGTAATCGCGCGCGCGGTCGGCCAGCTTTTCGAGATGCGCAGGCAGTGATGCTTGTCGCGAGTCGAGGACCTGCGTGGGAGGGGAGGGGGCCTCATCCGGGTGCCCCATTTCCATGACGACGTCGACAATGTCAGGCAGGTCGCTGGTGTCGACCGCGTCGATGGGGGTCATGAAATTACGGGGACTGCCCATCGAAACTCTCGATCATTTGAATGTCACAGTGGTGCGATTCTGAGAGCCCCAACGTGCGACCAAAGCGCCCAATTGTCCACCGCGAGGTGCTTGACCAATAGCTCCCGAGATTTGCGCCGGTCGCGTACGACCACACGCTGGGTCGTGCTATAGCATGACCGGGCGACGGACCATGTCCGATCCAGTGTTGACCCTCCTAGGGCCCTCTTTCTCAGTGCCGATCCTTGCCTTCATGTTCAACATCCCTTATGTTTCGTTCAACAGGAGAATCCAGGATGAGCGTACGTGGCGCAACGGCAGCCGAAAGCGAGGAGCGGATCGCCCACACCCGGAACCGTCTGGTGCTTGAGCAGGCGAGGGCGGTCGGCCTTCTCGGCGCGGCCAAGAACACACGCCTTTCCGGGAGGGTGCCGTCGGAATTGATCGAGGCGGCAAAGAAGCGCGCTCATGTGACCTCCGACACTGAGCTGCTGGAGCTCGCCTTGTCGCGGCTGGCCCTCGAGGACGATTTTGGCGCCCGGCTCGTCCGCCGCAAGGGCAGCATCTCCGCAGACATTGATCTTGGCGTTTGATCTCGGGAGCGCACTGCGTTCCCTCAAACCACAGCGGCGTGCCGGCGGGCTGGAACGGCGGCCGGATTCCGCTCTGTCCTGGGCAGGGGACCAGCCGCCTGTCGGCGGTGCATTGCTTCTCGACACGAGCGTCTATCTGGATGTCCTTCAGGGCCGCACGCCCAAAGTGGTCGATGACCTTCTGACCTATCGGCTCTGTCAGCACTCGGCCGTCTGCCTTGCCGAGCTCAGCCACCTGTTCGGCCAGCTCGACCCAGCGCACCCCACGACGAAGTCGGTCCTGAAAGTGGTTGCAGGCACGATTGAAGACATTCCAGTGCACCGGCTGCATGCACCCGACGCCACCGCCTGGGGACGCGCCGGCATGCTTGCCGGCCTGCTGTTCCGGCTGAGCCGTCTGCCGAAAGGGGAGGGGCATGAACGCCGCTTCCTCAACGGTGCGCTGATCTTTCACCAGGCCGGTCTGCTGGGCGCGACGGTCCTGACCGGCAATGTTCGGGATTTCGATTACCTCAACCAGCTTGTTCCGTCGGTGCGTGTGATCGTCTACCGGCCGGTGACAGACTTGCGCCCGCAGGGTTGAAAGCGTCTGTGGCAGATATGCCCGTGCACCGTGTTCGTCCACCCTCCTTTAATGACCACCAGTCTTGGTCGCTGAAACTCTCCTGCGACCGTTGAACCGCGGGCGACAACGGCCATTTCTAACGTAAGGACAAAAACGAACGATAATGCAAGATTATCGGTCATTATTTGTTGGCGACAGGCGCGGCGGTTATTGCGCAAATCGATTGCTAAAAGCGCCGCCGTGATTCATCCTGTTCTCGATGATTCTTCGCCCCAAGCCGTCCCCGCGCCGCCATGCCCAGCCTCCCGCGACCGAGCCGTTCGCGCCGATGGCGCCGGTGCCGTTCTGGCTGCGCAAGGCGGTCGAGGCGGCGCAAACCTGCGCTCCAAAGGGCCTTGAGGATGCTGCGATTGCCTTTGGAGCCGCGATCGCCATGCTCGACACGGTCGTGCGCCGGGAGGAAAGATGGGCCGGCGCCTGGCGGCAGCGGCTGGCGCTTTCGGCGGCCGCGGTGACGGCGAAGCAGGCTGGCCGCGTCGAGGATGAAGCCGCCCTGCGCGATTCTTTGCTCCTCACCCGCCCGGGCGACGATTGTGGGCCGGCCGGTTCTTTTGTCCTGGCCTGGCGCCGGCTGGCGGCGCGGCCCGTGGAGAACCTTCTGACGGAGGGAAACCTCGCTGCGGCATCGGAGGAATTCGGTCACGCCCGCAACGACAAGGCTGTCAGCGATCTGACTGACGAGCTCGGTCCGCTGCCTGCGGCAGAGGGCGTTGTCGAAATGCTGACCGGCGCTTTCGCAGCTGCTGAGCGCCGTGGCTTCGGGCGCAATTTGGGTTCATGGCTCGCCGACGCCATGCTCGCGAAAAAACTGGGATGGTCGCATGCGGTGCCGCTGCTGGGAGCGCAGCCGGGATCGGCTGGCAGCACGCGTGGCATGCGCCCGAAAACAACCAGCCTGACGCAGAGGGACCAGGTGCCGGGCAGGGAGACGGTGCAGGGCCTGCTCGTGGCGCAGTCGCGGGCCGCGCTGCGGGCCATCGACCTTTCGGCCGAGCTCGGCCGCCGCGCCGAACGGCTCATTGCCGTCGCGCCGAAACTGAGGGCGAAGGGTGCGGACCTGGTCGTCGACCAATTGCTGAACGAAGATGCGCTCGTCGCGTCGCGTGGTGACAAAAAGACCGGAATGAGCGACCGCGGCCTGCGGCGCCTGTTCGACAAGCTGGTCGACCTCGGCGCCGTGCGCGAGCTGTCGGGCCGCGCCACGTTCCGCATCTACGGACTGTGACAGCGATGGCCGAGGCGACGCGCGCGAAACGGGGGAAAGGCCGACCAGACGACGGTCTGTTCGATCGTGAGTTGGATCACCTGTCGCCGGAGGGGCGCTGGCGCGAGTGGATGAACCGCGTCGAGGCGACCATTTTTGCCGCCACCGAGCCCGTTGGCCGCGAAACGCTGGCCCGCATTGTCGGCAAAAGCTGCAGCATCGACCTTTTGATCGACGATATTCGTGAAGAGCTGCGCGGCCGGCCCTATGACCTGGTTGCCGTCGCCGGCGGCTGGAAGCACCTGACCCGCCCGGTCTATGCCGACGCCATCCGCAATGCATTTGGCACGGCCGTCGGCGGGGGCGGGCGGGCGGTCGACCTGGCGCAGCCGGAGGTGCTGGTGCTGATGTGCATCGCCTATTTCCAGCCGATCACCCGCACCGAGCTGTCGAGCTTCTTCGGCAAGGAGATTTCGCGCGATCTGATCGGCCATCTGCGCGGCGCCGGGCTGATCGCGTCCGGCCCGCGCAGTCCGACACCGGGCGCCCCCTACACCTACGTCACGACCAAAGAATTCCTGCTGGAGTTCGGGCTCGACACGCTGCGCGACCTGCCGGATTTTGAGGCGCTCGAGGATGCTGGCTTGCTCTCGAAGGAAAAGCTGCTGGCCGGAGATATTCCGGTTGGATTGGCGAGTGGGGAGGGCGAGAGCGAAGAGGAAGAAGCAGAGGCCGATGTCCTTGAGGACCAGGTGTCTTGAGCGGGTCGTTGCCGCGTTGCACCCTCAGCGACAGGCGGCACTCATGTGACCAAGACGACTGATCCTGTGGCAGCCGGTGATCGGGATCATGGACCGCGACCGGCCTTAGCGTACGGAAAATCGACGAGTAGCCAACGTTAGCGCCCGCATCCACGATAACGGGTATGAACCCCTTTTGTCTCCACTCGTCGTCAGCCGGTTAAGCGCGCTTTGGCCTGCCTTTCCGATTTCATATTCGCGATGCCCAAAAACCTGGGAGATGACAAACAAGTCGCTGTCGGTAGGCCTGATCAGCAATTCATGACAACCACAGCGAACTTTCATCGCCGACCCGATCCCAGCGCCCGACGAAGTACTGAGACCAATTTCTTCCACCCGATGGCGTGCGCGACGCCATCTATGTGATAGAGCTTCGAGTAGTAGCTCATATGGATTCTCATTCTTCCACACCGAGGACGCCGGAAGGAGAAAACTTGACCCATTGTGTCGCCGGCCGCTTTCTCTACAAAGGCCAGTCTTAACCGTGGATCAGCGTTATGGGGTTCTGGGTGTTCGTCCCGACCCGCACCTTGTCGCCGATCTCCTTCGCCCTGGCCAAAGTCTTAGCCATGTCTTTTGTCGTAAGCACCGTGCGCCGATGCGGCTTCTCGAATACGCTCACAACATAGGTGGTGGCTGGCTTGTCGGTCATCCCAGGCCTTAGCCGGTTCCTCATTCGCACGCATCGCTTTCATTGGCGTGAGCGCATAATTTTGCCAGCCGGCGACTACACCCGCCGGTCAGGCCCGGTGCTCTTTGGGTTGGTGCCCCCCTGCCTAACGGGGCGCCGGGTCGCCTCGATCTGCGTGGTCCTTGGATGGGCCTACGTACTCCGCGCAACCAGGTAGGCGATCCGATATGCGAGAAGGAGCAAAAGAACGAGGATCGTATATTCGAGAACTGTGCGTGAGGGATAAATTTTCAAGGCTTCCGACCTGTTGGCAGCGGGCTCAGTCAGACATAACTGCCGCGGTAGCAATCTATGGATTGTCAATTCCTTACGCCACAAAAAAGCCGGCACGTTAAGGCGCGGGCCATGGAACCGTGGCTTCCTTGCCTGCGCGAACGGAAAGGAATTGAAGGGCCTAGCCCGCCACCTTGGCATCGATGACCACCAAGCTGCCGACTTGGCTAAATCCCTCGAAGCGGAGTTCGAGCGCCGATCGGCTTCGGAATGCGTGGCGATGCTGACAAAGCTCAATATCGGTGCGGTTCAGCCAAGCTCAATCGCCGAGCTCCGCGAAAAGTATCTCCATCAGACGGCGGTGCTCAAGAGCGGGTCCGGCCCCACCTATCGGCTCGTCAGGCACGATATCGATGCCGCTGACCGATGGCTCGATTTGTTCGAACCGTGCGCGATCGGGCCCGACAATGGCCATATCAGCACACATCCGCCAGCGGAGAAGTACGGTGCCTCGACGAGGCAGGTTCTGACGGAACTCGGATTTGACGAGCCGCGGGTCGAGGCAATGATCAATCAGCGCGCGGCGGCAGTCCAATGGTCCGAATTCTATTTGCCAGAATGATTTCGGTCCGCCAGCTCAGTGCAGAAGACTTGAGCAGGATTAGGGTCGCAGCACCAAGCGGTTGTGTTAGCCTCCCATATGAGGGCCTGTTGCGTAATTCGCTGATTGTGATTCTCTGAGACGAAGCTCGGAGGGAATCGCGATGGCAGTGAGCAGATGGGCCAGTTGAGCTTGGCGGAGGCTTTTCTGGGCGGCAAGTTGGCTGGCGGTTCTTCACCGCTTGATCGATTGTCGGCTCTGGTGAAGTGGTATCGCTTCGAGAAGCTGCTCAACCCGCTGCGCGATGGCGGACCCGGACGGGCAGCTTGGCCACCGCTGGTT
>NZ_JAMYVK010000049.1:0-54480 GCF_040323975.1 Mesorhizobium sp. M0019 | reverse complement strand
GGACCTCGGAAGAGCGCGAGAGGGTATCGCGCTCGCGGAGCAACCAGGCGTGCATGTCGTCGAGAAGTGGTTTGCTCTTCTCCTGCCGCACGGCATACCGCTCGGCAGCGCTGCGGCCGTTGATGGCGCGCTCGATCTCGAACAGTGCGTCGAGGCGCCTGACCGCCTCCAGCGCGATCGGGGAGATCGGTTTGCCCTTCTTGCCATCCCGGGCCTTTTTCGCGATGTCGGCCAATTCGAAGAATCCTCGCCGCGCATGGGCGTAGCAAAAGGCCGGCGTGATCGGCTGCTCCTTCCGCTGCGGGTCGAACAGCGGCTCGAAGCCACTGTAACAGTCGCACTGAAGGATGCCGGCGAACCCGGCCAGATGCTTCTGAGAACGCTCGCCGCGCCGGTCGCTCGAGGCGTAATAGATCGCCGCCGGCGGCGCAGGCCCGGCGAAGGGACGGTCGTCGCGCGTATAGGTCCATATGCGCCCGGTCGCGCACTTGCCCTTCGCCAGGATGCGAATGGTGGTGTCGTCGCCATGAAGGCGCTCGGCCGCGAGCACATGGCGCTCGATCAGCTGGAAGAGCGGCATGACGGCGAAGGTTCCGTGGCCGACCTGATCGGCCAGCGTCGACAGCGGCAGGTCGATCCCCTCGGCCTTGAAGCGCGCGCTCTGGCGGTTGAGTGGAGCATGCATGCCGAACTTGTCGAACAGGATTGTCGCCAGCAGTTGGGGACCGATGAAGCCGCGCGGCGTGACATGGAACGGCGCCGGCGGCTGGGTGAGCTTCTCGCAGTCGCGGCAGGTAAACTTTTCGCGCACCGTTTCGATCAGCTTGAAGCGGCGCGGGATCTCCTCCAGCGTCTCGGTCACGTCCTCGCCCAGCTTGGACAGCCGGAATCCGCCGCAGCAGGCGCAGGCGGTGGGAGGCTCGACGACGACGCGCTCGCGTTCGATAGTCTCTGGCCAGGGCTTACGCACTGGTCGCTTGCGCGCGAAGGCGCGCACGCTCTGGGTCTTCGCCGCCGCAGCGGCCGCGGCAAGCTCATCCTCGCTCGCCGCGGTCACGAGGTCTTCGAGCTGAAGTTCCATCTGCTCGATCAGGCGCACCGTGCGTTCGGAACGCTGGCCGTATTTCTCGCGCTTCAGCTTCTCGATCATAAGCTGTAGATGTGCAATCAGCGCCTCGGTGTCCGATAGTTTCGCCTGCGCGCTGGCAGCCACCGCCTCGGCTTGTCGGCGTGCTTCGCGTTCAGCCCGCAGTGCCGCCAGGGCACTCGCGAGGTCCGAAGGAAGATCATCCGGCGTCAACGTCATGAGGCCAGTGAATCAGATTTTGCCTGCAATTTCAAAGTGTAAATGCTATCCGACCCGCGTCGGCCGCCATGTTTCCTGAGGGTTGCGCCAATCGATCCCGGACAAGAGATAGCTCAACTGCGCCGTCGAGATTGTAATGCTTCCGTCTGCCAGAGATGGCCAGATGAAGCGGCCACGCTCAAGACGCCTCGTAAACAGACACGATCCTTGTCCATCATGCCAAATGACCTTCAGGAGATCGCCTCTTTTGCCGCGAAAGCAAAAAATGTGACCGCTCAGCGGATCCTTCTTCAAGATCTCCTGCACGCGTAGAGCAAGGCTGGGAAAGCCGCAGCGCATGTCGGTGTGTCCCGTCGCCAGCCACACCCGCACCCCTGTCGGAATCGGGATCATCGCAGCGTTTCCAGGCCGCGCATAATCCGAAGCAGCGCTTCCACATCCACGTCGGGCTCGACGATGACCCTGCGGCCATTCACGCTCACCACTTCCATGCGCCCGCCAGCCGGTTCTGGACCCTTCTTTGGCTGCTCCGGCACGACCATCGCCGGCACGAAACCGCAGACGCCACCTTCGCCAAGCCGACCCTCGCGATGCGCCTTGCGCCAGGCAAACAGCAGTGGGGTGGAAATCCCGTGACGCCGCGCTGTCGCGGATGCCTGCCGCGGAGCCAAATAGCTCTCCTCGACGATCCGCAGCTTCGCCTCCTCCGACCAGCGGCGCCGGCGGCCAGTGTCAACAATCTCGAGCCGAGTGACTTGGCGACAGTCAGTAGCGATATCCATACCGACAGTCAGCTACACCCTCCGTTCGCCCGCAAGGCGGCCCTCCTCGGACGCGTACCGCGGAACTTGCGGGTGCGCGCGTGCGCAAGGGGGTCAACGCCTCATCAGCCCGCGTTCCTGCGCCGCAAACCAGGAAGAGGTGGTGCGTCCGCGCGCCTCCTGGCCGCTCTACAACAACATAGCGGCTGACCGCCGTAAGCGCCTCCGGCTCATGCAGATCGATGAGACGTTCTGTCGCCTTTCCGCCAAATAGTGCTACCTGTCGAATAAGAGCGCGTTTTTCGACGGTTGCCGTCGACCACCTTGCCCGCAGCCCAGCTCCTCGGGCTCTCGGCAAGGATTCTGACACCTGGTCGCAGAGGTTCTTTGAGATCGTCGTAGCGGCGTGGGCACAATGCTACTTACAAGCAAGGCAAATACCCCTACAATCGAGGACCAGACTCATTCCTTGTCAGAAATTTGTGGGTGCAAGTCGATGCCGGCAAAGGCGATAGAACAGACCGCTCCGACAAAAAACCAGACCGCGATTTTTGTTCTACTCTTTTCGGTGGCGTTCTCTTGGGCAGTCTTTTCAGCTTTGGGTGAGCCCGAGGTAAATTTTGCCCGCGCAGTGCGCCTCATCTGGATGTCTCTTCTCTTCGGCACGGTTTCTCTGACTCTTTTCATATGGGCCACGGGAAGATTTGAGCTTGGCAATTATTGGCGGATGGCGTGGACGGCTAGCTTTCTCTTGTATTTCGCACACTTCCTATATGGCTTCTTCGTTGTTCATGAAGGCAGCCTCCGGTCGATCTATCTCCACCAAGGCGCGATCATTGCTAGCTTCAACCTACTCCTAACCGCAGTCTGGGGCCTAGACGTTGCAAACGCCTGGTGGTGCGTGACGAGGCCAACGCTATATTTCCGGCTGGTGGTGCACGTCGTGATATTTCTCGGATTCGCGATTTCGACCTTAGTGTTTGGCTCTCCCATGGCAAGAGCGCTTGGTGGGTTCATGCTCTCTGTTCTGGTCGGCACTTTGATCGTCCGCTTAGCGACCTCGTCGAGATCAGCAGACCTGAAATGACAGCCAAGCCTTTAAGGGCCTGCGCGAACCTCGTTTGGCTGGAGATCTAGAGCGACTTCAAATATTCGACCAAGGCCCAGCGTTCGTCATCTGAAAATGCCGACGCGCCATACTCATGTCCGAAATTAGCATTGCCCACGATGGGCTGTCCGTCGGAATCGACCGTGTGATACTCGAAATTGGAATCGCCCTGCTTCTTGTCCCAGGTCATTCCACCAAACTTTGGGTCGTATTCACGACTGCCGACCCAGAAGGTCTTCGGCCGATCCTTCCCCGGAAGAAGCAGGTGATAAAGCGTTGGAACCGATCCATTGTGAAGGTAGGGAGCCGTCGCCCAGATTCCGCGAAGCGGTCCCGCCTTGTAGGCCAGAACTTTTTCATTCAACCGCGTGCAATCCGCGCGGGGGTTGAACGGAGGAGCACCTTCGACGATGATTCCTTGCCAATGGGGGATACCTAGAAAGGTCGCCGCCGCCGCAAGGGCAATATCGCCTTTCTTCCGAACTAAAGCGCCTCGCGTGGCCACTCCCATTATCGCTGCGAGGTTGTCTTCGACGTCGAGGGGCGCTTCTCTAGTAAGCGAGAAGTATGACGTTTTCGTTCCCGTCAATTTTCCAGAACGTCCCATGCCCATGAACACGTTGCAGGCCATTGTGATGTCCGTAAGGTTTTTCTCGTTCGTTTCGGCGTCGCTTTTTGCCGTCTCTGCGAGGCCCACCATCCTCTCGACTGTTTCACCCAGTTTCTGTGCCCCAGGTGTGCGGTGACAGTCGGCACACCCTTTCTCGACGAAGAGCTTTGCTCCACTGTCGACTTTGGCTTGATCGAGTGCGGGAAATATTTCGGGCCATTTCGGTGATTCCAGCTTCGCCACCAGGAGTTCGAACATCGAGAGGTTGTTTACGTTGATGCTCGTGGCATAGCCCGCTACTGGGCCGTTTCCGTTCAAGGAGCCTGACGATGGAGTGGTTGGAACCAGAACGACCTCGGCGAACGTACCCAATGCCTCTGCAGCATTGCGTCCCAACGCACCAATATCAAAAGTCGCTTCGCGAAAGGGTGTCACCTTGAGACTTTCGGCCAGTCCGTTCCACTGAACCCTGGACTGCAGGTTAATGCCCCATAGGAAAGGATAGCTCACAGGCGCATCGGCAACATGTGCCAGCGGTGGTTCGGTGGACCGCGCGAACATTTGAATCTTATTGAAAATCCGGCCGAAGGCATCGAGGCGGGCAAACCCATATCGCAAATCAGTCTTGTTCAATCGCCTGGCTTCCTCCTGCCAGGCGACGAGCGAAGTCAGAGCCGCCCGCAACATACCCCGATTGGTCTCATCATTTTTTTCAAGGACTCCGGCAGCAAAGCGCCCGAACCGGTCTTCATTGTCGCGCGTCTCAAGCAGCGCCTGGTCGAGCGCCTCGCTGAAGGACTGAAGATCGCTCAGCCCAGGACCACCGTCGATCCGGATTATCTTGCCTTGAAAACGGACTTCGTTCGTGTGACACGCCGCGCAGTTCAAGCCCAGCCATGGTTCGGACTTTTCCTTGGTTGCGCCACTCTGGCCGCTGTACCAGCGCAACTTGGTAACCACGAAACTCTCATCAGGCTGGCGATCGACCGCGAACCCGATCGGCAGGCGGTCCAATCGGCTTTGTGGCGCCAAGAGATGCCCGAACGAGGCCAGGTAGGCCTCATCGGCGAACCTTCCTGTTGTCCCGGGCTGCTCAAGCGCCTGAAACCACTTATAGGGGAGTAGTCGAGAGCCTTGCGATTGAGAATACCAATTGGTGCGGTCGGCCTCTGTCCACCCTTGCGTGGTCACGCCACCTCCGATCACTTGGTAATATATGGACATGCACGCCAGCACTCCCAGCGCCAGGAGTATCATTCCACCTATTCTTGATCTGACCATGGCGAGACCTTTTGGGTTGGATGCAAGGCAGACGCGGATGGGCGGATCGACTGAAACACCGCCGATCTCTCCGACGCGTGTCCGTGACGTTCCAGACGCGACATCAAAGAATCTTCAGGTATTCGAGTAGATCGCGAAGGGCGTTTCCATCCCTCGCCGGATCATCGTAGCGCCACGGATAGTCGTGACCCAAGTTTGAATTTCCAGCGGCCTTCGTGTCGAACAGGAAAGGCAGCGCTTCCGGGCATCGTCCATCGTCGCCTACGACCGGAGCAATTAGCCCGACCGCGATCGGATCGTATTGGTTTCGGCCTCTGCAAAACGTCTCAGGCCTTCGGTCGAGATTGATCAACTGTCGCATCGTCGGCACGCTGCCATTGTGCAGGTAAGGCGCCCTCAGATAGGCTCTCGGGATCGGATTGTTGACGTATCCCGCCGGGGACCGGATTTCTGCCGGCTGGAAAGCAAGCGGATGGCCTTGCGGGTACCTGCGCGCCGTCTCGATCAGAGTTGCAAGCTTTTCGCGCCACAGAAAGGCGAGGCCAAAATCAAGATCATTTTCGGCTTTGGTTGCCGCATCGGATAGCGCGGCTTTCTGCGAAGACAACAGGTCGCCTGACCCTGGAAATGCCGCCCAAATCGCCAGCGGCAACGCCCCGGCATAACGAAAGTTCAGCCGGGCAGTGTCCGTCCCGATGCCTTCAGCGCCCGGTACCGTGATCGCAGGCATAATCCTGTTGATCTGATCAGCGCCGCTCAGGCTCCAAGGCTGATCGGCGGCCGGACGATGGCCATGACAGCTATTGCACGCGCGCTGGTAGACTTCCGCGCCCCTGGCGACGCTGCCTTCGGTTGGTTTTAGGTCTGGAAACAGGTCCGCATAGCCCGGCACTTTGACTTCGATGCCGAGGGTCTCCGTAAAGCGGGCGGCACTCCGAATATTGTGCGCCACTTCCGGTTTGGATAGCGCCTCGACGCTAGACCCTGCGGCAAATGCCGCGATAAGGGCACGGGTATCGGCGCTCCCTATTCCACCATCATATTGCGAAAATCGCCGAAGCTTGGTTGTCTGCTCAAAGACAACAGGGATTTTCGAAATAGCGGCATTTTCAGAGCCCGGCACATCGAGCGCAATTCTGACGATGCCTCGGAAGGCCCTGGTTCTTCCCGGACCAATGGCCTCAGTGGGTCCGTTCCGCAGCTCTAAGCCCGAATATGGGAGGTCAATCCGAGGGAAGTCTCCACCAACGGTACCTCGAATGCCGGCGAGCCACGCCGATATGATGATGCGCTCGACAGCATTACCAATGGTCCGATCGTAAAGTCCGGCGGGTGCTCCGCAACGCCGATCATATGCATCCAATATCTTGGAAACGGAAAGCTGCGGATCAAGGACCGCGATTTTCAGGCTGTCGGTCCACGCGATCAGATCCAGTTCCTGATTGCCAACGCCCAAGATGGGATCTGACTCGCGCCCGTTGGCGAAGGTTAGTTTGGCAGTATGACAAGTCGCGCAGGTGAGGCCGACGAAATTGATCGGCGTACCGAAGGCTCTTGCGGGCGCGCGATGGCTGATGTTGAAGCCCACCGGCAGCTTGTCGACCGCATTCCCGGCGCATGCCGGCTTGCTATCAAGACCGGCACGGGGATTGTCCAGGAACCCATACGAGCGCCACAGCGACGGCGCATCCTGCCGCCCGGAACGAAATGCCGATCCCGAAACTTCGTCGATGACCAGCGCATACTTGACCGGCATTATCTCGAGGCCGAGCGAACCGCTCTTGAATGCCTCCTCGGCGGTTGCCGGCGTCCATTCGGAAAAGTGCCACTCGGCAAACAGCCACGCCACACTGCCGACCAAAAGGACGACGCTTGCGGTATGGGCAAATAGCCTCAGCAGCCAAAACAGGGTTGTAGACAACCGGCGTAAAGATGGCCGCATCATTTAACACCTATACCGTTATCTAAGAGACAGCGATAGGTCGCAACCGCCCAAGCTTATCATGTCTAGACAATCGGTAATAACAACGCAATACGCGTTACGTTGGCGACTGCCGGGTGCTTGCACAACATATCAAAATGTTGACGTAGAAACTGTCTCCCTCATTAACGCCGACAGAAGGTTCGGTTTTGGTTGGCGGGGGATCGCCAGCGGTTCGAACACTGGTCCACTTGATCTTGGCCTTTCTGTCGCCGTCGAGTTCAACCGCCAGGTTTTCCTGCTGGCCGTCGTTTAGCCGGTGTTTGTCCCAGACCAGTTTGTTGTCGGCGGTGTTCAAATCCCAGATCGACACGAACAGATCCGCGTGATCGTCATTAACGGCGGCTATGGTGCCCGAACCCGCGTCGGCCGGCGTGAACATGCAGACAGAACAAGCTAGAGCAAGAGCGAGCGATTTCATTTCCAGTCCTCCTAACGTCGACCTCAATTTGTGATGCTATATCGCGGACGAACAGCTAATCGACAGAAACGCGTGTCGCCGCTTGCCTGTGGATTTCGGCTTCCGGCGCAAGGGACTTTGTTTCGTCGATGTCCCGCAGCTCATGCCGCAGCGCTCTGATGCCTTTTCCGACATCTCCCATCAGAGTCGAAATACGGCCCCTTCCGAAGAAGAGCATCGCCACCAGTATGACGATCAACCAGTGCCATATGCTTATCGTTCCCATATCAAACTCCTGTTTTTGGCATTGAGGCGGGTAACCCGCATTGGTCTAGACCGCTCACTCAAAATGAGGCTGACCCGGACGCCGGCCTGCTGGCCGACGAGGTGAGAAGGCTCACGGGCGTTGCGTCGCCTTCAGGTTTCATGCGAAACAGCGATTTCGCCCCGGCAGACGTGAACAGCACAGCCTCGAAGGAGGGAAATACATCGTTCATGGCGTCGATCGTGACCTGGCGTGTGGTGCGATCGATACGCACGGTTCCTTTGAACCTGATGTTCGGCGCGCCAAAGAAGCAAGGATTGCTCGCCGCGCCGTTGTAGCTGAACGTGACGACGTCGGGCGAGACGTCGATGTCTGAGATTGAAAAGCCGTCGTCACCGGATGGTTTTTCGCACACGACAGTGCCCGTGTCGCAATTGTATTCGTGCGTCACACCCAGGATCGGCTTCAGCACGGGTGCGGAGCCCGATCCGATGTCGACGACGACCTCGCCCCCGAATCGGGAAGATGCGGCGCGCTTGTCGGAGAATCCCCTGCTGTCGGTGCCGAAACACTGGGCCAGGGGCGCCTTTGGCAGCATCGTGAGACCGGCCTGTCCCGGAACCGGCAACATGTAGCCGGGTTTACCGGGATGCTCGCCCGGAATGAAGGTCCGGATGACGACGGACATCGTCTCGGCACGGGCAACAGGAACCAGGCAGGCCGCAAGGCTCAGTCCCAGCAACAATCTTCTGAACATATTCGGTCTCCTCGATGATTGACGGTTTTCCGTCGGTTTCTCTTTGTCGGCGCAGGTGGATGGTTTCTGCAGACTACTTTGCCCAGACGTCCGCCGACGGTTCCGGCAACTGCGCAGCCTTCCCGTTGCCGCTCGGCAACGAGAACGGGACGCGCGCCGAGAAACGTGGACCTGACTCGGTCAGCGTGCTGGCGGTGAACATCGTTTCCGGCTTGATCGGTTCGGCAGCGTAGGTCGCCGGCATGCGTCGCTCGACCTCCTCGAAGTAGGCGTAGAACTGGCCCGGTCCTAGCTCGGCGAGACGTCCTGCGGCGATGGAGAGGTTCAAGGTCCACTGCGCGATGCCATGTTCCATATGGGGGTCGGTGTCGACCGCCTGGTAGGCGGCGAGATTGACTGGCGTGCGCCTTAGCCGGCCCTTGCCGTCACTCGCTTCGTGAACCACCGCCATGCGCATATGCGGCTTGTCGAGGACCTCGTAGATCGGATGCCCGGTCTTTTCGTAGCGTGTGTGGTGCCGCACCCGTTCAGAGGCCTGACCGCTGACGGTCGCAAAGACGTTGAGACCGCCGTCCTTTTCAGCCAACGGGGTCAAGGTGACGGAGCGGTTGGGCAGGATCTGGCTCCAGACCACCACGGGCTCGGAGACCTTCAGGATGTCCGGCGCATGCGGCTGATAGCGAACCAGGCCCAGACGGATGAATGGATCCGTCGACTTCGAAGGCGTGATCTCGATGTCGACAAACCATTCCTCGCGATCGGCGTCGAAGCACGGTTGATATGTTATGAGGCTCACCTGCGCCATCTCAAATTTCGGCTTGGCGCCTTGCTGGCCGGATGTGTCGTTTTCGTCCGCGGGCACGGCGACCGGCATCAGTACGTCCGTCTCTATGCGAGGATCGTGCGGCGATGCCGATAGTCGCTCGATGACCTCGGGTGCCAGCGGCGAGCTGCCGGGCCTGCGCACGAGATGGGCGACGTCGGCAAAGTTGAGCGGCCCTATCAACGGTTCGGTGTCGGGTTCGCTGTCCCAGCGGATCGGATCGCCGCCCCAGCGGGTGATGAAGCCGCCGAGATTGCCGAGGAACTCGTCTGATAGCTGGTCGAGTTGGACCTCGCGGCCATAGTGATCGCGCAGCTTGCGCGCCAGCGACGCTCGCGGATCATCGAACTGGTTCGGCGGCCAGACCACGACGCCCAACCGCTCCTCCTCGCCGGAGGAGAACCAGCCGCGCGACAGGTAGACGCGGGTTGCCGAACCGCGCTTCAGCGTATGGACCGGCAGGCCATGGTCGTCGACCGTCAGCCGCTCGGTCCGGAATACCGGCATGGGCGAACGGACGACGCACTTGGCCGGGCGCTCGCTCGCTGGAAGCCAGACCTCGTGCTGATCGCTTTCGCGGATCTGCTGCGCCCGATTGAGCGGCTGACGGCGCGCCAGCTGCTGCAAGTTGGCTTCTTTCGGCCCGCGCCAGCGGTCCGCGGTTTCCCAGTCGGCGGCGAAGCGCGAGAATGCCACCGCCTTGACCAGCAGCTTCCTCGCCTTGGCGTCAGGGAACGTATGCACTTGGTCCGACTTGAACATCAGGCTTGGCTGGCCACCACCAGCCGGTGGCGGCGTACTCGGCCCGTCGACGACGATCACGCCGCGTCGCGCCGCCTCATGCACCATGGCCAGACTGATGACGGAACGCCCCTGCAACCGCGGCCAGCGCGGTATGGCACCATCGACCGGCAGGGCCTCGCAACGCAGCAGCGTGACCTGAGAGCGCCTGAGACTGACGCGCTTCTCATCGTCGATGCCGGCAAAGCCATATACGTCCTGCACCGACATGAACCGGCGCTGGCCGGTGGCGTCGAGCAGGCTTGGCCAACGGCCGGCGCGCCTGGCCTTCAGGCTTCGGCGGCGGCTGGTATCATCCATGACGGAGTTGCGGGGCGAGACCGTCTCGGCGACGATCTCGAAACTGTCGGCGTCGGTCAGATCGAGGGAGATGGCGCCGGTGAGCAGGAACTCCTTCGAGCCTTCGTCCGCGCGCGGATCGAACACCATCTTCGCCACGTCCAGGGCATCACTCGTCCGAATGCCGCTGCCTTCCTGCCGGTCCTCGACGGGGGCGGGCCGCGTTGCCCCAGGAGCGCCAAACAGATTTCTCGCAGATTCCCGCACCTCTGCATCGTCGCCAATCCATCCGACGGCGGCGATGGCAGCATCGAAGTCCTTGGGCAACGGCGACAGCGCCCATTGCGGGGCCTGGGCCGGCCGGCTGGCCACGCAGGCGGCACGTATCGAGGCGACCGCCGACAGTTCGGCGATTGGCTGGATGCAGCCCATGTGTTGCAAGAGCATCCTGGAGACTTCGAGCAAAAGATCGTCGTTGGCGCCGACGTGACCGCCGAGCGAACAATGGCAGTCTGTTGCATTTTCATGGGTGGCCAGGCACGCTTTCAGCGCGTCCGCCGCCGACCGGCCAAGCATGGCTTCGAGAGCCTTCGCGTCGATCGGCGTCCCCATCGGGTTCATTAGCGCCCCCAGCGTCTCCGGCAGGCTGAACCATTTCGCCAGCCGCTCGGGCGACGGCACACAGAAAATCTCGAGCATGAAGTCCTCGGAAGGTGCAACACGCATCTCGACCACCCTTACGCGCGCTCCGGATTTCGCCAAGGTGCCGTCGGACGACAAGAACTGGTCGGGCGCTTTCGCCAGCGTCAGCACGTCATCGAGCGAGCTGGGCGCGGGCCGGTTCTTGACCTGCGTCATAACGATGGCCAGAGGCCGCGCGTTCGGCCATTTGGCCAACCCGCCATCGTAGACAGGTATGGGCAGCGACCCGTCCAGATAAGCGCCGGTGGCGCGGTGCTTCGATCTCAGCACATAGGTCTCGGCCGCCGGGTCGGGCAGGAACGGCTGTCGCGGCCCGACATCGTGGCCAGGCACGAACACTGTTTCGGCCGGCCCTTCCTCACCCAGATAGACGATGTCGCGGGCCTTCTCCGCTCCCGTCGATCCAAAACCGGTCGGCTTGCGAGTGACGGCGACCGGAAAGCCAGCCGGCACCAGCACATCGTCTTTGAGAATCTGACGGTCTCGCCGCACGTCGAGCAGGCCACCTTTTAGCCGCGCCGCGAAATCCGTGACATCGAACATGCCATGCCGGACCGCGTCGTCCTGCGCGATCGTCGGAGGTACGACGATGCGCATGGTCTGGCGCGGATAGGCGCGCTGGTCGGCAGGCCGGTAAGGCGCACCGGCAATGAACTCACCGGAGGATACGGCATCGGAATTGTTGAACCGTAGGACCGCGCGCTCGGCCTGTTCAAATCCGATCGCTCCATTGTTCTTGGTGGCGATATGCTGGGGAAGGAGGATGTCGGGATGGCCGACAGCCTCGTGACGCAGGAAGCGCCTCCGTGCGGCGGGAGACTGTTCGTCGCCGAACTTCGCCGGAAATGCCAGCAGCGGGGCCATCGGATGGATTTTGGTCGTATTGAACTGCCGCTGCAGATGACCGCCATCCTCCCGCATCGGCACCGAATGGCCGCCGAGGAAGGTCGAACGCATGGCGAACCGGTAGCCGACGCCATAGCGAAGCGGTGGCGGTCGCGAGGCTGGATCGGTTTTGGCGTCGGGAAGGCTGAGAGTACGCCGAAACGGCAATCGCCGTCCTGTTGGCTCCGGGCGTTCGGGGGCACACAGCACGGCCATGGGGGTGCCATCCCACTGAGCAACGGCTTCCTCCACCACGGCGTCGACATCGACTCTGGCATCCTGGGCCGGAGCAGGGCCGCGCGGCACCAGCCGCGAGACGAACGTCATGCTGCTGGCATCGAGATCGCGCCGCTCCGGTGTGCCCGGTGCGCCGATCAGCATATCGAGCGCGGTCCTGACGCCGGGCTTGGCCTTGCCGGCGACGCGGAAATCATAAGAGACGGTTCGGTTCATGAGGCTGCGCCAGCGATCACCGCTCTTGTTGCCCACGGCGACGTCTAGCCGGCGGCCAATGGTCAGATCCTCCGCAAACAGCAGCGCGCGCACGCGATGCTCGCCGTCCATCGGCGTCACGGAATTCTGGGCGCTGGTGCGCGCGGCCGTGCGAACCGCCTCGTCGGCGCGCATGCGGTCGAGAATGGTGAAGCCGGCGGTCTTGAAACCATTCGCATTGCCGCCGGCGTCTTCAACGCTGTCGCTGCCCGTCAGTTCGGCAGCCCGACGCATGTCGAGCGAAACAAGACCGAAGCGTGGATTGTTCTGCGAGGCCGTCGCGCTTGCGCCGGCTCCCATCATCGCTATGCCGTCGAACTGGTCGAGACCGGCGATCTGGGGCCAGATGAAGGGATCCCAGCTTTCATCAACGAGCGCGACCTGCGGCACGTCGATCTCGTCCTTGGGCGCCGGCCAGAAATGAGCATTGGCGATCTTGGCAGCCGTCCACACCAACGGCGTCGCACGCTCGGGCGCATCGCCCTCGGCGGCCAGGAAGACATAGCCGGCGTCCAGTTTCTCGACTTCGAGATCGATCGTCAGGCAGAACAGACGCGCAAAACCGGGATCGCCCTGCAGGGCATAGAAGGTATGTGCCACATGCTCCTGGCGTTTGGCATCCGACCCGTGGTCAGGGACCTGAGGCGCCTGCGCCCAGCTTCCGTAGAGCTGGGTCTTGGCAGCCTGCGCCCGCGTGGCAGGCGCCGGCTGGCCTGGATCCTGGACCTTTGGTGGATCCTTCGACACCGGCTTGCATAGTCTGCTTAGTGCCCGGTCCGTCACTTCCTTGAACTTGCCTGTCGCCCACTTGCGATCTTCCTCGGTTGCATCGACGACCGCCATCAACTCGTCTTGCTTGCGCTTCTTCAGTTCAGCCAGCAGCATTTCGGCGGTGACGGGACCGGCCGGGGGTTCCACGGCCTTCGGTGCGTTCAACGCAAGATCGGACAGCTGTGGCAGCGGGGCGCGAATCTGCTCGGCGACGCGGCGTGCCCGCTCGGCCTCGAGATGGAAGGCGAGATCGCTCTGACGCGCCGGAATGATCGTCTTGATCACGGTGGTGTCCGTCGGTGTCGCTTGCGAAGACCGCATGCGGCCGCGATCCTCGATCGCGGCGGGATCCGCCTTGTCGCTGAAATCGGCGGTGAAGGTCTTGCCGGTCAATGACCGATCGATCAGCGTTTGTAGATCCGTCCATGCCTTGTCGTCGGCAACGCCGACGAAGGCCTCCTGCCAGATCGCGTCGATGTCAGTCCAGACGGTTGAGGATTTCGGGTCGCCGAGCCGCTTGATCGCGGCCGTTGCGGCCACCTCTCGAATGGTTGCGATGTCGGGTTCGGCGGCCGTCCAGCAACCGGTCGATGTCAGCACTTGCGTCGCCTTGGGCGCGATCGCTATCTTGACCTGGAAAGGGCCAGGCTTACCGCTGTCACCCGGCAGGGCGATGCCACGGGCGACCAGCTTGGCCATTTCGCTTGGCCATTTCGAAAGCGGGAAGCCGCCTTGCAAGGCGCGTTCCGGCGTCGCGACGAGGCTCATCCGGTGCTTGCCGTTGCCGGCAAGACCATTGGCGACCACACGGAAGAAGGGGCGGACGGAAACGTCGGTCATGCTGCATCCTCCAGAAGGTCGACATCGAAATAGTTGAAGTATTTTTCCGGATCCTTGTCCTGGCCGACGGTCAGGGCCCTGGCGCCGGTGACAAAGCCATTGTCGTCGGGGATCGTACCGGTAATGATGGAGCGGTCGATGCCATCGGCATTCGCAAAGCGGGTCGGGCTCTCCAGCGCCGCCTGCTGGCTTCCCATGGCAGGCTGGCTGTTCGAGACCCGCACGCTGTAGTCGTAATCGACGATCCCCATGGAGAACGAGAAGGAGAACACCGCCTCGCCTTGCATCGCTCCATCGTTGGCACCGCCTGACGTCATGCCGAGCTTGACGTAGAGCGAAGCGTAGCAGGAGAATATCCATATGCTGGCGGCGCCACCGGCGAAGAAGGTGCCGGAGATGTCCGTTACGCGGCCACTGGGCAGGGACTGCGTGCGGATGTAGAAACCGCACATGATGCGGCCGTAGGCGACGAGCGGCCCGAACGTGAAGTCGGCGCTGCCGCCGAACTCGAATGACGCCTCGAAACCGACGATGCTCCTGGCGTTCGCGGTGATGGCGAAGTAACCGGCGCCGCCGAATGGCGGCACGCTGATGATGAAGGGCGCCAGGCGGCGCGCCAGCGAGGCGCGGAACTGGGCTTCGCTGTCCGTGAAGGGCAACAAGGCGGCAACGTTCAGCGATACGTTGGAAAACGAGATGCCGCCAAGCTGGATGGTGCCGAGATTGAGGCCGTAACCAGCTTCTATGCCCGGCAGTCCGTCCAGCGGCTGCAAGTAAAAGCCGCTGTCGCTCGGGCTGAGGAACGATTGCAGTTTCTCGGCGAATTTGAGCTGGGCGCCGATCTCGAAAGTATCGTAGTCGACATCGAAGGACGGCTTGCCACCATCTTCGATGAGGAACGACGCGCCACGGAATTTCAGCGTGACGGCATCGAAGATGCTGCCCAGCAGGTTCACCTGGAAGGCACCGAGCCGTGCATCGGCGCGGAACTTGACCGGATCCTGGCCAAGCAGGTCGATGTCGACTCGAACGGCGACGTTGAAGGTGCTGCCGGGGAGAAGTTGGAAGATCTCACCCTTTTCCGTGCCACTACCCGATGCCAAGTTCATGTCGTAGGCGAGCGTGGTGCGCAGCGGTACCAGATTGGCCAGCGCGTCCTCGATCTCGTCACGCAGGGCAGCGACGTCGATCATGCTGAGGATGTCGCCGCTGGTCGCCTTGACGACGAGCTTCTTGAGATTGTTGGCGATCACTTGCGGCGCGGCGCTATGGGTGCGCCAGCCTTCCAGCAGGGCAGCGAGCTCCTTGCGGATGTCGGCCTGACCGAAATCGGTCGCCTTCGCCACGTCGGCAATCCACCCTGCCTCCTGCCCGAGCCGATCCGATTTGTCGCCATCGTGCGGGAAGTTCGGATCAGGCTCGACCAGGAGCGCTTCGCGAACCATCGCCGAAGCGAGGCCCTTGGCGATTGAGGGATCGGCCAGCACCTTGTCCCGGGCGGCGACGATGCTCTGATAGCCGACGGACAATGGCGCGAAGGCCGGCTTGACCAGGCGAAAGGCTTCATCACGCAAGCTCGCAGGCAGTGCCGATGCCCGGTCGAACAGGCTGCGATAGGCTGAAATGGCGGTTGCCTCGGCCGCCCGCAGCTTGTCCCGCACGGTATTGAACTCGGCCGACCCTCCGCCGCCGAAGAAGAATGCCTCGACTGTTGTGTCCTTCTTCACGGTCAAGGCCAGGAATTCGGCAATGGTCTGCGGATCGATGCCGACCCCGAAATTCTCCGGAAGATCCGACGGCACCGCCGCTTCAAGAGCAGTGAGCGCGTCAACCACGCTCTGGCGTTCGGGGTCGAACACGCTGGGCAGGTCTGCGAAGAGCTGTTTGAGCGAGGCAATGCCGGCCGTGGTGAGCAGACAGCTTTCGCCGAGCAGCTTCAGCACCGAGCTTGCCACAAGCATCAGGCTGCCCGCGACCTCGGCCTGGGCGGACTTCAGTGAGTCCTGGACGGTCTTGACGGCACTCTGAATATCGGTGCTCGCGCCCAACTTCGCCGCGAAAACCAAAGCCAATGCGTCCACATTGTTGGGCTTGCCGATGATGTAGGCGTTGAGCGCCTCGTGGATTGACCGCAACGCACCGCACAAGCCATCCACAGCACTCTCGATGATCCCACGGGCGGCCTCAAGTCGCTGCAGAAGCCGTGTCAGGTCAGGCGTCTCGCCACGTCCAGGCGTCAGATTTTCGAAGTCGCGCAACGACCGGGAGGCCATCTGAAGCCCCCGTCCGAGATGCACCGTGTGCCGATAGGCCTCCCCGACCTGGGCTTTCATGATACCGATGAACGTCTCCGTATCGGAAAGCACGCCATCCACGTCGTGCTGCAGCGACAACGGGAGATCGTCCTTGTGGTCGACGAATGCCTTCCTGGCGGGAGCAAGGTCCAAGGTGAGCTGCCCTGCCGCTTGCCACGCCTTGGCGATCTTCATGAGGCCGCTGCCTGTTGCGGGCAGCGTGTCCGGCAACTTGACCATGTCCGCCGCTTCGGCCTCGTCGTCCGTCGGCCATTGCTGCACCGTATCGCTGGTGAACCCGAGCAGCCGAGCCAGCGCGTCGACTGCGTTCGCAGCCTCGCCGGCCGATTTTGTGAGTGGGTTGCTTAGGTCGACTTCCACGCCGAACAGTTGGCGTGCAACGGTTCCAGAGGCAGCGAGTGCCGCATCGATGTCATTGTTCTTGATGGCACGAACGAGCGAGATTACCGACTTCCCGCCATCCTGCAGGCGATGCAACTCTGTTACCAATTGCAACAAGGCGGGAGGCAAGCTTGCCGAATTCAGATCGTGCATGGGGATGGCAGCATCGATCTCCTGCAGTCTGGCGCGGTATGCCCCGACGGCGGCGAGAAGCCTGGACTTGTACGGCTCGCTGGCATTTTCCCTGACGTAGACGAGCGCTCCGTCGACGGCGCCGGAAGCGATACCGATGGTCGTCTTGGCGAGGCCCTTTGCTGCCGCCTCTGGTGTCGTGCCGCCAGTCGCCAGATCGACGATCACCTTCTCGACAGCGGCGCGCAAGTCACCACCGGCAGTGGAAACCGCGGTTCGAAGCAGCCTGGCGGTCTCCCGCGCCACGGCTTCGACATCGGGTGCCGTTGCATCGGCGACGACGCGAACCGCCGCAACAAGATCCGGAACCGGCACCGGCAGCGGGATGATGTCGTCGAAGAAGTTGACGGCGGCGATAAGCTCGTCCGCCACCGCGGCGACCGCCGCCTGCGCATCGCCATTGCCTACCGCCTCAATCTTGGCCAGCACAGTCTCGAGCGCGGTCTTGGCGGCGAGAATATCCGATATGCCACCGAGCAGCGTATTGCGCACGGCTTCCTGCATCCGCTCGGGCGCATTCGCGGCCAGCGCTGACAGCAGGCGCGCGAACCGCTTGCCCGCCTCATAAACGGCCGAAAGTCTCTTGGGCAGGGCAAGGAGGTCGTTCTCCGCCAGCGCATCGTCCAGCAACCGGCGCAAGCCGGCGAGCCCGTCCTCGATCTCGGGAAAATAGGTCTTTATCGAGATGATCTGGACATCGGCCTGACCGACGAGCTTCGCCTGTTTTTTCTGCTCGGCCTGCAGACGCTCGTCGAGTGCGTCCCACTGCGTTGCGATGGCATCGACGGCGGTCCGCAACGGCAGCAGCACGTTGACCCGGACCAGGGCGAGGGCATCGGATGTCGTCTTCTGCAGCGCCGAGCCAAATTCCATTGTCTCCTTCAGCAGCGGCATATCCGCGCCGGCCAGATCGAAGGATGACATCAAGTCCTGCAGCTTGACGATGCCGAGCAGCTTGGCATCGGACGAGAAGAAGTTCTTGAACACGTCAAGCTGGCCATCCGCGGCCAACGCACCGCCATTTGCTGCTGGCGCGACCGCGGCGGGTGTCGGCGGCGCCACAGGGACCGCCCTGCTGAAGTACTTGGCCAGTGAGACGATATCAGAAGTTCCGGGACGGGTCTCGACGGTCGGCTCGTCGGCGCCAAGCGGTCCCCTGCTCCGCGACAAAGCGTAGATCTTCGAATTCGGCCGGGCGATGCCGCCGGAGCGATCGCCGCTGCCCCCCATGTCCAGCTTTACCCATTTGATGAGATTGAGAAACACTTCCGCCGGGTTCTCCGCGGCGGCGACGTCAACGACATCCTTCGCGTTCACGCCTTGCTCCCGCGGGAAGCCGTGTGCAAGAAAATGGCCGTCGTAGCGCACCTTTGTCGCGTTGGTTGCGGAGCCGGTGAAACGCTCCACCTGTTCGATGTGGATGTCGGCGATTTCAACAGCCGGATAGAATGGCGGCTGCTCGGCGCCTTCCAGCACGCCTGTTGTCTCGTAGAGGGTATTGTCGCCCTCCCAGCTGGTTCCGCCGGGACCTTGCCGGCCTTGCGCAACCACCGTCACCCGATCGGTGGCGAAAGTCGTGTCGCCGCTCTCTTTCTCTTCCGCGTAACGCAGCTTCTGGCCATTCAACGCCATGTCGCGGCGTACATTCGCGTGGGTGTTGTAGTATTCGGCAACCTTGCGCACGCTTCCTGGTGTGGTCGCAGCCACGTTGTCCAGGAACAGCAGTGGCATCGACGTCTTCTTGTCGTCGAGCGTGAACTGGAAAGAGATGAGGCCCTGATCCGTGAGATTCACCTTCGGCCAGAACGCAAGGCCGGGCTGATCACCCAGCGACAGCATGCCGTTGGGGGCGACTTCGCCCTCCTTCGGGGGTGGACCCACCGGCGTGGTCGGATCGACGATATCGGGGGTGCGACGGGTGAGCATCATCACGTCGCTGGCGCACCACTGACGGCCGGCATTGGGCTGGCCGACAGCGGGATATTTCTTCTCGGGCTTGCCGACACGCAGGAACATGCGCTGGCGCAACAGCGCCTTGTAGCCCTGGTTCTTGGTCAGCAGGAACATGCGCTCGGTGAGCTTGACCAGCGATGCGCGGTGGCCGAGCGGGAACAGATAGCCCTTGTAGACAACCTCGGCGCGGATGTCGCGGCCAAGCACGATGTCGTGCTGCCAGCGCTCGATGGTCATGCCGTTGAAGAAGGGAAGACCATCAATGTCGAGCGCCGTCGCCGGCGGATTGAAATGCGTGTCGTGCGTGAACGAGCCACCGAGCGTCGACAACGTCAGCTCAGTGGCATTCAGGGCGACAGGCCGATAGATCGCTTCGTCGCTGCGGCCGTCGAGCAGCGCAAAATCCGCTCCGGGTTCAAACTGGCCGGAGCCATCGACCAGGGTACCGGACAATTCTACGTTTTCGCCAATGGCCTGGCGCTTGCCGGTGACAGGCAAACCGTAGGCCGATGTCAACAGCACCAGCTCGTGCCGGTCGTAGGCGTCGAGCGAGGTGCGGAAGAATTCGATGTCCTTTTCAGTCTCGGAGCGGATGCCGAGACGACGGCATAGCCAGTCGACGAGGCGAAGCTTCCTTGGCGGCTGGAAGTCCTTTGCCTTCACGCAGAACGCGTCGTCGGAGACATCCTTCCACTGGTTGTCTGCGTCGCCAAACCGGGTGACATAGGCATCTCGGGGCGATGACGCGCCGGACGTCGCCTGCTCCTTGCCCAGGAACCATGGCGCATAGGCACCGCGCGGAGGCGCAAAATGGCCCGGCAACAATGCACGGCCATCGCGCGTCGCCGGTTCAAGGGCCATCGGGCGAAAGTCTGGCGTGCCGACCACGCGCAGGCCGGGCTGCACGTCCTCGATCAGCAAGCGCGCGGTCCACAGATCGCGGCTGTGGAAGGCGATCGGTGCGCCCGGCTGGGTAACCTCCGCACCGAATTCGAGCACGGCCGGAGGATCGGCAAAAGCCGTGTCCGGTCCTGGGATGGGAAACCGCCGCGTCGTCTGCCAGACTGCATCCTGCGCGGTCGACAGCAACAGCCGCGACGGAATTTCGATTGCCGTTTCGAGCGCGTTCGGCGTCGTGGCGAGCGAGGCGCGAATTTCGCCCATGCGCTGAGCACCGGTGATGTCTTCTCCGGCGCTGAGGCCCTGGTAGTCCAGCATGTGGCGGTCGTCGAGGTCGGCGGCCTGCTCGCCCAGCGGGGGCAGGACGCCGCTGGGCAATTCGCGAAACAGCTTTTCGGCACGACGGGTAACCGCAGGCTCGTGATGCGACCAGTCGGTGAGCGCGGCAAAGGTGAACGGCATGCCGTCGAAGGCGACGCCCGCCGCGCCGGGGTTGGCAGGTGACGCCTTGGGCGTCGCTGCCAGGCCGTTGGCGTCGTTGCTGTCGCCCGCTCCCGGCCGGCAGTTGAGGCGGAAAGCAAGCCGAGTCGGACCGGAGAGGCGGGCCTCGACAATATCGGGAATTTCGTCGCGACCGGCAGCGAAGTCCTTGAAGTTCTTGCGGGCATCGCTATCGCGCCGGATAGACCGCGCCAGGTCGTCGCCCACGACGCCGTCCCGGTTGTTTGGATGGAAGTATTCCGTTGCGGCCTCGCCCGGGAGCGGCGGCTCTGCCGCCTTGGCCTTCTCGGCGGCCCCGGTCATCAGATCGCGATAGAAGCTCCGAAACAGGGCGTAGAGCGGCAGGCTGGATTCGACGGTGCTCTCCAGTTCGAGGCGCAGGCCAAGATCTGTGATTGGTCGCTTGAACTGCGTGTGGGCTGCGTTGGCACCGGCCGAGGCCAGGATAGCGGCGATCTGATCGCGTGCCTGGATATCAATGAGTTGATTGACAGCCTTTTCGATCGTCTGGCCGAGCGATAGGGCCTGCAACTTGCGCGCGGCTTCGAACGCGTCAGGATCCAGCCCGTCTGGACCGATATAAATCTTCTGCGCTTCAGGAAGAAGCTTCGTCTCGTCTGCGGCGGCAAACGCCGCGCAAAAATCAACGAATGAATGGTCGTTGCTCGTGTCTTTTGCCTCCTTGGCAATTTTCGCGTCCTGGATCGCCTTACGGCCCGTCACATCGTCAGCGTTGCCAGGTTCTTGCTGCTCCGCCGGAGCCAGGGCTACGTCGGGCAAAGGTGGCGGCTCGGGCAGGAAGATTGCGCGCTCCATGACATGCTGGGGATCAAATTCGATAACCAGAACCGGGCGCGTGTCGACGCGCACCGGCTCTGGCTGCTCCCGCCCTTCCCCCTCCGGCATGTCGGCGCGCTCGTGGCGCGGCACGACAACCACCCCGCAATCGTCGCTTACCGGGAGGAAGGCGGGTAGCGGCGAGAATGCCAGGACCATGTCGGAGAAGCGGAAGCGAAGCCGCATCTGGTCGTAGTCGCGCGCCGCAACCAGCGTGGCGCGCGCCAGGTCGAGTTTGGCGACGCGCACCCCGTCCGCCGCCCCGCTCAGCGAGACGAAGCTGGAGCGTTCGGGTGTTGGCGCTTCGGCAATCAGTCCACCGAGCGGATTTCCGTCGGAATAGGCAAGGCGCAGCTCGGCTCGTTCGAACAGCAGGCGGCTGTGGCTGACATCCGGCAGGGCGGCAGAAGCCTCGAGGAGATGCAGGTCCACCGCTGCCCGGCGCAGGGTTTGCCGGTTGTCGATCTTCACGCCGCCGGTCTTTCCTTCGCCGGCTTTGCCATTGCGATCAGCGACGATCCAGAGCGTCTGTCCAGGTGCGCCTGCACGGTCGCCGCATGCGGCAAGCATGATCTTGCCGGAATCGTCCTCGCCCTTGCCCGGCTCATCCTCGCCACCGGGTGTCCCCTCGCCCGGTTGCAATTGCTGGACCTCGTCATATGCGCCATCGACGCGGATAGTGCCGATCGGCGTTTCGACAGGCCCGCCTTCGCCCTTGGGGTCAACGACGCTTCTGGCCGATAAAACCGTGCGGACAATCGGCGCCTGGCCGGGGAGCACCACCGCGGTCTCGGTGGCGACGGCACGCTCCAATGCAAGCGGTCCCGCGATCCGCACGCCCTTGTCCAAGAATTCGGCACCCGTCTTGTCGATGACGATGCGTGACACTGTCTGAAACGTGTCGGGCATAAGAGCCGAGGGACCTCGGCGAATCTCAACTTGCCAACCTTTGCCGAGGGTTGGTTCGGGATTCAGCAATCGAGCTTGCGGTCCTGTTTTGTCGCCGGCGCGCAGATCAAGAACCGACGCTGTCATGCCAACACCAGCGAAGTAAGGTCCTTGCTCGACGGCTGCGCCAGGGTTCTTGCTCGGCTCGTAGTTCCAGCCAAGACTGAAGTCCGTGATGGCGACCTGCGTGGCAAACGCTGTCAAAGGCTTGCTAATCGTACGCAGGTGCCACTGAAAGCTGTTGGTCAGCCCGACCACGACGTCGTCGTGGCTGTTGCCGGCATCGATGCGGCCGGAGAACATCCGCCGGAAGGTCTGGCTGACGCGCGACGCCCATAAGGTTTCGGTGGCTTCGGCACGTGATGCGAGAAAGTCATCGAGGAACACCGGGCTTTCCGTCTCGTATTCAAGCGAGGCTCCGTCGCTGTCCAGCCAGACATCGGTGAGGATGCGAATTTTCCATCCGTCGGCATTCTCGAAGAACAGCACGATCTTGCGGTGCTCAAGATCGCCGTAGGTGATGTCGCGAACATAGACCGCGTTCTTCTTGCCTTCGGCATCTGGAAGCGACAGGTCGAACCAAGCCTTCGGTCCGAACATGTCGAGATTCATTTTCAGAACATCGAGCCCGGCCACTGGTTTCTTGTGTTCGGCATCGACGCGCACCACCTGGAGTTCACGCCCATCGGCCGAGAGATCAAACCGCAGCAGCAGTCGCGAGTCGTCAGTTCTGTCGGCCGCGAAAACGCGGGAAATACCAGGAAGTGCGGGGGTTGCGGCCAGAAGCCCGAGAAACTGGCGCCGGCTCACCGTAAGCGCGGGGTACCTGTGTCCAGTTACCGGGGTTGCGCATAACGGGAGGTAGAGACTGTTCCTCATGGTTCACCTCGAGCCGAGCGGCCCGGCTCAGGGAGCCCGCCGCCTTTTGAAGCGGCGCCTTTATGACGGCCGCGAACGTGACGGGCTAAGTGATCAGCGGCTGGCGTGACACAGCCGTTACACGAGGCGGCGACATCTTGTGAGAGCCCGCCAATCGGCACGCTTGCGACGGGTAGCCATTCTTCGATCTTGTGAACCGAATGACCGTGCTACTCGCCAGAGATCGTCATGGGGTCCTGAAGCGGACGGAATTTTCAAATTGCCGTTCGTCCGGCACAGGGGAGCCTTGGGGCGGCCGTGTTTTGAGCCGAGGCGCAGGTCCAGTCATACTGCGGGAACTCGCACGGGCGCAGTGAGGCAGCCGGAAACAAACCGCCGGCCTACCTGGGCCTTATCCCGTCGCCCCTTTGGTTCCGACAGTCAAAAAGTCATCTACTGCCGCTCTAGCACGTTCGTCGCGCAACGTATGGAAGCAGACGAGTCGACGTAGATCATCCAGCCAGGCACACGCACGACATCGAACCCGAGGTCCTCATGCCATATCCGTGCATTGGCATCGTCGGCGGCTTGGTAATCGGGATTGGCATCGGAAAATTGCGGCAACCAGACCTTGTCGGGCCCAGTTTGGACAATTGTGTTATTGTAACAGAGCGATATGCCCGGATCGGCAAGATATGGTGCCGGGTTCCGCCTTACCTCGAATCCACAATCGCTGAGGTAGGCGGCAAGCGCCTCAAGGCGGTCACTTTCCAGGATTTCGTCCTCACCGGGGTTTGGTGACAATTCTGTCTTCGCCACGAGCAGAACTTGCTTGCCGTTCGGTTCGCGACCGGTCACCGACACCACAAGGTCGATGTGGGCCCAGTCCTGGACAAGGCCGTCCGCAAAGAATAGCCGTAGCACTTCGAGCATGGCTCGAAGCAAAGTCAGGGTCACAGTCGGAAGCCCGCCAGGCGGGGCCAGTGCCGCAGTTTTCTGTTGGCGCGCGGCTTCCAGCCGCCGGCGAACCTGGTCCTTGAACCACAGTAGCTTGTGCTCTACCCGGCTCGGCCGATAGCCTACCGGGTACACGCGCCGATGATCGAGTCTGGCAAATCGACCAAGCGCGGTTGGGTAATCACATTGATGATCCATCACTTCGCATGTGGTGGTCACAGCCCTGTTGCCCACGAGGCGAAAGTTGTTTCCGACCAGACTGTCCCCGCCATCCAGGAAGATGTCGTCGAGTTCCGTCACCGTTCTGCCGTCCACAGCGGCCAGCCAGTTGGCTTGGTCGCCACCTTGTTTGCTGATGTACGGTTTGAGATATTGTATAGTGGTGTTGTCGGTCACGCATAGAAAGGCGTCACGCATCCACGTGCGGCCCAGACTGACCTTGCCGCCGGGCACGCCGACAGGGTTGTAGACGCAGGCCAACCGAAGGCCCGACAGCCATGCCGCGACATCGGCCGCCATTGCGGCGTCGAAGAGAACCGATATTGTGACGTCGTGTGGGAAGGTCTGCAGCAATGCTTCATAGGCCGCCTTTTCGGCAGCATACCCCTCGGTGAACAAATAGGCCTGGATTTGAACGGCTAACCGAGTGATCCGTCCTTCGCAGTCTGCAAAAAGCGCACGGCTTCCAGAAGTCATTGGCCCAAACCTTTCGATGGGGTCTGCTGCCGCAATCGGTCGAAAAATGCGGTTCTGCTAAATTCAAATGCAGCGACGTTGCATGGTTGGCACGGAGGACGGGAGATCGCCGCCAGCAACGCGCTGGCGTCACGCTGTTTCTGGCCCGGTCCGAGCTCCCGCCTCCCGTGCGCTACGGCGGCCCGCCTCGTTTGACCGAAACCCGCCATCTCCACCACGGCATTCCATGTCCGCTGCTTGAAATGCAGGCGGCGAGCCGCCGACAGCAGTGCGTTGGCGTCGTCAACGCTCAGCCATTGCTTTGCCGCGAACTCTGCTATCGCCGGTTCGATGTCGGCAAGGGCCTCGGTCAGCGGCGCGTAGCCAAGTTCGGCTGGGGCATGCACCAGCGCCACGTCCGCATCGCACACCCTTTCGCCTGATCTGTACTGCTCGAATATCGCGCCAGTGCCCTCCATGCCGAAGACGTGGCATTCGGCCGCCCGAAGCGCACCAATGCTGGCGGCGCCGAGCACGCGTACACCGGATGCGAGGGCGAAAAGAATCTCCTTATGCCAGACCGAAGGCGCGCTTTCGAAGATGCCGTCGACCAGGCCGATCGCCTCGGCGCCTTGCCATACTGCGCGCAGGACATCACCACGCCCGGCGGGGGGCAGCACAACGCATCCGGCAAGCAGCGACTTGTCCAGGCCATGAATGCTCGGGCCGGCGAAAACGATTTTCATGCCGGAACCCTTGTGCCGGAGAGCATGGTTTCAAGGGTATCGGCGCTGAGGCGCACGACGTCGTTTCCCGCGGCCGACTGCAGGTTCGACACGATGATCCGGACGATGCGGACATCAGGCCCAACCGCACCAAGTGGGACCACCAGCACTTCGGCGCCGACACGGTTCCGAAGGCGTGAAAGCAGGCGCCGCAATGCCTCTTCAGGGCAACCAGGCTTGTCGTCGTGACTGGTGATCTCGTCGAGCCAGACGGGCGTCCCTGAGAGGCCCTCGAGCGGCGGCGGCAAGTCTTGATGATAGTCTTCGGGCTCGATGTCGTCACGCGATCCGGCGAGTTGGGTAAGGCGCGACTGCACCGCTTCAAGCAGTGCAGCAAGTGCCGCTTGCTCTGGGGCCAAACGACACGCGAAGCCGGCGAAACTGCGCATGCCCAGACTTTCATGCATGCCGACCGGTGACGTCACAAAGGCAGCGATCGTGGCGATCTCGATACCGCCCCGAAGCTCGGCGAAGAAGCATTGCAAGCCAGCATGCTCCACCCTTGCCACCGCCTCCTCAAGGCGCGGATGCAGGCCGGGGCGAACGAGCACTGGCCGGGCGAGCGCGTGTCGCACGCCAAGGATGTCCACAAGAGCCGTGGCATCGTTCTCGATCGCCTCCTGCAGTCCGTGCAGTGCTGCGCCGGCCATCGAGATGCCGGCCGCAAGCCCGACTGTCGACATTCTGTAGGTCGTGTGGTCCCATCCGGCATCGGTTCGAAAATCCAGTCCCGCGAGCTCGAAAGGAACGTGGACATCCCTCCCGTCAAGAAGCGAAACCCCCCGCACCCAGCAGCGCTGGCGCATATGGTTCTGTCCACTTGGAAAGCAGCGAAGGGTCGTTGCGGGGTCCAGGCATTCGAAGCCGCGTGAGGTCATTTTATCGGTGCTGGCTGTTTCGACCACCAGGATTTCGTGTCGCTCCGCAAAGGCCTGTTCGAGCGCTTCCATGATGGCGCCCAGGCGCGCTTCGGTGGCGCAGAGGCTCTTGCCTTGCGACACCGACAGCGATCTCGAATTCGGCCGGCAAGCCAGGAATACCGGGATGCCGATCGTGTCCAACGCGGTCAAATCCCCGACTCGGGTGATGCCCAGACCCGGCAACGCCGGCTCTAGCAACACCAGGATCGTATCCGTATCCGGTTCGTTCGAGTGTGCCACCAAATTGTGCCTTGCCGGCGATCGCAACCGCCGGCCAAGCGCGCGCGCCTCCTCGGTCAGATCGTCGAGGTTGCAGGACATGGCGATATCAGATCATTTGGATTTGGTTGACGCCTTGCCGGTTTTTGGTTTGTCACCCGGGCCCATCAGTTCCGACTTGAGCACGTCGCCTTGCCTAAAGGCATCGAGGTCGGTGATGATTGGTTCGATCGGAAGGAAGCCACTTCTCTTGCTCTTCCATTTCGACGTCTCGACATCGGAAATGAAGCAGAACTCCGCGTCCGTTACGGTCGCGCCCCGCACGATCAGCTCGGCGAAAGCCGTCAAGACCATGGCGCCCTTGGCCGGTCCACCCGGCGGATCGGTTTCGAGGATAAGTCCCTTGATCGCCGCCGCCACCTGCCCGAAGACGGTGGCGAATGTCAGCTTATGTCGGTCCGCATACTCCTGGATTTTGTCGCGTTCCACCAACGCGGCGCGCAGTGGATTGAGCGTCACAATGAGTATGCCGGTTTCCTTGTCGCCGATGACATATGCTTTCTGATAGGTCTTTGCGCTCATTTCCGTCTCCCCTGTTAAATCGCTCCCGCGAGCCGAAGTCCCTCTATGTGCATCGCGCGGTGTGTCGGCGAACGATCCGGCGAAACCCGCTTGCTTTTTTCGATCGCCATCCCCTTCGGAAACAGATCCTTCAGGCGCTGGCCATAAGATCGCGCTTGCTCCATCTGCCCAAGCTGAGCGTGACAGGCAGCCAGCATCGAAAGGACAGGCTCGTCATCGGCAAGCTTGCCGCACAGCTCGATGGTCTTCTCGAACGACTGCTGGTGGAATGCGACACTAGCGCCGGCCCACCAATAATGATCGGGCGGCAGCGGGTTGAGATCGATCGCTTGCTCGAACTTGGCCCAGCCCTGGTCTGGATAGTCCAGATGCGACAGGGCGTCGGCATACTGGACCAGGAGATCGGCGGAGTTCGGGCAAAGCGTTTCGGCTTCCGCGAATTTTGCCTCGCATTCGTCGAAGTCGCGCTGGTAGAGCGCGACAGTACCTTTCATCCAATGGCCTATGGCGTCGTTTGGATCGAGCGCCAGCGCAATCTCCGACTGTTCGCGCGCGATGTTCAAGAGATCTGGATCCTGTCCACCGAGCTGGATCCACTCGAGATAGAGCGTCTGGGCGATGCGTGCCCTTGGCGGGGCAAAGCCTGGATTGGTCTCTACCGACTGCTTGAACGCCTTACGGGCCTTGCGCAATTTGGGCAGGTCGCAATTCGTCAGCCATTTCTGGCCCTCAAGATAGTGGAGATATGCGCTGCCGTCACAGTTGGCGCGAAGCGTCGCAAGCCGGTCACGTTCGATCGCCGAACCCACACTTCCCGCGATCCGTCGCGAAAGCAGGCTGAAGCATTTAAAGAATGCAGCCGGATCAATCGGGAACTCCCCCGCCCAGACAAGTTCGCCCGCAGCGCTTTTCGTCATACGCAACGCAAGCACGGCTGCGCCATTGTCGGGTTTGACGAAACCACTGATCGTATAGTCTGCCCGCAGAACAGAATTGTCGACAGGAGTCCCGGACAGATGGTCTACCTTGAATGAACTATGCGGAGCCAAGACCAGGAAGCTCCGATGCCGACCAAGTTCGTTTGCAACGTCCTCGACCAGAAATCTCAACAGATGATTTTGTGCTGCCTGGTCGACATACAAGGGTGCAAGAAAGGCGACCCGCGGGCGTTCGTCCGCCAGGCTGGTCGCAACCACCGCAGGGCCATATTGCACGCGGGACGCGAAGACGCGGCGGGTGACAGCTGCTGTTTCGGGCGACGGTGCAGACCCATATTCGCGCTGGAGCATAAGACAGAGTGTGTCATGAATACGCCGCGCCTCGTCAAACATCCCATTTCGACCGTAGGCCTCTATGAGCGCGCGGTAACTCTGCTCCCGCTCCGGCTCGAAGGCCAACATTCTCTCGGCTATTAATTTGAGGCTCTTCTCCGGTGCCCGGCCATATTTTGTAAGCTCTATCAGGCCTGCCTGGGCCATAAGAAAGAACCGCTCACGAAGAGCCCCACGTTGGATTGCCAGCCAATGCGAGAATTGATCGGTTGTGTCATCGACCCCCTCAAGCAGGTCGCCTCGAACCAGTCGCATGGCATCGACGCATGCCGTTGGACCGTCATTGCCGGCGCCGGCAATGAGACGGCAAACATCGATCTCGTCGCGCTCCTGTCCAAGCGCCACGGAATAGGCGTCGACCTCCAGAAGCCCTCTCTCAGCAGGGATGGCTTTCTTAATCCGGGCAATAAGTTGCCTTAGGTTTGAAAGCGCCGTCCCTTCGGAATCGCTCGCCCACAGAAGATCCGCAATCTCCCTGCGTGATACCCTTCCGGAGGCGGATAGACTGAGTATGGCAATAAGTTGAAAAGCTTTACTTGGAAAAAACGCCCTGGCGGGCTGTCCAGCGATTGCTGGAGTGCCCATTATGCGAACTGACGGCTCCCCTACTGTCGCCATTTTTCAGTTTCTTTGCCTCAGATTACAACATTATCCGAATGTTTTCGCGGTTCAAGTATTTTTAAGTTCAAGCCGCAAAGCTCATTCAGGCTGGTCAGATTAATGACATCAACGCAATAATTTGCGACTACCAAATGGTAGTGTCGTCACGCCAAGTCACGTCGGTGTCACGCATCGCACCAATCTTGTGATCAGGGCGAGGAATGAACCGATGCGCGCGATCGCCGTGTGAAAAGCCGGCGCTGTTTCAACAGATTTTACCGATAGCCCGAGCAGATGGGTGGATCGATCATTGAATTGTACAGAGCGGGAGGCACCAAGACCGTGGGCAACGAAATACTGCCCCTCCTGTGTCCGGACTGGCGGACGGCGACCCTGGTGATCGATGCGGAGGATGCGGCGGTAGCATTTGCAAACTCGCCTTGCATCGACATGCTGAGACGGAAGAGGCCGGCACGCCTTGTCCGGGGGTGTCTTGCATTTGACTCGCCGGATCTCGACCGGCGGTTTCATATCGAACTATCGCGGCTGCTCTCGACGGGGAGGGAAAGCGCCTTTCTGTTCGAACGCGACGTGGCGTCTGATACTTGGCTCTCGGTCTCCATTCGCAATGGGCAAGGCTTCTTTCGCGACGCGATCCACACCGGGCTCGGCGCAGCTTACGGCCCGAGCTTGATGGTGGTCGAGTTGTTCATTCGCGGTGAGGGGATCGATGCGTTGGCGTTTGCGACCTTTGCTACAACGGCCTCGCTGTCCAAGGCGGAAGCGCAACTGGTCGATGCAATTGCCGCTGGGAATTCACTTCAGCAAGCCGCTGAATTGCGAGGGGTTGCCATCTCGACCGTCAGACAGCGTATGAAGAGCATTCTCTCCAAGACCGGATGTCGAACCCAGTCCGAGTTGATTCATCTGGTTCTGTCGCTTTGCCCGCGACGTTCTAATTGAAATTCCTATTGGCATAGCTTGTCGAGTGCCTCTTGACGCTTCGTGCGTGCGATCCCATCAATGTTGAACGCCCGTACGAGAATTTTGCCTACCTCGCCGCTTGTCTGCACGTCGATATCGAGCAGCTGGCAGTCCGACCCACGGACCTCCGCTTTCGCGGTGACGGTGTCCGAAACCGACGCCTTCACGAAGGCTTTGTCGCTGGTCTTGCAACGCAAACTCGCAACAATCTCCAGGTGCGAGGTAGCGCCACTGGACGTGTAGCAGACACTTTGCAGATGATGGTCAGGCTTATCCAACCCCGCCTGACCGATGCCCTCACACTTCAGCCCTTCAACCGCCGGTGCGACGGCGCTGGAGATTAATCGACCCGCGAACTCGTCACACGCGCGTGCGGCGGTGGATCCGCTAATCAGAGCCGCAGCCCCAATGGCAACGAGGCAGGCGCTTTGCAACGTATCCATATCAGCCTCCAATGGCAGATCGATGACGAAGGGTTATTGCGTCGTTAAGATCAGATCGGGAAAGGTGCCCCGCATCCAACGAAAAGCCGCGACGCCAGCGAGGTAGGCAATAGCAAATCCACCCGCTTGGATCGCCGCGGAGGTGCTCCAAGCCGCAGGGCCGCCGAAGCTAGCTTGAAGGCCGGCCACCGCCAATCCGGCAAGTGCGCCAGAGGCCGCGAAAATTGCGGCCCCCGTCAGCAATCCCACGAAACAATCGAAGCCGAACCTTTTGCTGGAGAAGAAGGCCGCGACAAAAACCACGGTCAGGCCTGCCCCCAGGCACGCTTTGGCAATCCACAGTGACCAAGCCTCGTTTCCTACCAGGGCTGAGCCCACAATGCTGCTGTCGGCAACCAGGACAATCCCTATGGCCGCGTTGATCAGCAGAGGGCCGATCAACAGCCAGCCAGCACCCGTGCTGGTCATGCCGAGCGGCACGACATCGGCGTTGGACCCGTCGGACTTGAGGGTCACGACAAGAACGGGAATCCAACCCATTCCAAGGATCGCCGGATTGAAGACCCACGCCTCTCGGCTGACGAGGGGGGCCATGAAAACGGCGGAGCCGAAGTGCAGCCCCTCGCTCAGTAACACGTAGTAGAACGAACCCGCGACGATCGCCGCGACGCACGCGACAAGCGCAACGACAACTTGTCGCAAAGACGAATAGGCTTGCCGGGTTGTGTCACGCGGGTCGTCGGAGTCCTCGACGGATTGGGCCCTCCGCAGCAGAACAAAGGGCACGATGAATACGAAAAAGACGACCGGGAGTGCGAACACCAACCGCTCGGGAACCCCATTTTTTAAGGCATACCCATAGATCTCGAGGCTGCTCAAAAATGCAGTTCCCAAACCGATCACCTTGACATCAAGGCTGATTTGGCCGGATTTCACCAGAGAATCCCCTAGGGCCCGATAGGCAAACCAGAACACAACGACGAAATTCACCAGGATCAGGAGACCCTGGATATCGATGACCGAAAGCTTGCTAGGATCATTGCAAAATGGCGTCCCATGCGACAGGCATGATAGGACCGTGGCCGTCTGGGTTCCAGATTGTACCAATAGCGCCGTCGTCAGGATCGGAATAAGGCCCAAGCGGAGGTTCTTCGGAACGCGATCCCAGAGGGAAAGACCAAGCATTTGGACTTCCGCCGTGTGCGATTAAGTTTCAGGGTAGCGGACAAGCCGGAGCGGTCGAAAGCCAACGATTGAGAACAGCAGCCAAACGCAGACCCGCGCGGCCCAACTGCTCATCGACAATTGGCAATGCCTTGTCATAGTAGCTATTGTCGAGCGTCGTGCAGTTTGTGATCCCTGCAGCCACGTCTTTGGCAAGAGCATGGGCCTCGAGTGTCCAGGCCGTCGGGTCCAGCGTCTCAGACGCCTCTGGGTGCTTAAGAAGCCAATCACCTTCAAGCCTGTCGACATAGGATCCCCAGGCATATGTCGTCTGTTTGATGATGGTGCTGTCCCAGACCGCGTGAAGGTTATCGTCTGGTACCTTCGGCGGGAATTTAATCAGACCGCCGAACTTGACCACGATTTTGGTTTCATTCCCGCCGTTGCCTTCAGCAACAGTGTGGAAAGGCTGGTGGAGGTCGCCGACAATGTGGATCAGGTAGCGAAGGCTGTCCCGACGCTGCATTGGATCGGCCGAGCAGGTTATTTCGTGCTCGGCTCGGTCGACTTCAGCGATTCCACAATCTCCCTTAGGGCTCGCCGCACATTCAGACACGGGATCGTAGGTGCTATCCGCCAGGGGAATGTCCACGAAATGCCAATTGTAGGTCTCGGGATGGGGGCCACTGCGGACGTCGTCCGCCCAACTCGCGACGGAAGCCATTGAGACTTCTCCGCCGAGGATGTGCTTGACCTCGAGCAGAGTGGTTGCCGACAGCCTGCGCTGGGCAATTTCCGCAACGATCGCATGGCCCTCCTGGCCCCATGCGAACGCTTGGCTGAAAGTCGTACCTGCGAGCAGTAAGCCGAAAATAATGATCTTCATCGCGCCTTCCCCCTGTAGCAGTCATAAGACGACGCCCGTACGCCACAATTTCGACAGCAGTAAGCTGAGGTCATTAGCGCCCCAGGCGTTCGACAGTGCGCACAAACTACTCAGTCACGTAGCCGGCGATACGCTTGGACGCCTTCTTCTGCCAGCTGTCGGTGGTCTTCAGGAACCCGTCCCAGCCAGTCTCGTCAGCACCCGCCGTACTTTTCTGGCCCTTCTTTTTGGCCGCGATCTCAGCCTCACGTGCCCGGAATTTGTAGTGATCGTAGACATCCAGGACGTGCGCTGCGTAGGCCTGGGCGATCGCCCGGTGCCCCTGCACTATCACGAGGTTTTCATCGTTGCCGTATGAGGCCTTGAAACCCTGGTTGTGGCTTCCGAACGCGACGACACAATTCTTGGGGTCCATTGGATCTATCACCAGAATCTTGTCGTGGATGATAGCGCCGATACCGTTCCCGAAGGCGGTCAACATCTCGCCCAGCTTGAAGTCGCCAATATCATCTGCCAGCGTCTTGTCCGTCAGGGCTGTGGCCCGAACGATTGATACGCCAGCTTGCTCGAATACGCGTGGCGACCAGCCAGGGATTTTCTGTCCTGTGGGCGTCTTGCCCCCGGGTTGGTAGAGCCACATGGCCTTCGGGTCGGAAACCGCTCCAACGACCTCCAGGGTAGTGTCCTTCAGCCCAATGTTGACCGCCTCGCCGACGATCGAGTTGGCACCCCCCTGAGAGGGGTAGAAAACGAGAAAGAAGATCGCTCGCTTGGCCTGACGCATCAGGGAGAACAGCCGCACCATGTCTGGAGGCGCCTCGGGCGCCTTGCTCTTGCTTGTGCTTGGCTGCGCTTTCCCCGGCATGTTGGGCGAATACCAAGCCTCTATTGTCGCGCCACCGCCCAGGGCTGCGGTCCTGGGCTCGAGATCACCAGTCTTAAGCGTGTCTCCTTGGACGGCGCCAGTTGCCGGGCCACTGAGCGGCACGGGATCGACCTGCTTGTCCTTGAGCAGGCGGTCCCAGTAGTCGACATAGCCGGCGGCTATATCGGCGTCCTCAATTACCGTGCAATTGTTGCTCTGTCCGGCGATACCGGTCCATGTCCAGTTCGTCGAGCCGGTCAGCACTTGGGTGCCGGTCTTGCCGTCCGGCATGTAGACGACGAACTTGTTGTGACCGATGTGGCCGGAGCCATTGAACATCCGGTTGGTCATCCGAAATGTCGATCCCGGTCGGTCGGCGATTGCTCGGAGCATCTGGCGCGCCGGCGCGTTTCGCGTGTCGTAGTTCCCTTCGTCGTCATTCACCTCTGCCCGGAACACCCAGTTTCGCGTGCCTTCCCGAGCGAAGTAACGATCCTTCACCCAAGTTAGCGGCTTATGCGGGTGCCTGCGGCAAGCCCATTGCCAGAGTTGCTTCCAGATGAGGTGATCGACCTTTCCGAAGGTCTCTGCCGCCACCTGATTGCGGTGATAGTTCGCCCATCCCCGGATAACCGGATTGAGGCGACCGATCACATATTCCTGCTTCGCGGTTCTGGCTTCCCTGATGATCGTCCGGACCTTGCGCAAGAACGCTTGCACATTCTTCTTGGCAGGCTTGATGAGGAGCTTCCCATCATATTTGCGCACGTTCCAGCCGAGGAAGTCGAAGCCTTCCTCGATATGCACGATTTTGGTCTTCTCCTCCGAGAGGGCGAGCCCCCTCTGTTGCAAGAAGTCCTCCATCAGCGATCTTGCCTCCTCCAGCAGCTCTTTCGAGGCACCGGTGATGACGAAGTCGTCCGCATAGCGGATCAGATTGACCTTGTTCTTTCGACATTGCGGGTGGCTGGGAGCGAAGCGCTTGCGCAACACCCTTTCCATCCCGTCCAAGGTCATGTTTGCAAGCGTCGGCGAGATGATACCGCCTTGCGGTGTTCCCGCTTCCGTCGCGAACAACTCACCATCCTGCACGAAGCCGGATTCCAGCCATTTCCGAAGCACCACCTTGTCCGTGGGGACGTTGGCGATGAGCCAGTCGTGGCCGATGTTGTCGAAGCAACCGGATATATCCGCGTCGAGAACCCACTGGGCCGATACACGTTGGCGCAGTGCCTGGAAGCACTGTTCCGCCGCGTCGCGGCTCGCTCGCTCCGGCCGGAAGCCGTAGGAGTTCGGGTCCGCCGTGGACTCCGAGATCGGTTCCAATGCGAGCAGGTGGAGTGCCTGCATCGCCCGGTCCCGCATCGTCGGGATGCCCAATGGACGCATCTTTCCGTTCGCTTTCGGGATGAACACCCGTCTCAACGGCTGTGGCTGATAGCCTCGCCGTGCGAGCGACAACATTCCTCTGGCACGTTTACCCGGTGTGTCCCAGATTTCCCCGTCAACACCGAGTGTCTTCTTTCCTTGGTTTTCGGTGACACGCTTCACGGCAATGGCTTTGCCGCTACGCGAGTGGGTCAGCAGCCATTGCAAAGCTTTCACCTTGCCCCAGCGGCCTTCCCGAACTGCCTTCGCGATACGCATCTGCAGCCGCCGAGCGGTTCGGTGCGCGCTAGCCCAGTCGATCTGGTGCCAGTCGACCTCACCGCCGGAGGCCGCACCAGTCATGGATATGACCGTCATTTGCGTGTCCTCCTGTCGAGGGTTCTACAAACTCTCTCGCGACGAGAGACCAGTCGGAAGTCTGCTCCCTTTCGGGCGGGGTGATGTTGGCGAACCGCAACCCCTATCCACGCCATTACAGCGCGGCATTTGCTTTCTCCGACCTCCCATACCCGCACCCCCAACAGCGTTCCTTGCGGTCGGCCTGCCCATTGCTAGGCAGAGATACGGGCTTATCGTGTTCCACGTAAGTGACGATGGAAGGTTAGGTGCCGGCTTTTCCCCGGTGGGTTCGAAGTCCTCGCTTCGGAAATGGCAAATCCGAAGTCCAACCCACTTACCATTTTGGTTCGTGCCTGACAGCATCTTTGGCACGTTACAACTAACGAGGTTTAACGCCGATTCACATATGTTCACCTTACTTCCAAGCCTAGCCTCCTGCCACATAATGCTTGCAGCTTCGCGTTTGCCCTCACGGGTTCTGCTTCACCCTTTCGGGATCGGAGTACATTGTCAGGATGGCTTCAGACACAGCAGTCTCCCGTCATGCCTGCATCCCTAGGCTACTGCCGGAGGAACGGCAGGTTTTGTCGTGTTGCCGCTAGACGACAAGCAAAACAATCACTTACGCAGCTTCACGCCGCACGGCCATCAGTTGGTCGAGGGTGAGCTCGCCTTCGCGATAAACCTGCATCAGCTTGGGGCTTACAGCGCCGAGCCGCAGGCGCTGTCGAACAACATGCGCGGTAATGCCAAAGCGGGCGGCGATTTCCTCAGCACCCCATCCGCGTTCCTCGTGAAGCCCACGGAAGGCCTCGAACTGATCTGCGGGGTGCATATCCTCGCGGGTGATGTTCTCGTCCAGGCTGATCTCGTGCGCATCGTTCACGGTGTCAACGACACAGCGGATCGGCTCGGTCTTCTTGATCTGCTTGCGCTTCACGCGCAGCAACTGCGCCAGCCTGCGGCCTTCTCCGATGCTGACAAAATAGAAGCCGGTTTCCGCGGCCTCGCTGTCAAGCTCCGGCTCCACCACAAGGTTTTGCAGGATGCCCTTGGCGGCGATGCTGGCAGCATAAGCCTCGATGATCGCCTCGCTGTGCGGGGTCTTACGCGCATTGCGCGGCGACTTCTTCAGCTTGTTCAGCGGAATGAAAACCTCCGTTCCGCTCTCCCTGGCAGTTGCCGTCTTTGCAGTTGTTTCATGGGTTGTCATGGTTCTGGTCCTTTCCCGTTACATGCCGAAGGCATGCCCCTCGGCATGCCTTCCGGGGGCGCGTGAGCGCGCGGCAGAGAGGGGGGCGAATGCCGGCGAGCAGAGCTGGGCTGCGCGTCGAGCGGGGCGGATTGGATCAGCTCAAGAATTTGCGATCATGTGCCGCCTTGCGAGCGGGCGACCCCGCTCTGGCGCAGGCGGCATTCGTGGGGGAGAGATGGCCAAGACCATCTCTCCCCTACCTGCAGACTCGGGCATTAGAGCTTGCCCGGTCGACGAACGGCTCAGCGTGGTGATGCCAGAGTTTTCATCTCGAGGCTTGGATTAGCGCCGGCTCCGACAACGGATTGCTAACACTTGATCAAGCCACCGAGGTCAAAAAGGTGGCCATCTCTCAGTGTTTGTCGAAGACCGATCCCATGCGGGGACTGAACAGCCGGTCGTAGGTCTTCAGCAGGAATGCGTCCGTCATGCCGGAGACGTGATCGCATATTACGCGCACCGGGTCGCGGCTGTCGCGGTAGATCTCAAATGTGTCGCGAGGCAGGAATGCTTTGGGTTCCGACTGGAAGACCTCGAACACCGCGATGACCATTCGCTGGCCTTTGAACTCAAGGTGTTGCACTGCGGGGCTGAGGATCACGAGGTCGTAAACGAGTTTCTTCAGAGCGTCGAGGAAGAGGCGTGGCTTGGGCCTCATACCCGCGCGGTAGCGGATCACCGGCTCGTCGATCTCCTCAATCGTGTCGATGATGCAGTTGGTGTTGAAATGTCCGACCATCCGGCTGATCGCATGCTTGCGAGTCCTACTATTGCTAAAAAGCATTTTGATGAGGCCGTCGTAGACGTCGTTTCCGAATTCATCCGGATAGTTTTGCTTCAATGCGTCGAGGTGCGATGTGCAAGCCCCCTCCAGGACGTATTGCCGGAAATCATCCTCACTGATGAGCTTGAGGGCCAGGGCATCCTCAAGGTCGTGCACACCGAAGGCGATGTCATCAGCCAGATCCATGATGCTGCAGTCGAACGACTTATGCAGCGCTTTGCCGTGCTTTCCTTTGACCGGTTCGACGGAGGTGAAAATACTGCGATCACTCTCTGTGAGCGGTTTGAGAATCCAATCGACCACGTCTTGCTCGCTGTTCATGTAGCACTTCGGCGGTTTGGACAACTTCCTGTCGACCAACTCGACGGTTGATGTCCCAACAACGAGGCTCGGCACGATGTCTGGATTGTTTACGCGGCTGAATTGCGCTGGATATTTGAGAGTGCCAAGTAAGGTCCGACGCGTCAGGTCTGCACCGTGGGCCGCCGAGAACTTTTCGAGCTTCGAGAGGATGCGCAGGGTTTGGCCGTTACCTTCAAAGCCGCCGTGGTTCCGCATGCAGTAGTTCAACGCGACCTCGCCACCATGGCCAAAGGGTGGATGACCGAGATCGTGGGTAAAGCCGATAGCCTGGATCATGGTTAGGTCGGGTAGGTGAGCTACGGCAGGGGGACCTTCGTTGTCGTGTCGCAATTGGCGTGTGACACTGCTTGCAATCTGGGCTACTTCCAGGGAATGGGTTAGCCGGGTCCGGTAAAAGTCGCTGTCGCCGAGGTTGAGGATCTGAGTTTTGCCCTGTAGTCGCCGGAAGGAGGCCGAGTGAACGACACGGGCATAGTCCGCGTCCATCTCGCTCCGGGCGTCCCCTTCGCGCACTTTCCATCCGCTACGGCGCTCTTCCCAAATTATATTCGCCCCTCCGTCACAGTCCGCCACCTTCAACCCATCCCTCATTTTTGCCGATTGTCCAACGGCCTCTTCTCAGTTGATGAAACCAGAACCAATTACTGCAGGACCATAGACATTGGAATGCCAAACACGATCATACTCTGCGCGAGGTGATTCTCTTGGGCGCAGAAAAAAGATAGCCAGTAAGCGCAGCCTTCCTAGAACCTTCGACGAAGGCGTGGTTTAGTTGGCGATGAGCGAGTTGGATGGGGACAACTTTAAAAACATGTCGATGAATAGCTGGGTCCGGTTTATCAGAAATTATGGGCCAATCCCGACTAACGACAATATGTACGACGAAACCATTCAACGTGCATTGTCCCGTCATAAGATCAAACCGCTTGTTTTACCGGCGCAGTTTTTGGACCAACTAATGGCCAATTTTGCTTCTGCCGCTCCGCGCTCTGAAATCTTGACGGGGACCGCCGGCGATGGAAAAACGTATCATTGCCGCGAGGTTTGGCGGGCTCTCGGTGGCTCGGAGGACAACTGGAACGTCGGCGAGAAGGTGCAGAGACTGGCCCTTGGCGACCGGCAGGTCATCATAGTCAAAGACTTGAGCGAGCTCAGAGATGACGAGAGCGCTACACTACTCGAACAGATGGCCCAAGACCTCACCCATGAGGACGCACCGCGTCTCTATTTGGTCGCCGCCAATCACGGACAGCTTCTTGAGAAATTAAAGGCAGCGCCGGATTCGGCTGCGATGCAAGCGTTCAATCGCGCCGTCGAGGAGTTGCTGGTCACGGGCTTCAATCCGGATACCAATGTCCATCTCGGTTTGAGCGACCTCAGCCGGGCCCCTGCCGCCGCAATGATCGGTGATGTCATCAAAGCGATGACCGAGCATGAAGGCTGGGACCATTGTGGGACTTGTCCAGCGAACAACGAGGGCCATGCAGCTTGCCCGATTCGCGAGAACCGCGCCAGGCTCACCGGTGAGTTGGACGGCGGCCTCTTTCGGCGCCGTCTTACCGACCTCATCGAAATCAGCGAACATAACGGCGGTCATTTCCCCGTGCGCCAGCTCCTTGCGCTGGTCGCAAACATTCTCCTAGGCCACCCGAATGCGAGGGATGGTCTGATGTCTTGTGCCGATGTCCCAGACATCATCGCGCGGGGCTCGATGAACAGGGCGAGCGTTTACCGGAACGTATTCGGGGAAAACCTTAAACCTAGCCGCGCTGAAAAGACGGAGCTGTTCCGAAAGCTGAACCTCTTCGGTATCGGCGCCGAGACCAGCAACGAGGTGGATAACCTGTTAGTCTATGGGGCCGATGACCCCACACTTGCTGTACCCTATCGTGACCTAGTCCTTTGCGACAACATCTATGGGGGCACGACAGCGTACGCCAATGCGCAACGCGCCTACCTTGAGGGAGAGGATGCCAACGCCAAAGGAAACTTTCTGGCGTTGCTCCGGACGCAACGGCAACGACTTTTCTTCACTCTCCCGGACTCCGATTCAACGGACTACGAGCTTTGGGATCTGACCATTTTTCGATACGCAGGGCTTTACTTGGACGTTGCGAAGCGCCTGGCAAACAACCAGTCGCCTCCGCGTACGGTCATGCCCATGATTATGCGCGGTCTAAACAGGATCTTCACCGGAATGCTGGTTCTGAATCAGGACGAGCTTGTGTTGGCCACCTCGGGAAGTCATTCCCAATCGAAGACAAGTCCGTTGCTGGATGAGCTGATCTCGGTGCCGAAACAAGGTGGTGAAGAGATCACCTTGATTGCCGACGGGCGCGGCGGCGTGGGCTTGTCCGTACGTGTTTCCCGAGGCGACGACCCCGGCCCCATTAATCTCGCCCTGTCGGCCACCCGGTTTGAATTCCTAGGCCGGGTATCGGAAGGGGCTCTCCCAAGCAGCTTTTCACTGGAGTGTCACGAGGATCTTTTGGCGTTCAAAGCACGCCTGCTAAGCGCGACGGAACGGCGCCGGATCGTCAACGATGAGGCTGCACCGATCGGTGGCGAACTTGTCCTTCGATTCATTGAGCTCAGTGCAGACGGCCGCGCGTCAACACGTCGCGTAACGGTGAGGGCATAGCCATGGAAGTGTTGGCTAGGCCGGTTGGCTACGAGGATCGCAACGGCCCGGCGATCTGGGTCGATGAAGCTATTTGGGGACACAGACTCCACGACGAGCAATCGCCATGGCTTACGTTTCTGGAATTCCTCGGTGTCTTACAAGCCGAAAACGTCGAGGGGCGGGCTCTCGAAGAGGCGGGCCTGAACACCCTAGCATATCGACCGCAGACTCAGCTTCGATTGCGAAACCTGATCTTCAATAACCCCCATATCGTGACAGTCCTCGCGGCCGACCTGTCTGATGACGCTGCGTGGAAACTCTGGCTTGAGAAGATGGCTCTGAGCGCCGGCGGTCTCGATGACACGGATTTTAGCTACCTGCGCGAAAGGTTCGACCGATTCCAAGACTTTGCCTCTGTCGTGAGCTTCCTTCAAAGTTCGGCCATTGAAGGGGGAAGCAACAAGCGGTGGAGCTCGAAATTTGTCTTCCCGTTCGGCGCAAGCGCACTCTATGAGGACGTGAATGTCAGTGCACAGGGCAACGTTGCGACCGATCGCCGGTTTTTCGCTCGAACCGGTGAAATTCTCTATCTTATGCTTTGTAGAAGCCGGCGCTCCGCCGAGTTGCGCGAGCGTCTAGTCAGCAGATTCTTGGACGCGTCCACACCTTACGAGAGGCTCGTGAAGGCCCTGCAGGCCGATACTCAATACGCCCGGCAAGACCGTGGCGGCGCCTACTTGCCTTGTTCGACGCACCCCATTTTCGACCGCTTGGCTGATGACTGGTTGGCGATACTAGGCCGTCCGATCCCGGCCTATGATGCTATCCCGCATCTGGTGGCGATCACGGGGCTGAACTTGATACTCTACCAGCTGGACCGCTCTCGGGAGGTTCTTGGTGCACTGCCAATATCCATGGTCTGTGAAATCGTCTCGCCGAAGAAATCTGTCGTCCGAGACCTGTCTGCCGACTCGTTCCAGACTAATAACGCCAAGCCGGAACAGGCGTTGGAGCACTATCTGCGTGCGACCGAGCACACTGAAGAGTGGCGCTCGGCGCTGGAGTCGGACGAGCCATCTTTAAACGCAGCTGAAATTCTGCAGCGGGCATTCGATTGGCCCGATGCCGACGATGCTGATGAGTTGAGGGGGGCGCCTCAAGAGCTGATGGACCGGCTCGTGGAGAAGGCCTTCGTGCGACATAAACAGCATGTCGGAAAAGTGCACGCCACTTGGGCACGTCTCATAGGCTTGTCGTCGCGGCGTTCGAGTCGTCGCGTGCGCTATGCGCCCACCGACCGACTCCTCAAGACCCTCGTAGTCTGCTGTGTGGACCGTCGGATCGAGTTTAAGGACTTCCTAGTTGAACTGCACCAGCGCTATGGCTTGATCATCGGCGACCAGCAGGCCCGGCTCTTCATCGACCGAGGCGACGCCGATCAAGAGGATTTTTCTGACAACGCGCGGCGACTAGAGGAGCGACTGGCTAGTCTTGGCCTGCTGAAGCGCCTGTCAGACTCTTGCGCCTATGTCGAAAACCCCTTTCAGAGGGATGAAGTCGCGTGAATGCATTTGATCTGATCGGCGCCGCAGGAGCGGCGTCACTAGCCGAACGGCTATCAGTTGTGTCTGACGGGGATGGCATCGCTCGTTTCATGCTCGACCGCCTGACCGGACCTCAAGTTGCCGCGATCGTGAGGGCGCTGCTGCAAGACCATGCGACCGAATCCCGGATGAGGATTGTGGTGCCTCGATCACTCGTTGCCGGACAAGACCTCCCGGAATCTGTGGTGACTGACGAGAGGACAGTAGCCCTGCGTCACGCAGAGTGCGATCGACCTGCGTTGCTCATTGCCAATACCGACGACGACCAAGGCGCCTCTTTACAGGACGTGACTCTGATCGGCGCCAAGCAATTGTCGGAGAACCCAGCGTTTTGGGTCGGCCCGGCAGCTCATGGGCTCGGTCTACCTGATGAGCAACTGCGCGCCTGGGAGGCCGCGTTGCGCGGCCTGACTGCTGCGGAAGACTGGACCCTTCACCAAGTCAGTCATTATGTCGAGCTCACGCGGACATGCATCGAGGATCATTCGATGGCGGTGCCAGCGGCGTTAGGCTGGGCCCTGCCGGCGCTGCAGCTCCCGCGGGACTCGGGATACTTTTTGACCCTGCGCACCAAAGATCAGGATCAGCCATCGCGGTGGAAAAAGCTCTTTGAGAAACTTGTCTCCGACCGCAAGCCCCTTCTGGCCAAGCAACGCCCATCGCGTCAAATCATCGAAACCGATGAGCTTCGCTCATTGTTCGACGTCGTGCGCGACGAGGTCACGGCAGAAGCCCATCCCGCCGTCGAGGCGTTCATTGTCGCCCCACCGGGTTGGGGACCCGAAGTCGCCGATCTGGCTGAGTATGAGTGGGAAGCGGATAACATCCTTCAGCTGTTCTCGGGCCTTCGACTAAAGAAGACGAAGCTGCCGGAGGAAACTTCGCAGTTTTTCGAATACGAAAAGCCCGACCGGCTCAGCGAGGCTGATCGCACCTATCTTCAGGTGCTTCGGGAACGCTCTCTCAAAGAGCCGCGTGACGACGATCGCGAATTTTTTGAGAGTCACCTTGAGGACTTCGCCTCAGCGCGTGCTCTGCGCGCAAAGTGGGAACGGTTCATCTACGGCCGACCTATCGAATGTACAGACTTTCTGGAGGGCCTGCTGCGCGCAATCGAGCGACTGTTTGGTCAAACAACCAACCCTGGCGTTCGCCGAGAGTTGGAAATCCGTACTGCGAGGAAGAGCCGTTCACAGTGGCTCGACCTAAACGCCGACGTGGGGCGGGCGTTTGCACTTCGCTACAAGGGCTTGAATACACTCATGGGTGATCGAGTCACGTGGGAAACCTCTCACCTTTTTGAATATGAGGCGCTGCTTGAGAAGGCGTCGAAGCTCAAGAAATATCGCCGCAACGACTCGGTTTCTCGTCAGAGCTTACAGATTAAGTTCGACATAGCACTCACCGCCGGCAGCGGCGCCTCCGCCGAGCGAACAATGGTGCAACTGATCTGGACCTCGCAGCCGGACGCCATCGGTTTGGAATTGCCCGATGACTTGGACCGCTTGGCTAAGCGACCGTTCGTTCGAACCCAAGTGGCCCGGCTTCCCGTCAGCCGAAAGGGCGCGCTCCAATCCGTTTCGTTGAGCGACGTGGCCACCTTGCAGCCGGCCTTCGGTCAAGATTCCGGCTCCTTGGTTCCGCGTGCCAACGTTGGCGAGGACGTCGGCAAGGCGTTTCCAAAGCTATTGAAAGCTGCGGTCGATACCGGTCGGATATCAGTCGCCGGCGGTGCTGCGATCGTCGACGCTTGGCGCCGCTTCTCGGAAAGCTACGGTGAGGCGATTGTGGCTTGGAGAAATCAAGGCGTGGGGTCGCCGGCCCTGCTCTCGCAAGCCGAGGACTATGGCGCTCTGCTTCGACAACTGACACTGCACGCGGCAGGCGATATCAGCCGTCGAGATCTGTGGGAACCGGTTCTAGCCTTGGGTTGTGTCGAGATATCGGGGGCTGCGCCATCTGCCCTTATCGCGCCGTGGCATCCGCTTCGATTGGCCGCGACGGCAGTGAAGATGCGATCTCTTGCCGGCTTGACGGCGCATCTTCTAACGGCGAACGAGGTTAATTTCGGCGACTCTCGGTTGTTTTTCGCGGATCTCCGCTCCGAGTTGACGCATCCTTATTATCCGGAAATCGCTGTCGGCTACGCCGGCTCAGAGCCTGTTCTTCTGGCAGAGACAACCACCGTCAATGATTACAGTCTCATGGAGCGTCCGGTTCGCGATCCGTCCGAAGCGGCGACAGATGTAGACCCTTCCGAGGCGGCTCGCCAAATCCGAACCTTGATCGAGCGATATCTGGATCTGCAGCCGCACGAACGATCGAACTTGAGCATCATGCTCTACAACTGCGACGCCGCAGGCTTGCCCCTTGCCACCATCAACGCTCTTGGGTCGGTCCAAGACCAAGAGGAAGTGCACTGCAACGTGCTCGTTCGTCATCGAGACCGTCCGAAGCTTAGCCGCGTCTACAGCGAATTGTTGGAGCGGTCCGAAAGTGATCCCGACGCTGTCGTCGTTAGCGAAACGTCTCGGAATTTTATGTCAAAACTCCGTATCGGCGTGATGCTGGACGGGGGGGTGGGCTCCAGTTCGACAGAGTATCGCAACGTCGATGTCGCATTCATGCACGACGTCGTGTCACGGCAGGCAAAGGAAGCCTGGTTCGCAATCGCACCGGGTGCCGCCGAACCTTCTTTGCTAGATCACGTGCCAGCTCGTTGGTCCTACCGTCGAGTTACGGCGGAAGACGAGTTGAAGGCGACAAGCTATCTCGCCTGTCCGCGCCAGCCCTCTGTGGGGTGGGCCTACGTCGACGCGGTCGCGGGCGTCGTTCGTCGTCAGTCTCATCCCGAAGGGGAGCACTATCTCCCGGCGCGCCAAATCTCGTTCCAGGACCACGGTCTGAAGTCAATGTTCGACGAGGTCCATGGTCTCGCTGAATGGGTCGCGACTTATGACGACCTGCTGGATAAGCGCCAACTGGCGGCTCAAGGCATCAAGGTCATTCGTTATCGTAGGCAGCGTACGCATGGCCGCAACATGGTCGTGTCGTCAACTTCCGAACTACGGATCCTTCACGTCCTTGTCCGTAGGCGCCTGACCGAGTTGAACCTAGGCATTGCAGATGATCGATTATCCGACCTAGCCCGTCGCATGATCGACGAGGCAGCCGAAATATCCGGCGACATCGTGTTGCGAGCAGCAAAGCGTGGCGTGTCGGCGGGTGAACTGATCGGTCTGGTATTGAGTCGCGCGCTTGTTGCCGAGGAGTTGGGTGGCGACGCGACAATTGCCTGGTTCCTTCTCGACGACTACGCCGAATGGCTCGGCCAGCGTGAAGAAGGCATCGCCGACATCTTGGCTCTGAGCGTAACCGGCGGCCCGGATGGTGCAGCGCAGCTTCGGGCTGTCGTCACGGAAGCCAAGTATGTGGAAACTGCCGGCGCCGCAGAAGCCAGCCGCAAGTCCAAACAGCAGCTGCGCCACACAGTCCAGCGCATTGACGACGCATTGTTTGGAGACCCCGGGCGGCTTGATCGAGACCTTTGGCTATCGAGGCTTGCGGATTTGCTTTTGGACGGTACAACCGCGCTCGGCAAATCGGCGGCGCTTGAGCAAGTCAGGGATGGTATTCGCCGCGGCAGCGTTCGGATTGACCTTCGTGGCTATTCTCATGTCTTTATCTCAGGCCCGGCCGACGCAAATGCGCAGCCTGGTGAGCAGGAAGCCCTGCCGGAAATCAGCAATGGCCTGCAAGAACTCTACACCCGAGAGGGACTGCGGCAGCTAATCAAGGCTTACGACGCGCGTGTCCCGCTTAAGGGCGTCCGCAGTTTACTTGGAGAGCTTCATCCTTGGGACACGGCGGATTTCAGATCACCAGCACCACGGGTGAATTGGACAAGCCCGATCTCGAAAGCAGACAACGGGTCTGGGCTCGCCTCTCAAAGTCCTGCTTCGCGAGACCAATCCGGTAACACTGATAGGACCGGAAGCGATGCAACGACGGTGGTGTCAGACGACAACACTATCGCGCCCTTAGTCGGCAAACCTACGATGCCACTCGAACCCTCACGATCAGCATCGGATACTACGAGCGCGCCCGAGGCCGCAAGCGTTGAAGGAGCTCCGATCCGGGTCGTGCCATCGCCGGAGGTCGGGTTCGCAGCGCTGGTCCGGGCAAGAGCGCATCAAGCACGGGCCGACTCGGTCGATGAACAAGCATGGTTAGAGACCACAGCCCAGAAGCTCCGGACTGCTCTGCTTGGCTACAATTTACAGGCAAAGATTACCAACACACGGCTGACACCAAATGCTGCCCTGATCCGCTTCACCGGGACCGACCGCCTCCGCGTCGAAGACATCGAGGCCCGGCAGTCAGCGCTGCTGACGACGCACGGCTTGAGGTTGATTTCTGTGTCACCGCTACCAGGTGAGATCGTCGTCGGCGTCGCACGGCCACAGCGGCAGATCGTTTCTCTTTGGGACGTCTGGTCGCGGCGAGCTACAAACCGCAATACTGCCGGCGTGAACACGTCCATAGTCCTGGGCCTGCGGGAACTTGATGGCGAGATCCTGTACCTGAACCTCGGTGGGGCTTTCGGTGGGGGGCAGCCGCACGAGCCTCACACTTTGGTGGCTGGAGCGACCGGAAGTGGCAAATCGGTGTTAATCCAAGCGATCATTCTGGACATTGCCGCGACCAATCCAAGCGCCCTAGCACAAATCTACCTCATCGACCCCAAGATGGGCGTTGACTATGCCGCTGTCGAGCGTCTGCCTCATGTGCAGGGGGGTGTAGTGGTCGAACAAGATCGTGCGGTGGCGGTGATGGAAGCTCTTGTCGCGGAAATGGAGCGTCGGTACGAACTCTTTCGCGCTCACGGTGCCCGGGATATTCGGTCGTTCAACGTGAAAGCGTCAGCAAAAGATCGACTGCCTATGATGTTTTTGATCCACGATGAGTTTGCTGAGTGGATGCTTACCGAGGACTATAAGGCTGCGGTGACCGCGAACGTATCCCGTTTAGGAGTAAAAGCACGAGCGGCCGGAATTCATCTTGTATTCGCTGCGCAGCGACCTGACGCAAACGTCATGCCCATGCAACTTAGAGACAATCTGGGCAATCGGCTCATTCTCAAAGTTGCCAGTATTGGTACATCGGAAATTGCTCTCGGTGTGAAAGGCGCCGAGCAGCTACTGGGTTTGGGCCACCTTGCGGCGCGCTTGAGCGGTGAGCCCAGTGTAGTGTTCGCACAGGCCCCTTTCTTGTCCGACGAGGACATTGAACTAGCCGTCGACGCAATCGCCACGGGCGACAAAGACTTTCTTACGAGCCTCGACGGCAGTCGCTAGAGTGACCCCGCAACGAAAAACAAGCGCATGACGCCCACATCGATCTATCTTGACGGACATTCCACGACGCCTCTAGCGCCTGAGGCCTTCGAAGCCATGGCGCCTTGGTGGCACAGGCAGGCGGGCAATCCTCATTCGCCGCATCTGCGCGGCATGTTGGCCGCTCAAACTACTGAAGAGGCCCGCCGATCCGTGGCCGAGCTTGTCGGTGCAGACTCCCAAGAGATCGTCTTCACCTCTGGAGCGACGGAGGCCAACAATCTTGCCATTCGAGGTGTGGCTGAAACTGCTTTGGTGGCCGGTGATGCGCGGAATGAAATCGTCGTGTCTGCGATCGAGCACAAAAGCGTGCTGGCGGCGGCGGCATCGCTGTCCACGCGAGGCTTTAACATTGTAATCGCGCCAGTCTTGCGGACGGGCGTTGTCGATCTGACCGCGCTGAGAGAACTCGTTTCCGAAAGAACGCTCCTCGTTTCTGTCATGGCCGTCAACAACGAGGTGGGCTCGATCCAGCCGCTACAAGAAGTTGCAACCATCGCCAGGACTTCGGGTGCGATGTTTCACGTAGACGCGGCTCAAGCGCTGGGGAAAATCCCGTTCGACGCAAGCGAGTTTGATTTCGCGAGCTTTTCCTCCCACAAAGTCTATGGCCCGATGGGAATCGGCGCCCTGTTCGTCTCAGCTGCCGCTCAATATCGGCCGAGCCCGATCCTATTCGGCGGCACCCAAGAAGGCGGCCTGCGCCCGGGCACCGTGCCCACACCGCTGGTGGTTGGCTTCGGCGCCGCTGCGAGACTCGGCCGCAAGCTCCTAGAGCAAGATTCCCGTCACAGCGCGATGCTGGCTGAACGCCTGTTGCAAGAATTGGACGGTTTGCAAGTTAAGTACTTCCTCAATGTTCCCGAGCAGTTGCGAGCTCCCGGGAGCCTTAGCATGAGGTTTCCGGGAGCAGATGCCGTCTCGGTTATCGGGAAGATAGGAGATAAGGTCTCAATTTCCGAAGGATCGGCCTGCACGAGTGGACAGATAAATTCATCACATGTCTTGACATCGATGTCTATTACTTCTGAGGAAGCAGCAGAAACTTTGAGAATTTTCTGCTCACGCTACAATACGATTGCTGAGATTGAGATCGCTGCGCGAGTCTTGGCGAACGTTCTGCACGAATAACACTTGCCTGCTGGCGGCAGTCTCCAGTAGGGTTCTGCTATGAAGAACGATCTCGCAGATCCTGCGGTGCCGCTACGCTTTGCCGGTCACGAAACTTTCCCGCTTCGGCTGTTATGGCTGAAGAAGGCGTATGATGTGGTAGCCAATGGCGGTGCCGATCGTAGAACATTTCAGGAACAACATGCAATAGCCCGGTTCGGAGTCGGCAAGAACATGGCCTTGGCCATGCGTCATTGGGCATTGGCAGCGGGCGTCATATCTGACGGAGAGACCTTGATGCTGCCGACCAAGTTCGGCGACATGATATTCGGCGAAAAGGGAGGGCTCGATCCCTATCTCGAAAACGACTCGACTCTTTGGCTTATCCATTCCCACCTCGTCGGAGCACCCGAGGTTGCGACGACGTTCTTCTATGCCTTCAATCTGCTCAATCAGGCATCCTTCTCGCGTGAGGATCTGACCGAGGCGGTAGCCGAAGTGGTCCGTGCTCGCTCCGGACGTGCGACGATCGACACGATAAAGCGCGACGTTGAAGTCTTCGTGCGCAGCTACGTGTCGCGGAACAGCGATACGGGCGAAGACGCTTCCGAGCCGCTCCTCGCCGAACTTGGTTTGTTGCGCGAGGTTCGTTCAACCGGGCAGCTGGAATTCGTTCGCGGGCCAAAGCATTCCTTATCAGATGGCGTCTTCGCCGTGGTTCTCAAGCGCTTCTGGTCGCGTTGGCATCCGCAATCACCCACGCTATCGGTTGAGCAGGCCTGCTATGGCGTGGGATCGCCCGGCCGCATCTTCAAACTCGACGAGGATAGCCTCGTGGCCCGGCTTATGCTCGTTGCCGAGATCACAGATGGCGCCATCCAATGGACTGACACAGCAGGCCTGCGGCAGGTCGCGCTGACGACCCAACTGGGATGCGTGAACGAATTGGACCTGATCCGCTTGAGTTACAACTGCGCGGAGGCTGCATGACCAGGCTCTCGGAGGTCGTCCACGTAGAGCGGCGTTTCGCGCTCTCCGCGCGCGTAGATTCCGACCTAAACGGCACGCCGCCGCTGACGGGCTACATCCTCCAAGCGAGCGTGCGCAAATCGCTTGAAACCATGCTGGCCGGAATCGACGAGGGAAGGCAGTTCTCATTTACTTGGACGGGCCCATATGGCGGGGGCAAATCCTGCGCCGCCCTGCTTGTGGCGAACCTGGTGGCCGGCTCCAAGAAGCAGAAAGCGCTGGCGCAGGAGATCGTTGGCCCCGATCTGGCAGACAAGTTCGCTGCGGCATTTCCGAAAAGCAACGGCGCCTGGCACGTGCTAGCACTAACTGGACGTCGGACAAGTCTATCAAAGGCATTGACCGATGCCGCGGCGCAGGCGTTCGACTGGACGGCGTCCCGGCGCGAGGCGGCAGAGATTGACGACCGCGTTTTAATCGACGAACTCGAAGCGCATGGCCGCTCCCGCAGCGGGCTCCTTATCATCGTCGATGAGATGGGCAAGTTCCTCGAGCACGCGATGGGGGATGGCGGAGATGTCCACATCCTGCAAGATTTGGCCGAACGGTGCGCACGCTCGAACGGCAAGCTAGTTATCGTCGGCATCCTGCACCAATCATTCGAGCAGTACGCCGGACGATTGAACCGCAACGCGCGCGACGAGTGGGCCAAGATCCAGGGGCGCTTCCAAAACGTGTCGTTCGTTGCCCAAGCCGACGAAGTCGCAGCCTTGTTGGCGCGCGCAATCGTCGTCGAAAACCGCCCACCATCGGCAGTCGATCTTGCGCAAGCGACCGCGAAGGCAGTGAGCCAGCGCCGACCCGTCGATGTCCAAGCGCTCAGCGATGTATTGTCTCGCGCCTGGCCCTTGCACCCCATGACCGCTCTTCTCTTGGGTCCGGTGTCACGACAACGCTTTGCCCAGAACGAGCGCAGTGTCTTCGGTTTCCTGTCTTCCGCCGAGCCATTCGGTTTTCAAGCGCACTTGGCGGAGGTCGAAGTCGGCTCCGACGCCTGGTTTGGTCCCGATCAACTCTGGGACTATCTTGTCGCTAACTTCGGGTCCGCGCTGGCGGTCGGGCCGGACGGGAGCCGCATGACGCTCGCGATCGAGGCGGTGGAGCGGGCCGCGATGCGCGGGGTGCTGGAAGCTAAGCTGACGAAGGCTGCGGCCATTATCGAGCTTTTCAAAAACGGCTCTGGGCTTGCCGTTGCCGACGATGTCCTGGCGCTTTGCGTTCCGGGGGTCGACGGCAGCGCCGTTGAAGCGGCCCTGCGTGAGCTGGTTAGCCGCGCTATATTGATACGGCAGCCGCGACTGGGTGGTTACGCGCTATTCGCCGGCAGTGATTTCGATCTCGATGAGGCGATGGGGAAGGTCACGCAGAAGCTCGACCCCGACGTGTTGGCCGATCTGCCATCTAGGCTTGGCGTTGGCCCTATCGCGGCAAAACGACACTACTTCGAGACTGGCGCTCTGCGGGTATTCGATGTCGTGCTCCAATTTGGCGAAGATGTCCCGCAGAACCCCAAGCCCTGGGCGAAGCTGATCGCCGCCCGTCTCGCCAAGGCGAAACGTCGCTCGTCGGGTGTACTAGTCTTGCTATTGCCCGACGCACGCAGCTTCGACGCGAAACCAGATATTGCGGCCAAGGCGCTCGGTGAGGAACTGGAAGGTGCCGGCGTTCTCGCATCTGTCGCAGTTGCGAAGAGTGTCTTCCTTTTGCGCGAACACGCCAGTGACCTCTACGCAATCGACCGCGTCGAGGCATCGCATCCTCAGCTCGAGGGTGATCGCATCGCACGGAGAGAACTGTCTGCGCGACGCGCTCATATCACTGATGCGGTTCGTCGCGAATTGCTCGAAGCGTTCTCGACGGCTAGCTGGTGGTTGATGGGGAAGCGCGAGAGAGCGCTGGATGGACGACCTCTGACTGTCATCGCCTCTACCCTTTCCAGCAACGCCTTCACGGACGCGCCCATTATTCAATCGGAACTGCTCTATCGAGACAAACCTTCGACGAGTGCCATGGCGGGCCTGCGAGCCTTGGCGTACGCGATGGTTAGGAAGCCGGATATCGAGGATCTGGCCATGGTGAACTATCCGGCCGAACGCGGACTGTACTTGACAGTGTTGCGACCGGCCGGTCTGCACCGGCAAGACGACAAAGGCGCATGGAGATTCAGCGATCCCGACGAGACGGCTGCTGGTAAGAGCCTGCGGCCCGCCTGGAAATTACTGTCTGGCAGCCGGAAAATCGTTTTGGCAGATCTCTATGATACCTGGAACCGACGCCCTTTCGGTATCAAGCGAGGCGTGATGCCGCTGCTTGTCCTTGCGTTCTTGCTCGCGAACCGGTCGACTGTGGCCGTCTACGACGCCGGCTTATATCAGGCTGAGCTCAATGACGTCTTCGTCGATCGCATGCTTCAGGATCCTGCGGCCATCGAACTCCGCAGGGTCTCGCGCTCGAAGCGCGACCAAGCTTTTGTTCAACAACTCGCTTCGCTCCTCTCTCGGGACGGGTCGCCGGTCGAGGCGATCGCCTTGCCAGTGGCTTCGTCGCTCTATCAGCGATTCCACGAGCTGCCGCTCTGGTCTCAGCGCACAGTCAGCCTGGACGTGAATGTCCGCAAGGTCCGAGATATAGTGCTGAAAGCCAGCGATCCGGAAGCACTGCTATTTTCCGATCTCGCAGCTGCGCTCCATGGTGAGATTGACCCGGCAGTGACGGTCACCAGCGCACTGCTACAATCGGAGATGGCGTACCCGGCGATGTTGTACCGGCTGCGCTGCGAGTTGGCCGAACTGTTGGGCGTAAAGGTGGACACTTTCGAAGGCGTGGGTTCGCGTGCGGTCACCGCGTCGGGCGTAACCGCTGACTTACGGCTCGACGCATTCATCATGCGAGTCGGTGCGTTCGAGAACAGCGGGGGAGATATCGAGGGTCTGGCGAGTTTGCTCGTCCATAAGCCCCCTCGGAATTGGTCCGATCGTGAGCAGGAACAGGCGACATTCGAGTTGGCAAAACTCGCGCGGCGGTTCCGCGAAGCAGAGAGCTTTGCCAGCGTTAAGGGCCGGGCGCCGACGGCTCAGGCAATTTCGGTCGTGGTTGGGCTCGATCCTAAGGAGCGTCCGCACTTCCATTCCTTCGAGGTCACCGATCTGGAACTGGCGGAGGCCGATGGCATCGCCGAAGACCTTCTTACACGTCTTCGCGGCCATGGGGTACGAGCCACGATCGAGCTAGCCGCACTTGCCCGGGTCGTCGAGCGGCTTTCGGCCTCAAAGGAATTGGAGCACGCATGACTATTGTGCGCGAACGTCATATTCTCGGCGTTTCCGGCGGTCGCGACAGCGCCGCCCTCGCTGTCCATATGCGCCAAACTCGTCCCGAAGTCGACTTGGAGTACTTCTTCACCGACACCGGTAAGGAGTTAAAAGAGGTCTATTCCTTCCTCGATCGCCTCGAGGGATTTCTGGGTAAGCCTATCCTTCGGCTCAACCCGGATCGAGACTTCGACTTCTGGCTAAAAGAATACAACCATTTCCTTCCATCTCCGCGAACACGTTGGTGCACTCGGCAACTCAAGCTTCGTCCGTTAGAACTCTGGCTGAAGGATGATCTCGAGAGCGGCGTGGCAATCCATTCCTATGTAGCCATCCGCGCCGACGAGCCCAATCGTGAAGGCTACAAGGCAACCAACGGCAATATGACCGTTCACTTCCCCCTTCGCGACGACAAGGTAAATCGTGCGGGTGTAATCGAAATCTTGGACGGCGCCGGTATCGGCGAGCCGGAATATTATCGATGGAGGACACGATCAGGCTGCACGTTTTGCTTTTTCCAGCAGAAGATCGAGTGGGTACGGTTGATGCGGGAGCATCCGGACGCGTTTGAGGATGCCAAGGAATACGAGAAGACCGCCAAGGACCATGGGTCTCCGTTTACTTGGAGTCAGGGAGAGGGGCTTGATGAGCTTAGTGACCCAATTCGCGTGAAGGCGATTGAGGACGAGTTCGAGGATCGTCGGGCGCGCCTACTATCTCGGCGGCGCACTAATCCGCTTGCCGGCAACCGGCCTGTAACGATCGATGATGTCTACGGCATCGACGAGGCCTCGGCCGGGTGCGTTATTTGTCACAAATGAGCTTTTGGACGCACTGGAGGAACGCCCAGCAAGGTTTGCTCAACTACACTAACGCCCGAGTAGTTATTCATTGTTCCGACCTCCAGTAGGCATACGTAAACGGTCTCCGTTTTTCGGACATCCTAATCGCAATCAGAGATACTCAATCATGACGAGGCCTTCGCCTTGTGGGACGCGCTCTACAACATCGTGGACTTCTCGTCACAGTTAGACCGTCGCAGCCTTTAGCGTGATGAGAAACTCGGTCAGTTCCGCATAATGGTCGGCTTTGCTCACCGGAATCAGCTGGACCTTCAAATCCTTAAACCATCGCTCCTGTTCCACTGATGTGATTTCCTCTTGCACTACCACCGCGTAATGGTTGGGCCCAGAGTCTTGTGGGAATGCATCTGCAATATAGTTTAGTAGTAGGCGCATCTCGGAGTCATTCATGGATGCGCCTATAAACACGACAGAGAACATCGAGAACATGGCCGTCAGCAAGTGTTGATATGCCCGTTGTCTGTAGAGGATTTCCCGGTAATCGCGTTCCGTCAGGATTATGCCATTACCCGCTCTTTGAGCGTCTCCGTGCGCTTTCAGTATGAAAAACTCGTGATTGAACAGTCGACGCTGTAATTCACCCTCATCCTTGTAGGTGAGTACCGATACATCGTCATCGACCTTGGTTCGGTAGGCACGCTCGCTCACCTGAAAATCGTCGAATCGCTTGCGTAAATCCACATGCAACTGAGCATATGTCAGGCCGGCGATTGGATGGCCGCCTATATCAGGTAGGGGTTCGAAATAATCCAATTTAAGATCCCCACGACGGAATTGCCAAATGGCGCGCAACCGTTGCTGACCATCGACCGCATCGTGACTGTATACTACGTCGCCCGCACGCGCGCGCAGATATACTTTCGGAATGTCCATTCCGCGAAGGATCGAGTCTATGAGGAGAACTTGCCTCGGAGTCTTCCAAGCCGGGCCGCGTTGCCACTGCGGGTTGAGATTGATCCTTTCTTGTCGCTCCACTCTCATGATTGCTGACAATGGCCTTTGACATAAGCTGCAGCCCGCCGATCCGATCGGCGGTCGAGGCACTTGTACGGCGGA
>NZ_JAMYVK010000048.1:0-56291 GCF_040323975.1 Mesorhizobium sp. M0019 | reverse complement strand
TCGGATCGGCCTTAGCAACCAAATTCTACGTCATTTCAACGGCTTGAACCACATCCGCCAACCCACCGTGAATTTTTCAGGCTAGCCACCTTCGGCGCCTCGTTCGCGCTGGCTTCGATCCTGTGGACGGAGGGCACCCGGCTTATTCCAGCGGCCGAGTCCGGATTGCTGGGTTCAGCTGAAGTGCCATTCGCGATCCTGTTTGCCTTCCTGTTCCTGGCGGAGATCCCGCCGGCAGCCAGCATGGTCGGTGGCGCCATCGTGCTTTGCGCGGTGTTCGCTCACGCCGGCCGCGACTGGCTGATGGCCAGGCAGCGCGCAGCGGATGCATGACCAATCCTCGCCGCGTCCGAGCGCGAGTTGGTGGTCCGATCACGAGAAATCCGGTCCTGAAAATTAATTTGAAAAGTCATGGAACCATCATAGGGCTCAGGCATTATGGCTGCGACGGGCCACCCCAAGTCCCCCCAAACCCCTCGGCCCGTCCTACTCAGAAGCCGACCGCAAGGTCGGCTTTTTCTTTGCTGGCTCAATTGGCCAAGGCCAGGTTGCCGCTGAACAACGCGGCCAGATCCTGCGCCGGCCGGTCGGCATCCTCACGCAAGCGGACGGCGAATTCGGCGACCGGCACCGGCGGCAGATCAAGATCGCGCGGCGCCTCGACGATGCCGGAATGAGCGAAGCGCGCCGTCCTCAACGTCAAGGCGATGCCGGCGTGCACCGCCGTGCGCAGACCGGCAAGGCTGGCACTGCCGGCAGCAATGCGGTAGCGACGGCCGGCCGCATCGAGTGCACTGGTCGCCGCTTCGCGAAACCCGCAATGGGGATCGAGCAGCGCCAAGGGCAGTTCGTCGTGGCGGGTGGCCAGCCCGTTCTGTGAGCAAAGCCAGATCATTGGTTCCTTGAGCACACCGACTTCGTCCCGTGTCGGCACCTGCCGCATGGCAATGGCCAGATCAAGGGTGCCGGCCTGTAAAGCCTGCGCCAGTTCGGCGGAACGGCCGACGCGCAGTTCGATCCTGACGCGCGGATGGCTGACAGCAAAAGCCCTGAGAAGCTGCGGCAAGCCGCTGTCGGCGAAATCCTGCGTGGTGCCGATGGCGACGCGTCCGTCGGCGTGCGCGCCTTTGAGGGCCAGCCACGCCTCGCGGTGCGCGGCAAGGATGCGACGCGCGTGAACGATCAGATCCTCGCCTGCCGGCGTCAGGCCGCGCCCTCGCCCCTGCGGCACCAGCAGCGGTTCGCCGACAACATCCTCCAGCCGCTGCATCTGCGCGGTCACTGCGGACGGCGAGCGACCGACGATCGACGCGGCCCGCGCCAGGGAACCGCCATCGACGAAAGCGAGGAAAGTCTTGAGGAGGTCGGGATCGAACATCTGCATAATTCGATACTATCAAAGTGTTTATCAAAAACAATTCGATTTTTTTGATCAAAGGACGATGGCATGATTTTCTCGACGGCGAAGAGGCGCCGCTTGAAACCGAGGAGAAGAAATATGCCGATCATCAATGTCAGCGTTACCGGCAAGCCCGATGCCGCTTTGTCCGCCGCCATTGCCAAGGAAGTGACCGAACTGACGGCCACGCATCTGCGCAAGGACGCGACGATCACAGCTGTTGCCATTTCCTATCACGACCCCGAGCACTGGTTCGCCGGCGGCAAGTCGCTGGCCGAACATGGCACCAACACGGCCTGGCTCGACATCAAGGTTGTCGACGGCACCAACACCAAGCTCGAACTGGAGGCGTATCTGCAGGCAATTTTCGCGGCATTCGGCCGGCTGCTGGGTAAGGTGCATGAGGAAAGCTACGCCCTCGTGCATGAAGTGCCTGCGGCCGCGTATGGCTTTGGCGGCAAGACGCAGGAATTCCGCTTCATCAGCGGAAGGATGAAAGCGGCGTAGCTGCGATAGGCAGCCGAGCCGAATCAAGAAGGAAAAATGGAGCCGCATTGACGTTGATCCAACTTCGGCTAGGTTCTCACCCGAAGCGGCCATTGAAGAGCCGTGACGTGAGATCGTTGGGAGATGCGGCGATGATCCTGACACTGGCGCTGCTTGCGGGTCTTGTCGCGGCCTGGCTGCTGATCGGCGTGGTGGAGAAGTTCCGCCTCGGCCTGCGTTTGAGCCAGGCGCTGCTCTACGTGCCGTTCAAGCTCGCCTACCGGATCAGCGACGAGCGCATCAAGATTGCGCGCAGGTCGGTGGCCCCGGTCATCTATGTCATCTGGCATCAGTCACGCATCGAGCCGGCGCTGATGCTGTCGCTGCTGCCGGAGGACACGCTGCACATCCTCGACCAGGCTTCGGCCAGATCGCCGTGGCTGGAGCCGTGGCGCGAGCTCGGCCGCACCATCGCCTTCAACGCCGAGCATGTCTTCGTCAGCCGCAGATTGGTGCGGGTGCTGAAGGGCAAGGGCCGGCTCGCCGTTTACCTGCCGGATGCGGTCGAGCCAGACGTCAAGTCGTTTCGGTTGTTTCGCGCCATCACCCGTATCGCCATGCAGGCCGACGCCCGTATCGTGCCGGTCTTCGTTGCCGGCGCACGCAGCCTGCCGGCCTCTCTGACGCCGGCGGACAAGGCGCCGCGCCATTGGTTTCCGCAGCTGTCGATCAGCGCACTGGAGCCGATGACCATCGCCGAGCTGGTGGCGCGGAACCCAGATCAGGCCTCCAACACCAATGCGCTGTTTGATCGCTTCGCCGAGGCCAGGCTTTTCGGCAGTGATCTCGACCGAGGGCTGTTCCTCGCCATGCGCGATGCGGCCGACCGTGTTGGCGCTTCGCACCCAATAATCGAGGACGTCATTGGCGGTGCCCTGAGCTACCGGAAAGTGTTCATCGGCGCCAGGGTTTTGGGCCGACGGTTCGAGGCAATAACAGCGCCGGGCGAAGCGGTTGGGCTGCTCCTGCCCAACGCCAATGGCGTCGTGCTGTCGTTCGTCGGACTTTTGTCGGCTGCGCGGGTGGCAGCAATGATCAACTATACCGCCGGCCCGGCCAGCGTCACCGCCGCCATCCGCACGGCGATGATCCGAACCGTGGTCTCCTCACGCGCCTTTGTCGAAAAGGCCAACCTCGCCGACATCGTCGAGGCGGTGGAAAAGGGCGGGGCGAAACTGCTGTGGCTGGAGGATGTCCGCGCAAGCGTGACCGTGCTGGACAAGGCCGCAGCCGGCTTGCTGTGGCGCTGGCCGTTGCAGCGCCAGGATGCAGCCAAGCCGGCGGTGATCCTGTTCACCTCCGGCTCGGAAGGCACGCCCAAGGCCGTGGTGCTGTCGCACCGGAACCTTCTTGCCAATGCGATGCAGGCGGAAGCTCGCATCACCATCTCGCCGGCCGATATCCTGCTCAACGTGCTGCCGGTGTTCCACTCGTTCGGGCTGACCGGCGGCACCATCCTGCCGCTGGTCACCGGAGTAAAGCTGTTCCTCTACCCGTCACCGCTCCACTACAAACTTATTCCGGAGGTGGCGCGCAAGGTCCGGCCGACGGTGATGTTCGGCACCGACACGTTCCTCGCCAACTATGCCCGCACCGCCAAGGACGGCGATTTTTCCAGCCTGCGCTTCGTCGTGGCCGGTGCCGAGGTGGTGAAGCCGGAGACTCGCCGGGTTTACCGCGAGCGCTTCCAGGCCGAGATCATCGAAGGTTTTGGCTTGACCGAGGCCGCACCAGTGGTTGCCGTCAACACCGCCATCCACGGCCGCGATGGAACGGTCGGGCGGCTGCTGCCGGCCATGCGCATGAAACTCGAACCGGTCGAAGGCATCAGCGACGCCGGCCGGCTGTGGCTCGACGGGCCGAACCTGATGATGGGCTACATGACCGGCGACCGGCCTGGCGAGTTGCAGCCGCTCGAAGGCTGGCACGACACCGGCGATATCGTTTCGGTCGATCGCGAAGGCTTCATCACCATTCGCGGCCGCGCCAAGCGCTTCGCCAAGATAGCCGGCGAGATGGTATCGCTTGGTGCGGTCGAGATGCTGGTGCAGTCGCTGTGGCCGGAAGAGCATCACGCCGTGGTAGCGGTGCCGGACAAGCGGCGCGGCGAGCGCCTCGTTCTGGTCACCACCGCCGACAATGCCGATCCCCACGAATTGCGCGAATTCGGCAAAAAAGCCGGCGCGGCCGAACTGATGGTGCCGAACGACATCGTCAAGGTCGAGGAGATCCCTGTACTGGGCTCCGGCAAGACCGACTATGTCTCGACTAGAAAGCTGGCACTCGAGAGGCTGGGACTGAGCGCAGCCGCCTAAGGTTTGCTGTCGAGAACTCTAAAGCGCGTCGCGTTCGACCGGCCTTGTGCGACGCGCTTTAGATTCTTGCTTTTATGCATGCGGTTATCGCAAAACCGCTGCACACTTTTGCGCGAATGCATTAGAAGACCACCACCGACAACAGCAGAATGGCGCCGACGGCCATCATCAGCAGGCCCGGCCAGTTCTGCGACAGGCCGAGAAAACGGAGCCCGCGCCGCCGCGGCTCCAGGGTCGGACCTGGTGTTGCGAGATTAGGCGTCGGACTGTCCGGCGCGGTGGAGACAGCGGCCGGTTCACTAAGCCGCCCGCGCATGATGGCTGCTACCGCCATATAGACGAGGCCGGCGACAGTCAGTAACACGCCGATGAGGATGACAGCCATTTCTCCTCGTTTCCGTGGTTCTGCGCCCGATGCGGCAGCTTGCGCGACGTAGATGACATACCACGAGCAGCCGCTCAGACGGACCTACCAAACACAAACGGTCTAGCCGCCCAGCAAGTTCCGAAAATGGGGTTTTTGAGGTGCATTCCACAGCGCCGCGCGCTGTGTGAGCCGGTCCTGAGTCTAAACGGACGACCCTTTTCGGAATCATGCACTGCCAGGCGCAACGCGAACTCGCACCAAATCTGTCAACCAATATCCGAGGACGGCACCTTCTCGCCTTCGCGCTTGGCGCGTCTCGAATAGGCGCGCACGCTGAACGGCAAGAAGACCAGATAGCCGGCAACCGAGGCCGTCAGCGTATACCAGGGATAGGTCATCAAAAGCAGGACGTAGAGGACGACTGCGAGGATGATCGGCAGCACCCTGTCGCCCGGTATCCTGACGCTCTTGCCGGAATAGACGGGCAGTCTGCTGACCAGCAGGAACGCCACCAATATTGTAAAGCCGGTGGCAATGAAGGCTGCCAGGCGGCTGGGTTCAAGCCCAAGCCTGAGGAAGAACAGATAGAGCGGCAGCATCACCAGCACCGCACCCGCCGGCGCCGGCACGCCGACGAAATATTCGGTCTGCCACTGCGGACGGTCGAGCTCTTCGTCGAGCACGTTGAAACGGGCAAGCCTCATCCCACAGGCGATGGTGAACAGCAGCGCGGCGATCCAGCCCGGCGAACCTGCCCTGTCGAGCAGAAAGGCATAGAGCACCAGCGCCGGTGCCACGCCGAAATTGACGATATCGGCCAGCGAATCCATCTGGGCGCCGAATTTGGAAGTCGCCTTCAGCATTCGCGCCAGACGGCCGTCGATACCATCGAGGAAGGCGGCGAGCAGCACCATCACCACCGCTGGCTCGAAGCGGCCCTCGAAGCCGAAGCGAATACCGGACAGGCCGGCGCAGATGGCGAGCACCGTGACCAGATTGGGCAGCACCATGCGCATCGGGATTTCGCGAATGCGCGGGCCACCGCCGCCATGCGCCTCGAATTTCTTGAACGGCGGGGCCACCGGTCAGGAGATCCGCACGAGCGGCGTTGCGGCAACGCCGCCGAATTCCGCCAGCACCGTCTCACCGCCAACCGCGGTCTGGCCGACGGCGACACGCGGCGTCGCGGTCGAGGGCAGGAATACATCGACGCGCGAGCCAAAGCGGATCAGCCCGAAGCGCTCGCCGGTGCCGATGGCGCCGCCGGGCTCGGCCCAGCAGACGATGCGCCGCGCCACCAGGCCGGCAATCTGTACCGCGGCCACCGTTCCATTGGGGCTTTCGATGACCAGCCCGTTGCGCTCGTTCTCGGTGCTTGCCTTGTCGAGTTCGGCGTTGAGGAATTTTCCTGGCCGATGCTCGATCCTGGAAATGCGGCCGCGCACCGGGGAGCGGTTCACGTGGCAGGAAAAGACGTTCATGAACACCGAGATGCGGGTCATTTCACCGCCGCCGAGGCCAAGCTCGCGCGGCGGCACGGCCGGGCCAACCGCCGAGACGATGCCGTCGGCCGGGCTGACAACCAGCCGGTCATCGATCGGCGTGACACGCTCGGGATCGCGGAAGAAATAGGCGCACCAGGCCGTCAGGATGAGACCGATCCAGAACAGGGTCGAGGAGAAGTAGCCAAGAAAGAGCGTCGCCGCGCCGAACGCAGCGATAAAGGGATAACCCTCGCGATGGATCGGAACGAACGCATTCTTGATCGTGTCAACGAGGCTCATGGATGAGGGCAACCTTGGTTCCAATTCCGGCCTCAATAGCGGAAACACCCCGCAGTCGCAACGCGACAATGAGAGCGCTTGGGGGGTGGCGGTCGCCGCCGTTTCAGGATGTCGTTAGCAGCATCCGGACTGCCGAAGTGATCAACCGGAAATGTTCATTGCGATTGTCGGAACGCAGCACTCTCGCCCGTCCTTGGCAAGACAGCGCCTCTCATCGGCCTTTCGGCCATGACGATTTGCGCAAACCCGGAGGTTCTCGGCCCATGCAGAAATCAGCAGCTAGGCAAGTGCAAGTGGTGATGAACGGCTTGGCCTTCGGCGAGTCACCGCGCTGGCACGATGGCCGGCTGTGGTTCTGCAACTGGGGCACAGGCCAGATCATCGCCGTTGACGCCCTAGGCAACAGCGAGATCGTGCTCACCGTGCCGGCCACCCTGCCCTATTCCATTGACTGGCTTCCGGACGGGCGCCTGCTTGTCGTGTCCGGCCGCGAAGGGCTGATCCTCAGGCAGGAGGCAGACGGGACATTGGTCACCCATGCCGATCTGAGACAACTATCAAAGGGCCCGTGGAACGAGATCGTCGTCGATGGACGCGGCAACATCTATGTCAATGGCGGTGGGCCCGCTCCGGGTCCCGGCCAGCATTTCGGCCCCGGCGCCATCGTGCTGGTCGCGCCTGACGGCTCGGTTCAGCAGGTGGCTGAGAACCTCGCCTTCGCCAATGGCATGGCGGTGACGCCTGACAACAAGACGCTGGTCGTTGCCGAGTCCCACGCAAACCGGCTGACCGCCTTCGACATCGCTGCCGATGGTGGCCTTTCCAACCGCAGGATCTGGGCCAATCTCGGCAACGGTTTTCCCGACGGCATCTGCCTCGATGCCGAAGGTGCGGCCTGGTACGCCGACGTTCCGAACCGGCATTGCGTGCGGGTGCGCGAGGGCGGCGCGATGCTCGAAAGCGTCGACGTCGATCGCGGCTGTTTTGCCTGCATGCTCGGCGGCAGCGAGGGAAAAACGCTGTTCATCGTGGCCGCCGAATGGCGCGGCTTCGAACATATGATCAGCGATGCCCGTACCGGCCAAGTGCTCAGCGTCGACGCTACTGCGCCGGGCGCCGGCTGGCCGTAGAGAGCTTACATCCCGGGAATCCGCTGATAGTTGGCAATATCGGCCTTGACGCCAAGTCGCGCGATGATCTCCTGAGGATTGAAGCCGCTGCGCTCATGCGCGGCCTTGATGATCGGCACGACCTTGTCGACGGCGGCCTGCCCTTCCCATTCGACAATGGTCACGAGGTTGAACTCGCCCGGCCCCGAGAATTGCTCAAGCAGGAAATCCTGGACGAACCCTTGCTGCTGGCGCAGCAAATCATGCGTCATCCGGACCTTGGCAAGAATCTCCTCGCGGGCGTTGGCCGGAACGACAAACTTGTCCACCCGGAATACACTGCCGCCACTAACTGCCTGATTTATCCCATTCATATCGATTGCCTCCGTTTTTGAACGACGCATCTTGCTGCGATCCAAAACGGCCTACGATCTCAACTTAAGTTGAGGTCAAGCACGAATTTTCAGCTCACCTCCGAGGTGCGGCGGCGGACGACGACGCCGAACTCGTCGCTTTCGCGGGCGATGCGCAGCCGCTCCTCGGCCTCGCTTGCCTCGCGCTGGCGGTCCCACATCGATGCATAAAGGCCGCGCTTGGCTATCAAGGCGACATGGGTGCCGCGCTCGGCGATCTGGCCATCCTGCAGGACGATGATCTCGTCGGCCGAAATCACTGTGGACAGCCGATGGGCGATGACGAGGGTGGTGCGGCCCTGGCTGACCAGGTCGAGTGCCGCCTGGATCTCCTGCTCGGTGTGGCTGTCCAGCGCCGAGGTCGCCTCGTCGAGCATCAGGATCGGCGGTGCCTTCAAAATGGTGCGGGCAATCGCCACCCGCTGCTTCTCGCCACCGGACAGTTTTAATCCGCGCTCGCCGACCTTTGAGCGATAGCCGTCGGGCAGCCGCTCGATGAACGGTCCGATCTGGGCCAGTTCTGCCGCCTTGCGCACATCCTCCTCGCTGGCGCCGACGCGGCCGTAGCGGATGTTGTAGGCGATGGTGTCGTTAAACAGCACCGTGTCCTGCGGCACCATGCCGATGGCAGCGCGCAAGCTCTCCTGCGTCACGTCGCGAATGTCCTGGCCGTCGATCAGAATCTTGCCGCGCTGGATGTCGTAGAAGCGAAACAAAAGCCGCGAAATGGTCGACTTGCCGGCTCCCGAGGGGCCGACGATGGCCACCGTCTTGCCGGCTGGCACCTCGAAGCTGATGCCCTTCAGGATCTTGCGGTTGGGGTCGTAGGAAAAATGTACGTCGCGGAACTCGACCCTGCCGGCATCGACGACCAGCGGCTTGGCGCCCGGCCGATCGACGATCTCACGCTTGACGTCGAGCAGATCGAACATGTTTTCGATGTCGGTCAGGCCCTGGCGAATTTCGCGGTAGATCATGCCGATGAAATTCAGCGGCACCGAAAGCTGCATGAGCATGGCGTTGACGAAGACGAAATCGCCGACGCTCTGTGTGCCCGCCTTCACCTCGAGCGCCGACATCACCATGACGACGGTCATGCCGATACCGAAGATCACACCTTGGCCGAAGTTCAGCCAGCCAAGCGAAGTCCAGGTCCTGGTCGCCGCCAACTCATAGCGCGCCGTGGACCGGTCGAACCGCTCGGCCTCCATGGCTTCGTTATTGAAATATTTGACTGTTTCGTAGTTGAGCAGCGAGTCGATCGCCTTCGTGCTGGCTTCATTGTCGCTTTCGTTCATCTCACGGCGGATCGAAATACGCCAATCGCTCGCCCTGACGGTGAACCAGACATAGAGCCAGACCGTGACCGCGATCACCAAGACGTATAGCCAGCCATAGGTAACGGCGAAGATGCCGGCGGTGAGCGCGAATTCGACGATTGTCGGCGCCGTCGCCAGCATGGTGAAGCGGACGATCGTCTCGATGCCCTTGGTGCCGCGCTCGATGACGCGCGACAGTCCGCCGGTGCGCCGTTCGAGGTGGAAGCGCAGCGACAGTTCGTGCATGTGCACGAAGGTGCGGAAGGCGAGCCGGCGCACCGCATGCTGGCCGACCCGTGCAAACAGGGCGTCGCGTAACTGGTTGAAGCCGAGCTGCACCAGCCGCACGGCATTGTAGGCGACGACCAGCATGACCGGCGCCAGCAGCAGAGCCGGCAGCGGCGGCGGCGATTTGCTATCGCCGGCCAGTGCGTCGGTCGCCCATTTGAAGAAATAGGGTCCGGCCACCAGGGTCAGCTTGGCGACAACCAGCAGTACGGTTGCCCACACCACGCGCGCCCTCAGGTCGGCGCGGTCGGCCGGCCACATATAGGGCCAGAGATTGCGCAACGTTCTGAAGGTCGAGCCGGAATCTGCGGAAACGGTTTTCTCGGCCATTCTTGTTTACCTTTATGATTTTAGCGGCCGGAGCAGCAGGAATCGACCAGCGCGGCCAGCGATGCCGAAACATCGGCGAGCGCGGCGCGGTCGAGCTCATAGCGCGAGCGCTGGCGGTCAGGCTCGAAGCGGATCAGCCCGGCCTCGACCAGGATCTTCAAATGCTGGGAAACGGTGGACTGCGCCAGGTCGAGATGCTCGACGACCTCGCGACAGCAGCAGGAACGGCTTGCGGAAAGGTGTTTGAGAATTTCGATCCGCGCTGGATGCGAAAGGGCCGCGAGCCGGACAGCGACAGCGCGGCTATCCGGCGTGCAGTTGGCCGGCGTGCAGTTGGCTGGCGCGCGTTCATCTGCCGCGCGGCTTCGGTCCGTTACGAGGGGGGATTCGGTCATCGTCCATCGGCGATAAACGATGACTGGCCCTGCCGCAAGCTATCCTGATGGGCAGAACGGCTACTCGGTCTTGACTGGCGCCGTCGTCATCTGGTCGCCCATTGCCTTGAGATCGGCGGGCTCGCCTTCCTTCGATTTCTGCGGCACCTTGAACACCTGCCCCGGCCAGATGCGGTTCGGATTGCTGATCTGGTCCTGGTTGGCGAGATAGATGGTCGAGTAGCGCATGCCCTGGCCATAGACCCGCCGCGAAATCCGCCACAGCGTGTCATGGCGGCGGATGATGACTGCGCCATCGGCATGTTCGAGCTTTGGCGCCACGGTCTCGGGAGTTTCGCCCGGAGGCGTTGCGACAGCCATTTCGGCCGGGGCCTCGGTTGTAGGAGTGGGGGCAGTTGCGGGCGTTTCGGCGGCTGTTGCCGGTGCGGCTTCGGTTGCCGGAGCATTCGGCTCGGCTTGTTTTACCCCGGCAGGCTTCTGCTCGGCCGGCGCCACGGCCGCAACCGCCTCACCAGGCTCGCGCTCGAACGGCACAGCCGCACGGGCCACCACAGTCACGCCGTCGGCGTCGAGCGCATCGACGTGGATGGTGTAGGTGCCGACCGGGATGTCGCGTGTCGCTTCGACCAGGAAGTGGCGGTCGGGCGAGGTCTTCGCGTCACCGAGCAGGATATCGTTGGCATAGGCACGCACCTTGCGGCCGGGATCGGCGAGGCCGGCAACGAAAATCTTGTTGCCGTCGATTTCGACAGCTTCGACGACGATCTTCGGCTCCACCGCGGGAGTAGCGGGCGCTGCCGGTGTGGCGGGTGCTGCCGGAGCCGGCGCGGCTTCAACAGCGGCCGGCGCGGCAGGAGCAGGCGCTGCTGGGACATCAGCCGCCGGGGCGGCTGGCGCCGGCGCTGCGGCAGCCGGCAATTCGGTGCCGGTGGCGGGTGGCTGAACGGCCGCCTGTTCGCCGACAGTCGGCGAGGCGTCAGATTTCGCCTGAGGGGCCGGAACAGTGAGCAGTTCGGACGGCTTGCCCGGCTCCTCGACCATTGCCAGCACTTGGCCGGTGGAATTCTGGGGGATCGAAACGACGGCGGTCTGCGCCGAGGCGGTCACGACATTGCCAGCCGTAGAGCGCAGCGTGATCGTATAGTCGCCGGGCTTCAGCGGATCGTCGAGAATAATGGCAAAGGCGCCGTCAGGGCCGGCGACCGTCGAGCCGAGCACAGCCGAACCGTTAAGAATCTCTACCTTGGCGTTGGGCGCCGCATTGCCGGCGACGACGATCGAGCCGTTGCTTTCGACGCGCACGATGTCGAAGGTCGGCACGATTGCACCTGCTGTGGCCGGCGCGGCGGGCGCTGCGGCATCGGTGGACGCGGCGGGCGCAGGCGGCAGGCGGCCCTCGGTCGCCGGAGCGGCCGGTTTCGAAGCCGGCGGCGTCAGCGCCGCGACCTCCGCAGGCCGGGTAGAATTGAGATACGGGTCGAGCGCGCCCGATACATAGGCGGTTCCCGCCGCGGCGACAGAGCCGCCAGCCGCGAACAAAAACGCCTTCAATGGATTAATTGCCATGTTTCCCTGCCCCTTAGCCACCTAATTTCGGTCTAGCCTGTTTTACCAAAGCCGACAAGAAAAAGCCCGCCCCAGGGCTTGACCATGCCAATAGTCCCTATCACCAATCATAACATGAACACGATTCGATCTGTCTGCGTCTATTGCGGCTCGTCCCCGGGCCGAGATGAAACCTATATCAAGGCCGGACACCTGCTTGGCCGCTCGATCGCCAAGTCCGGCCTGCGTCTGATTTATGGCGGCGGCACTAAAGGTATCATGGGTGCCGTCGCTGAAGGGGCATTAAAGGCCGGTGGCAAGGTAACCGGCATAATTCCGCGTTTTCTGATCAACAGGGAGGCGACCGAAACCGCGCTTAACCGGCTCGACGAGCTCGTCGTCACCGACAACATGCACCAGCGCAAGCACAGGATGTTCGAGAAATCCGACGCCTTTGTGGCGTTGCCCGGCGGCATCGGCACCGTCGAGGAGATCGTCGAGATCATGACTTGGGCACAGCTCGGCCATCACCGCAAGCCGATCGTCTTCGGCAACGTCGGAGGGTTCTGGGATCCGATGCTGGCGTTGCTCGACCACATGGCAACGGAGGGCTTCATCCACACGGCGCAACGGGTCAAGCCGCTGGTGGTCGAGGATCCGGAAGCAATCGTCGCCGCTATCATGGTGGCAGGATCCTCCGTCGATGCACCGACGGAGGGCGTGCAGTCGGTGATTGATAAGATGTAAAGTGAATGGGGAATGGTGAATGGTGAATGGTGAATGGTGAATGGTGAAGTAGAAGACTTTCCAAACCGGCGCCTGTCTATTGACTATTCACTATTCACTCCTTCCCTACTGCCTTCCTCAAGTCTCCGATGACCGCACGCTTGTCCTGACGCCGCCAGGCGAGATGGATCGAGACGGTGCGTTCGAACCACGGCAGATCGCGAAACACGATCTGAGGCGGCGCGGCACTCCGCAGGCTGGCCTGCACCGTCGCCAGCCCAAGCCCGGCGCTGACCAAGCCCAACGACGTCAACGGATCGGTCGTCTCATAGGCTATGTCGGGCAGGAAACCGGCCTTCGCGCAGGCGGCGAGAAATTGGCTGCGGTTGGTGTCGTCAGGCTGGCGCACCACCGTGATCCAGGTACGGCCGTCCAGTTGCTGCGGCAGTATCTCCGCGATTTCTGCCAATGGATCGCCTTCCGGCATCGCCAGAACCAGCGGCTCGCGCATGATGAGCATGGCGACGATGTCGGGATCATCGGCAGAAGGAGGCGTGTAGACAAGGCCCAGATCGAGCGATCGTTCGCGCAGCGCTTCGATCTGGGCGGCGGAACGCTGACCCTTCAGTTGAAGATGAAATTCGGGCCGGTCGCGGCGAAACTGGCGCAGCATCCGAGCGACAAGCCCGGCATGGACCGCACCTTCCACATAACCGATGGCGAGACGGCCGACCGTACCGCTGGCGAGATTGCGGCCGAGCTCCTCGAGCCGTCTTGCATGGGCCAGCAGCGCACGCGCCTCGGCAAGAAAAGCGCGGCCCTCGGCATTGAGATGAACCCGCTGCCTCGCCCTCTCGAACAGTGCGACGCCCAGCTGCTCCTCCAGCTGAATGATCTGACGGCTGAGCGGCGACTGCGAGATGTGCAGCAATTCGGCGGCACGCCCGACGTTGCCGGTTTCGGCCACCGTGATGAAATAGCGGAGCTGGCGCAGGTCGAACATTGTTGCTTCGATGCTCAAGTCCCGTGAGGTCTCAAATTTAGCCTAATCAGTCTTGGACTGTCTGGCCAGCAGAAGCGAATATTTCCGCCATTCCAACGGCCAACATCAGGAGATTCCGATGCAGTTCTTTGCCCTTCTTGCGCGCAACACCGAAAAGTTCACCGACGCCGATTTCGCGCCGCTGCTGCCTGGCGAGGCCGAGCAGCGCCGCACGCTCTATGCCGAAGGCGCCGTGCGTCAGGTGTGGAATCGGGGCGACATTCCCGGCAGCGGCATGATGTTCGAAGCCGGCAGCGATGCCGATGTGCGCCACCATCTTGCATCTTTACCGCTGGTCAAGGCCGGCATGATGGATATTGCCGCCGTCGTGCCGCTGCAGCCATATCCCGGCTTCGGGCCGAAGCGCTGAGCGCTCGTGAAAGACGCGGCTGCCGGCATTAAGACCGGCCAGCCGCCTTTCTTCGTTACGCGGCTCGAGCTGATGCGGAAACGGTCTTGCGCGCCGAAGAAAACATCGACCAGGAGTACATCGCCAGTGCCGCCCAGATCAGCCCGAAGGCTATGGCCTGAACACTGCCGAAGGGTTCGCCGAAAATCAGCACCGCGATCAAAAAGACGATCGTCGGCGCGATATATTGCATGATGCCGATGGTGGAGAGGCGCAGCAGCCTGGCGCCGAACGCAAACAACAGCAGAGGCACGGCGGTGACCGGACCGCAGCCGATCAGCAAGGCGGTGTCGTTCAGCGAGCTGGAGACGAAATGATCCTGTCCTGTGGCGATCAGGAAGATGATGTAGCCGAGTGCCGGCACCGACAGCAGCAGCACTTCAAGCAGGAAGCCCTGGCTCGGGCCGATTGGCAGCGTCTTGCGGAAGAAGCCATAAGCGGCAAAGGAAAAGGCTAGCACCAGCGACACCCAGGGCAGTTTGCCGGCGTCGATGGTCAGCACCGCGACCGCGATTGCCGCCAGCACCACCGCCGCGATCTGCAGGCGGTCGAGCCGCTCGCCGAGCAGCAGCGCGCCGACAACGACGCTGACCAGCGGGTTGATGTAGTAGCCGAGCGCGGTCTCGATGGTGCGGTCGACCGCGATCGCCCAGACATAGATGCCCCAGTTGACCGAGATCAGCGCCGCCGTCAGCACCGCCATCGAAATGATGCGCGGCGAACGAACTGCCGCTTTGAAATCGGCAGTGCGACCGGCCCAGACCAGGACGGCGGCCGCGATCGGCACCGACCAGACGATGCGGTGGGCGATGACTTCGGCCAGCGGCAGATGCGCGACAGCCTTCATGTAGAAGGGCAGCAGCCCCCAAAGCAGGTAGGCGCCTAGCGCCAGCAGGAAGCCGCGACGAGCTTTGGTATCGGCCTCGATGTGAAGTGCTTGGGTAGCCATGGCCCAAGGCTATGCGCCAGCGGCTTGCCCAAAACCATCGCAAATTGCTGATGGATCAATGGAGTCTCGCTGATGGTTCAACGCTATTCCGCCGCCGCCAATCCCGCCATGTCGCGGTTCTTCATCAGCTTGTAGACGATCGAATCCATCAGCGCCTGGAACGAAGCATCGATGATGTTTTCGGAGACACCGACCGTCCACCAGCGCGCACCGGTGCCGTCATGCGATTCGATCAGCACGCGGGTGATCGCCTCGGTGCCGCCATTGAGGATACGCACCTTGAAGTCGGCCAGCTCGAGATCGGCGATTTCGCTCTGGAATTTGCCGAGATCCTTGCGCAGCGCAATGTCGAGCGCGTTGACCGGGCCATGGCCTTCGGCGACCGACATCTTCTCCTCGCCCTCGACCAGCACTTTCACGATCGCCTCCGAGACCGTCTTCAGCTGGCCGTTGGCGTCGAAGCGGCGCTCGACCATGCAGCGGAACGAAGTGACGCGGAAGAATTCCGGCAGGCCATGCAGCATCTTGCGCGCCAGAAGCTCGAAGCTGGCGTCGGCGCCTTCGTAAGCGTAGCCCTCCGCCTCACGTTCCTTGACTACAGCGATCAGCGCGTCGAGGCGATGGTCATCCCGGGGCATGTCGATGCCGCGCCGTTTCAGCTCGGCGAGGAAATTGGCCTTGCCACCCTGGTCCGAAACCATGACGCGGCGGCGGTTGCCGACAGTCTCTGGCGGCACATGCTCGTAGGTCGCCGGCTCCTTGGCCAGCGCCGAGGCATGGATGCCGGCCTTGGTGGCGAAAGCGGAGGCGCCGACATAGGGCGCTTGCGCTTCGGGCGCGCGGTTCAGCAACTCGTCGAAGGCGCGGGACAGGCGCGATATACCGGTCAACGCCTCTGCCGAAATGCCTGTAGCAAAGCGGCCCGAAAAGGCCGGCTTCAACGCCAATGTCGGCACGATCGAGATCAGGTTGGCGTTGCCGCAGCGTTCGCCGATGCCATTCAGCGTGCCCTGGATCTGGCGCACGCCGGCCTCCACGGCGGCAAGCGAATTCGCCACCGCCTGGCCGGTGTCGTCATGGGCGTGGATGCCGAGATGGTCGCCCGGTATGCCGGCCGCGATCACCTTTTCGACGATGGCGCGCACCTCGGAGGGCTGCGTGCCGCCATTGGTGTCGCACAGCACCACCCAGCGCGCGCCGGCATCGTAGGCCGTCCTGGCGCAGGCCAGCGCATAATCTGGATTGGCCTTGAAGCCGTCGAAGAAATGCTCGCAGTCGACCATCGCCTCCTTGCCGGCAGTGAGCGCCGCCTCGACCGAGGCCTTGATCGCCTCGAGGTTCTCCTCATTGGTGCAGCCGAGCGCGACGCGGACATGGTAGTCCCAACTCTTGGCGACGAAGCAGATGGCGTCCGACTTCGACTGGACCAGCGCGGCAAGCCCAGGATCGTTGGAGATCGACACTCCTGCCCGTTTGGTCATGCCAAAGGCAACGAACTTGGCATCGGCCGTGCGGCGCTCGGCAAAGAAGGCGGTGTCGGTTGGATTGGCGCCGGGGTAGCCGCCCTCGACGTAGTCGATGCCGAACTCGTCGAGCAGCTTGGCGATGGCGATCTTGTCCTCGACGGAGAAGTCGATACCCGGCGTCTGCTGACCATCGCGCAGCGTGGTGTCGAACAGATAAAGGCGCTCGCGAGCCATGGTCATTTCCCGGCAAACATGTCCGTTGCGCGGATCAGCCTGTCGAGGATGCCCGGCTCCGAATAAGCGTGGCCGGCGCCTTCGATCAGATGGAAATCCGCTTTCGGCCACGCCTTGTGCAGCGCCCAGGCGTAGCGCGCCGGGCACGGCATGTCGTAGCGGCCGTGAACGATGGTACCCGGGATATCCTTAAGCTTCCATGCATCGCGCAGCAGCTGTCCCTCTTCCAGCCAGCCGGCATGGACGAAATAGTGGTTCTCGATGCGCGCGAAAGCCAGGGCATAATCATCCTGGCCGAAGGGACCGCTGGTTTCCGGTTCCGGCAGCAGCGTGATCGTCTCGCCCTCCCACAGGCTCCAGGCGCGGGCGGCCTCGACCTGCGCCACAGGATCGCTGCCGACCAGCCGTTTGCGGTAGGCGGCCATCATGTCGCCGCGCTCGGCCTCCGGGATCGGCGCCAGAAACCGCTCCCACTTGTCGGGGAACATCTCCGACACGCCGAACTGGTAGTACCATTCGAGTTCGGCGCGGGTCAGCGTGTAGATGCCGCGCACGACCAGTTCGCTGACCCGCTCGGGGTGGGTCTCGGCATAGGCCAGCGCCAGCGTCGAACCCCACGAACCGCCGAACACCAGCCATTTGTCGAAGCCGCACATTTTTCGCAGGCGCTCGATGTCGGCGACCAGGTGCCAGGTGGTGTTGGCTTCAAGCGAGGTATTGGGCGTCGATTTTCCGCAGCCGCGCTGGTCGAACAGGATGACATCGTACAGCTTCGGATCGAACAGCCGCCGGTGCTTTGGCGAAATGGTGCCGCCCGGCCCGCCATGCAGGAAGACAGCCGGCTTGGCCCCTCTGGTGCCGGAGCGCTCCCAATAGACCTGATGGCCATCGCCAACGTCGAGCATGCCGGACTCGAAAGCCTCGATCTCGGGACAGAGGGTACGGAATTCGCTGCTCATAATTTCAGGCCCTGCTGCGGCCAGTTGGCCGTCTCGTGATCGGGATGCTGGAAGGAGATGATGGATTCCTGTCGCGCGTAGAAATCCGGGTCATCATGGATCGGCGCGTCGAAGATCGTCTCGACCCAAGGCAGCCTGGCGGCGTAGTTAACCTGGATCTGCGGCGCCAGATCGGAACGGTCGTCGAAGGCGCCGATGGCGATCTCCAGCGCGCCGGGCTGGCGGTAGGTCAGTGGTGTGCCGCAGCGGGCGCAGAAGCCGCGATCGATGTTGACCGACGACTGAAAGTAACTCGGCTCCTCGCGCACCCATTCGACGCCGTCGCTCGGCACTGTCACCAGCGCGCCGAAAAACGACCCGAACTGTTTCTGGCACATGCGGCAATGACAAATGGACGGGCGGCCGAGCGCCCCGTGGATGCGGAAGCGCACGGCGCCGCACTGGCAGCCGCCGGTACGAACGGTTTCGGTCATGATTTTTCCTCCGGCGGCCATTGTTCGGTGTCGTGGTCGGGATGTTGGTAGGAGACGAGATCGGCGAGATAGGAGGCCGACGAGACGTCGGCTATCGTTTCCTCACCTAGCAATTCGTGGACGTGATCCACGTACGGGAGCTTGGCTTCGACACCCCATTGGATGGTCGGGGCGATCTCCTCGGGGTGGTCGAATGTGGCGATGGCGAGGGCCACCCCGTCGGGCGCTTCGAAGGTCAGCGGCGTGCCGCATTCGGCGCAGAAACCGCGCAAAGCCGCGTTGGACGAGCGGAAGCGTTTGGGCTCACCGCGCGTCCAGTCCAGCCTTGCGCCGCGCACCGAGACCAGCGGCAGGTAGAAATTGCCGCTCGCCTTCTGGCACATGCGGCAATGGCAGACGGAAGCATCGCCGAGCGCTCCTTCGACGCGGAAGCGCACCGCGCCGCACTGGCAGCCGCCTGTATAGACCGGTCTGTTGTCGAGGCTCATCGCGCACTACTCCGGGGCATGGCAAACCGCCTCGACATTGTTGCCGTCGGGATCGAAAACAAAGGCGCCATAATAGTTCGGATGGTAGTGCGGGCGCAGGCCCGGCCCGCCATTGTCCTTGCCGCCGGCGGCAATCGCCGCGGCGTGAAAGGCATCGACCTCGGCGCGGCTGCGAGCGGTGAAGGCGACATGCTGATGATCCTTCGGCTTGTCCTTGCCGGCATGCAGCCAAAACACCGGCCGGTCGCGGCCGTAGCCGCCGACCTTGGCGCCGCCGGTATATCCCTGCGGCACCATGTAAAGCAGCGAGGCGCCGAGCGGCGCCATCGCCCTGTCGTAAAAAGCCTTCGACGCGTCGAAATCCGAAACGGTGATGCCGAGATGATCGATCATCTTTTTACCTCCCAGGTGGTGATGCGTTCGCCGGTGACGGGGTCCTTGCCGTCCTTCAACTGGATGCCTTGCGTCAGCAACTCGTCGCGGATGCGGTCGGCCTCGGCCCAGTTCTTGGCGGCGATCAGCGCGAGCCGTTTGGCGATCGCCTTGGCAATGGCGTCTTCATCCACCTTGGCTGTTGCGATGTCGAAGCCGAGGAACAGAAGCGATGCCTTCAGTGAAGCGGCAGCATCGTTGTCTTCGGCGGCTGCGTTGCCGCTGCCTGCGTTGAAATCAACAGCATCACCAGCCAACTGCGTCAGCAACTGGAATGCGGCGTAGGTGGCAAGGTCATCGGACAGCGCTTCGATCACATCCGCCGGCATCGGCTTTGCCGTCGGCGGCGCCAGATCGGCCGCCCGCTTCCATTTGCGCAGCGTATTCTCCGCCTCTTCCAGCTTGCGCACGGAAAAGTCGATCGGCTCGCGATAGTGCGTCATCAGCATCGCCAGCCTGAGCACCTCGCCCGGCCATTTGCGGCCGCCAAAGGTATCCGTCTCCCGCAATTCGGTGATCGAATAGAAATTGCCCAGGCTCTTGGACATCTTCTGGCCCTCGACCTGCAGGAAACCGTTGTGCATCCAAATCTTGGCCATCGTTTCGGTGCCGTGGGCGCAACGCGATTGCGCGATCTCGTTCTCGTGGTGCGGAAAGATCAGGTCGATGCCACCGCCATGGATGTCGAACACCTCGCCGAGATAGGCGGCCGACATCGCCGAGCACTCGATGTGCCAGCCGGGCCGACCCCTGCCCCACGGGCTGTCCCAGCCCGGTTCCTCGGGCGAAGACAATTTCCACAGCACGAAATCCTGCGGGTTCTTCTTGTGCGAATCGACGGCGACGCGGGCGCCTGCCTGCTGCTCGTCGAGATTGCGCTTCGACAACTGCCCGTAGTCCGGCATGGAAGCGGTGTCGAACAGGACTTCTCCAGCCGCGACATAGGCATGTCCGCGTTCGATCAAGCGTTGTATCAAGAAGATCATGTCGACCTTGCCATCGGGCCTGGGCTCGACGAACTCGGTGGCGCGCGGCTCGACCGTCGGTTCCAGGCAACCGAGCGCCGCAACGTCCTTGTGGAACTGACCGGCGGTCTTTTCGGTGACCCGCCTGATCGCTTCGTTCAGCGACAGCTTGCCAGAGGCAATCTCGCCGCCGAAATCGCGCAGTGCGCGGGCGTTGATCTTGTCGTCGACGTCCGTAATGTTGCGGACGTAAGTGACGTGCGCTTGCCCGTAGAGATGGCGCAGCAAACGGAACAGCACGTCGAAGACGATCACCGGCCGCGCATTGCCGATATGGGCGAAGTCGTAGACCGTCGGGCCGCAGACATACATGCGCACGTTGCGCGGATCGATCGGGAAGAAATCGTCCTTGCTCCGCGTTAGCGTATTGTAGAGGCGCAGGCTCTTCGATGCGTCAGACATACGTGCGTTCCCGGTGCGTTACTTTGGCATGATCTTTTGGGATCGTGCTCTGGATGGAGTCGGTTACGCCGAGGCGCAAATCGGGGTCCAGCCTGCTGGCCGGGGCGTTTGTCCAATCTGGGAGGAGATGAGGCGAAAACGTCCAGGACCAGCGCGAGGCTAGCCGATAATGCAAATGCCACAAATGGCGAAAGACGTTTTCATGGCCGGCTTTATCGCCTTGCCCGGTGTTGCCGTCAAGTCGCTACCTTCGCCAAAAATATCGTTGGCTCACAGGAATTGAGCCACTGAAACATTTTATTAAACAGGTCGGCACTGTGATGAAACATTCGCCGGCTAGATCAGCAAGCGTCACGATTTGGTCGGATTCGGCCAGCAAACGCAGACATGAAGACGTTACCAGGGAAGAGAACAATGCCTAAGCAAGAATCCAACCGCGCCAAGCAACCGGCGCTCGCCAGCCACTACCGGGCGATCGGCCCGGCAGCAATCGTCGCAGCTCTTCTGCACACCGCGAAGAAGAAGAAGCCGGCGCAGAAGATCGTTTCGCCGCGCGCTGCCTGAGAATGCCGTCGGGAAGATTGAGGCGCTCACGGCGCACCAGCAATAGTAGCTTTTGCTAAAATAAATTCATCTGACTGTCGTTCGCGCCGGACTTCTGGCGCCTGACCTTCTCGGGCTCAGGCTCGACGACGCCCTTCTCCTGAATCTCCGGCCCGGTATTGGCGACCTTGTTGACGAGGTCGGAAACCGGGATCGCTTCGAAGAAATCGGGCTGGGCGGGTCTCAGCAGATGGGCCACGTCGCGCGGCTCGAGCGTGCTGCAATCCAGCCAGCGCGCGAAATCTTCGGGATGGATCACCACCGGCATGCGGTCGTGGATATGGGCAGTATCGGCATTGGCGTGGGCGGTCAGAATGGCGCCGGTGTCCATTTCCGAGCCGCCCGGGTCGGCATAGGTCTCAATCAGCCCGGCGAAGGCGACAAGCCCGCTACGCCTTGGCCGCACCCAATAGGGCTGCCCTCTTCTGCCACCGGTTTGGTGCCATTCGTAGAATCCCGAAGCCGGTACCAGGGCGCGGCGATGGCGCATGGCAGCGCGAAACGACGCCTTTTCCGAAGCCCCCTCAGAACGCGCGTTGAACAGCAGCGGGAAGTTACGCGTATCCTTGACCCAGGCCGGGATCAGGCCCCAGCGCACCAGCATCGAGCGGCGGTCGGGCAGGTTCGAGCCCGGCGCCTGCGGCAATCCGGCGAGCGCCATCAGCACCGGCTGCGTCGGCGCGATGTTGTAGCGGGCCGGAAACTCCTCAAGTTCCGCCAGGCTGAGAAAGGCGGCGGTCTGGTCCGGAGTGGCGGTCAAGGCAAAGCGTCCGCACATGAATTCAGCTCTCGAATTGGTGGCATGTGAAAGTGGCCATGGAACCCGCCTTTCGCAACCGCTAAAGCTGTTCGCCGACGGCCGGTCCACAACGGGCTATGCCAATCGAGCGATCCGAAGCCCATGGAAGCACGCAAGATCATTCCGGCAGTCTCGGTCTGCGTCGTGCGCGAGAACACGGTGCTGCTGGTCAAGCGGGCCAGGCCGCCCTCGCAAGGCCTCCATGCCTTTCCCGGCGGCAAGGTCGAAGCCGGCGAGACGCTGGAACAGGCAGCACGGCGCGAATTGCTGGAAGAGACCGGATTGCAGGCGCGCAGCTACCGGCCGCTGCGGGAAATCCACATCGACGGCAGCGGCGACGGGCATCCGGTCGACTACTGGCTGACGGTGTTTGGGGCCGATTATGCTGGCGGCGAGGCGGTGGCCAGCGACGACGCCGAAACCGCGGCTTTCTATACGCTGGCCGAAATGACAGCGATGCCGCTCGCCGATGCGGTGTTTGAAATTGCCGACGATCTACTCGGTCCCAACAAAGACGGCGAGACCTGAGCCAGAGAATCGCCTTGCAGGCGACAAATTGTTTCAGCACAAGGACTCATGAGCCGCACGTCTTCGTTTCTCGCCGCATGCCTCGCCGTCAGCGTGGTTGTCGGTGCGCGCCCGGCGATTGCCGCCGAAGCACCGTTCGAGCCCGGGCTGATGCGGCTGGCGGAAGTGCTCGGCTCGCTGCATTTCCTGCGTAATCTGTGTGGCGAGAAGGGCGATCGGTGGCGAGCCGAGATGGAAAAACTGATCGCATCGGAAAATCCGAACCCGGAGCGGCGCGCCCGCTTCATCGCCAGCTTCAACCGCGGCTACCGGTCGTTCGGCGGTACTTATACGCAATGCACCGCCTCGGCCACGGAAGCCATCAGCCGCTACATGAAGGAAGGCGAGACGCTGTCTCGCGACATCGCTTCGCGCTACGGAAACTGACGACGGCAGCTGCCGTTCCGGCAAACCGGCATCAACCGCGGCGCTGTGGGCGGCGGACGCGTTCGACACTTCTCCGCTTGCCTCGGGTGAGGTCTTGGTGCAAACCTGATGTTGCACTTTTGCAACTATGTTAACGAAACGTTAGCGCGCGAATGTGAAATTAACTCAAACTGAAGGTTTCCGTCCCCTTGGCCGGCCTAATCGGCTAAGTTTGAAACGGATCGGACGCAGGTTTGCTGGACGCGACGGAATTTGTAGAAGACGACCAAAAAAATGTCGTATTTACAAATACTTACTGTGCCTGCGTGTAAAAGGGACAACTCAAGCTTGATCCCTGTCCAACGGATCACCGCTTGAAAGGGTGGAAATCGCAATGGAACATGGCGTCAACGACATCGACGCGCTGGTCAGGGAAGAAAAGCGCCTGACCGCCGTGGAAAGCCACAGCGAAGCCTGGGCAGAAGGATTGTCGGCCGGGATCGAGCCGGAAATCATCGCCGAGGCAGCCCTCGAAACGGCATTCGGCGAAATGCTGCGCACCAATGGCGAGACCTCGGCGCTTGCCCTGCTCGATCGCATGCGTGAAAAGGTGATTGCCGGGGCCTTCGAGCCCGAAAGACTGCGGCACTGACCCCGGTTCTTTGACGACGGCGCGCCGCCGGACATCATGTCCGGGCACATGGACGGGCCTGGAACCAGGGAGTAGCAGGCGGTGAATTTTTCGATATCAGGCAAGCCGCACGGCCTGGTCCTCAGCATTTGGCTCACCGCTTCCTGCGCCATGATTCCTTCTGCACTGTTTCTTGCGAGCAGTCCCGCTCACGCCCTCAGCGAGATCAAGCGCGAAGACCTGCCCTCGCCGGTCACGCCGCCGCCCGACGGCGACGTGTCGCCGCCTGGAAGTACCGTGCCGATGCCCGGCCCGCTCGGCACGACGCCACCTGCAGCCAGCCAGCCGACTCCGTCCGACGAGCCGGAACAAACCGAACCGAAAGGGCCGGCCAATGATGGCGGCGTGGCCAATCCGCATGTCGATCCCGACGCGCCTGTGCCCGAAGTCGTATACGACCTCGCCAAGTTGCCGGAACCGGTCAGGCGCATGCACGATCTGATAGTCGAGGCGTGCAAAAGCGGCGACATCGAAAAGCTTCGGCCGCTGATCGGCACGGGAGACATGATGACCCAATTGTCGCTGGGCGACATGGAGGGCGACCCGATCGCCTTCCTGAAAGGCCTTTCCGGCGACACGGAAGGCCAGGAGATCCTCGCCATCCTGGAAGAGGTGCTCAATGCCGGTTTTGTCCATGTCGATGCCGGCACGCCGCAGGATCTCTATGTCTGGCCCTATTTCTTCGCCCTGCCGCTGGACAAGCTCGATGCCAGGCAGCGGGTCGAGCTGTTCAAGATCGTCACCGCCAGCGACTATGACGATATGAAGCAGTTCGGTGCGTACATCTTCTACCGAGTCGGCATCACGCCGACCGGACAATGGACGTTCTTCGTCGCTGGGGATTGAGTGATTTAGCCTGGCCCCTATGGAGGCAGGGAGCTTAGCCCGCCAACGCCTCGGAAAACTCCACCGCCCTACCCTGGCCCGGCGCGACGATCTCACCTTCCCACATCACGCGCCGGCCGCGAACGATGGTGCCGACCGGCCAGCCGGTCACCTGCCTGCCGTCATAAGGCGTCCAGCCGACCTTGGAGCCTTGCTGGGCGTTGGCGATGGTCTCGCGGCGCTTCAGATCGACGATGGTCAGATCGGCATCGTAGCCGGCGGCAATACGGCCTTTCCTGGCGATGCCGAAAATACGCTGCGGGCCGTGGCTGGTCAGGTCGACAAAGCGCTGCAACGTCAGCCGGCCGGCGTTGACATGATCCAACATGATCGGCACCAAAGTCTGCACCCCGGTCATGCCGGACGGCGACGCCGGATAAGGCTTTGCCTTCTCGGCCAGCGTGTGCGGCGCATGGTCGGAGCCGAGCACATCAACGATGCCTTGCGCAACGCCGTGCCAGACCCCGTCGCGATGGCGCGTGGCGCGCACCGGCGGGTTCATCTGGATCAGGGTGCCCAACTGCGCATAATCATCGGCGCTCAGCGTCAGATGATGCGGCGTCGCCTCGCAGGTCGCGACATCCTTGTGCTGTTCGAGGAAGCCTATCTCCTCGGCGGTCGAGATGTGCAGCACATGGATCCGGGCGCGGACCTGGCGCGCGATTCGCACGAGGCGCTCGGTGCAGCGCAACGCAGCGATTTCGTCGCGCCACACCGGATGTGAGGACGGATCGCCCGCGATGCGCTCGCCAAGCCGCTCGCGCAGCCGGAACTCGTCCTCGGAGTGAAAGGCGGCGCGGCGGCGTGTGTTCCTCAGGATCGAGGCAACGCCTTCGTCGTCCTCGACCAGCAGGTCGCCGGTGGACGAGCCCATGAAAACTTTTATGCCGGCCGCACCTGGCAGCCGCTCGAGATCGCCAGCGTCTTTTGCATTGTCGCGGGTCCCGCCGACCCAGAAGGCAAAGTCGCAATGCATGCGGCCGGTGGCACGCCGCACCTTGTCGGCAAGGGTTGCCTCACTGGTGGTCAGCGGATTGGTGTTCGGCATCTCGAAGACGGCGGTGACGCCGCCGAGCACCGCTGCCCGCGAGCCCGTCTCCAGATCTTCCTTGTGCTCCAGGCCCGGCTCGCGGAAATGCACCTGGCTGTCGACGACGCCCGGCAGGATGTGCAGCCCACGGCAGTCGATCGTCTCACCGGCCGACGCCTCGCGGAGGTCGCTGATGGCAGCGATGCGCCCACCATTGATGCCGACGTCGCGAAAACCCTGGCCGTCGTGATTGACCACGGTGCCGCCTGTCAGGATGAGATCGTAGATGGGAGCCATACGGATCCGGTCTCTTGCGGGGGAAGTGCCAGCGGCTTACGTAATGACCGATAGTTTTGCAAGATCAGGCTCGTTTTCCCACCATGCCCTTTGCCTCGCTCAGAGATCGCGCACTCGTTTCCGTGTCCGGGCCGGATGCCGAGCACTTTTTACAGAACATCCTGACCACCGACCTCGACGTGCTCGGCAGCAGCGAAGCAAAGCCCGGTGCGCTGCTAACGCCGCAAGGCAAGATCCTTTTCGACTTCCTGATCTCGCGCGCCGGCGAAAATGCTTTCCGACTTGAATGCCGTACCGAGACCGCCGATGATTTCATGCGCCGGCTGACGCTCTACAAATTGCGCGCCAAAGTCGAAATTGCCAAGCTGGATCAGCCGGTTGTGGCCGTCGCATGGGGAAGCGATTCAACCACTTCGCAATTTGAATCAGCACCGTTTGCTGATGCGCGGTTTGTCGATACTGCCGTCATCAAGCGCTTCTATGATGACACCGCAGATGGCGGCGACCTTGCCGCATGGCAAGCCTTTCGCATCGCCCATGGCATTGCCGAAAGCGGTGCGGACTACCAACTCGGCGACGCTTTTCCGCATGACGTGCTGCTCGACGAGATCGGCGGTGTCGGCTTCAAGAAAGGCTGCTACGTCGGCCAGGAGGTCGTCTCGCGCATGCAGCATCGCGGCACTGCCAGGCGTCGGGTGTTGATTGTCTCGGCCGAACGCACCCTGCCCACTTCGCGCGCAGAGTTGACCGTGGAGGGGCGACCGGTCGGCACGCTTGGCTCGACCGCGGCCAGGACAGGCCTTGCCATTGCCCGCATCGACCGGGTCAAGGCAGCGCTCGACGCCGGCCTGCCGGTCCTGGCGGAGGACGTCGCCGTGTCGCTCGCTATCCCGTCCTGGGCGAAATTCAGCTTTCCGCAGGAAGCCATCGGCGCGGAGGACGCCTGATGGCTGCCGATCGCGCCGGGGCGCCGCCGCGCGCCTGGCAGCGCATGCTGTCCGGCCGACGGCTCGATCTGCTCGATCCCTCGCCGCTCGACATCGAGATCTCCGATATTGCCCATGGCCTTGCCCGCGTCGCACGCTGGAACGGCCAGACCAGAGGCGAGCACGCCTTTTCTGTCGCCCAGCATTCGCTGCTGGTCGAAACGCTTGTCGGCGAGCTGATGCCGGATGCCGACGCCGACGCGCGGTTGGCGGCGCTGCTGCACGACGCGCCGGAATATGTCATCGGCGACATGATCTCGCCGTTCAAATCCGTGATGGGCGGCAGCTACAGGGATTGCGAGATCAGGCTGCAGCGCGCCATCCATCTGCGCTTTTCACTGCCGGCCGAACTCGACGCGGGACTGCGCAAGGAGATCAAGCGAGCGGATCAGATCGCCGCTTATTTCGAAGCAACGCTGCTTGCGGGTTTTTCGACGGCAGAGGCGACGGAGTTCTTCGGGCGGCCGCGCGGCTTCAACGCCGAGCGCTTCGACGTCACGCCGCGCTCGGTGACTTGGGCGCAGAATGCCTTTCTCAAACGCTTTGCGACGATCGAAAAGTCGCGACGCCAGACTGCCGTTCCAGCCGGCTGAAAACGGTAAATTAACTTGCAGGGACAACAGTGCCGTGGTTAACCATGGTCCATAGGCTTGCCTCATGCCCGTCGCCGGTATCAAGGCTGGTTCGTCCGTCCGCCGACGGAGGGCCAAAGGCGTTGGTCAGCCGCAACCTATTGAAGACGAGCTACGCGAACAGAACGAGCGTTTTTCGGCAGCGGTCGAGAACATGTCGCATGGCCTGTGCATGTTCGATGCCGATGAACGGATGATCATCTGCAACAGGAACTACATCAGCATCTTTCGCCTCGACGCCGAAGTGGTGCGGCCCGGCATCCGGTTTTTCGACATCCTCCAGCACAGCGTGGATATCGGCATCGCCTCGCAAAGCGCTGAGCAACTCTATGCCATCCGCAAGCCCTATATCGACCAGGCAAAACCTTCCACCTATGAGGAAACGCTTGCAGACGGGCGTATCGTCAACATTTCGCACCGGCCGCTGGCGTCAGGCGGTTGGGTATCGATCTACGAGGACATCACCGAGCAACGGCGCGCCGAGCAGGAGTTGAAGGAGCAGCACCGCCGTTTCGACGCGGCACTTGCCAACATGTCGCAAGGCCTTTTGATGTACGATGCGGATGGCAAGCTGATCGTGCGCAACGAACGTTTCCTGGAACTTTATCATGTCAGGCCGGCCGACTTCCCGCTTGGCATGAGTCACCATGATGCGTTCAAGCGGCTGCTGGAACTGGGCATTTATACAAAGCTCGACCCCGACAGCGAAATCTCGCAAATCGAAGCCTGCCTGCGGGCGGGGAAAACACACGTAACGCATCGCCATCTCGCTGACGGCAGAACGCTGCTGGTTGCGCGCCGGCCGATGAGCGGCGGCGGCTGGGTCGCGACGTTCGACGACGTCACCGAGCGCAGGCGTGTGGAAGAGCGCATGACCCATCTTGCGCACCACGACACACTGACCAACCTGCCCAATCGCTCGATGCTTCGCGAACGGCTCGACCAAGCCCTGAGCGACACGAGAGACGGATCGCTGGCGATATTCTCGCTCGACCTCGATCACTTCAAGGCGGTCAACGACACTTGGGGCCATCCTTCCGGCGACTGGCTGCTGAAATGCGTGGCCGAACGGCTGCAACGGTGCCTGCGCAATGAAACGGACGTTGTCTCCCGCTTCGGCGGCGACGAATTCGTCATCATCCAGTTCAATCTCAAAAGCCCGGGCGACGCGGAAAAGCTGGCCAAACGCATCGTCGAGATCATCGGAAAGCCGTTTCGCGACAAAAGACACGACATGCGTGTCGGCATCAGTCTCGGCATCGCGCTGTTTCCGAATGACGGCAAGGACGCCGACACTTTGCTGAAAAATGCCGATATGGCGCTCTATCGGGCAAAGAGCGAAGGGCGCAACCTGTACCGCTTCTTCGAACCAGCCATGGACGCGATGGTGCGGGCACGCCGGGCGCTCGAAATCGATCTCAGGGCAGCGCTGTCGCGCCGGGAATTCGAGCTGGATTTCCAGCCGATCATGAACATCGCCTCCGGCGAAATCGTCGGTGCCGAAGCCTTGATGCGCTGGCGTTCGCCGGTGCGCGGCCTGGTACGGCCGGACGACTTCATTCCGGCCGCCGAGGAGACCGGGCTGATCGTGCCGCTTGGAGAATGGGCGCTGCGAAAAGCCTGCACGACCGCGGCAGGCTGGGCGGCTTGGCGCATCGCAGTCAATGTCTCCGCCGTGCAGATCAAAAGCGGTACCTTTGCCCGCAGCGTTATCTCGGCACTGGCGTTCTCGGGCGTGCCGGCCAACCGGCTTGAACTGGAAATCACCGAAACGGTGCTGATGGACGAGAGCGATCTGGTGCTCAAGACACTCAGGCAGCTACGCGATCTGGGCGTCCGCATCGCGCTGGACGATTTCGGCACCGGCTATTCGTCGCTGGGCTACCTCAGGCGCTTTCCCGTCGACAAGATCAAGATCGATCGCTCTTTCACCCGTGACATCGACAGTCGCGATACCGCGGCGATCGTGCGCACCATCATCGGGCTTGGCGCACAGCTGGGCATCACCGTCACCGCCGAAGGTGTCGAGACCGAAGCGCAGCTTGAATTCCTGCAAAAGGAGGGTTGTGTCGAGGCCCAGGGCTATTTGATCGGGGTGCCGTCAAAGGCGTCGGACATTAATCGGCTGCTGAAGTCGAGCGCGACGATCCGGCAGTCCGGCTAAGTGCGACAGTCTCGCGGAAGCGCGGGCAACCGGCTTAGATCTCCTTGAGATGACGCTCGATCCGCGTGTTAATTCCTTGATAGGAGAAGGCGGCATTCAGGTGTGGCGAACCAGGAGGTTCCCAACGGGTCAGAGATGTCCGCTCAATGCCTCCACCATATCCTTGTTCGTCGCCACGGGAACGATCTCGAATTCGACCAGATCCGCCCATTCGATGACCCACCGCTGCAGGAGCGTGACGTCATCGGCCTCCACCAGCAGGAAGCAGCGGCTCATATCCGCTGCGATCCAGCTGTGGTGCACGAGAAGCGCGTCCGGCTTCAGGCGGCCCTGGTCGCGGAAACGGCGGTAGATCTCCTTGCGGTCGCAGCCGCGAAAATCCTCGGTTACGAAGAACAGCATCTTTTTCCCCTCAGTTCGGATATTATCGCCCCGGCCGGTCCAGCCGCTCCAGGAACCACTGCGTCAGCCGCACCCAGACCTCGTCTTTTTCGCCGGAGTCTTCCCAGCCGTGGTCGAGGTTGGGGTTGTCGTTGACCTCGATGACGAAGACGCCGTCCCTGGTTTCCTTGAGGTCGACGCCGTAGAGGCCGTCGCCAATGCAGCGCGCCGCGCTCACCGCCGTCTCGACGACATGGGCCGGTGCTTCCTTCAGGGTGAAGGTCTTGATGCCGCCCTGGTCGGGCTTGCCGTTGGCCTTATGATTGACGATCTGCCAATGTTTCTTGGCCATCAGATAATGGACGGCGAACAAGGGCTGGCCGCCGAGGACACCGACGCGCCAGTCATATTCCGTCGGAATGAATTTTTGCGCGATCAGGAGGTCGGAATCCTCCAGCCATTCGGTTGCGAGCGTCTTCAACTCTTCAAAGGTGCCGCATTTCTTGACGCCGCGCGAAAACGAGGAGTCCGGGATCTTCAGCACCAGCGGGAAGCCCAGCGTCTGTGCCGCAACTTCCAGGTCCGAGGTGCCGGCAATCATCACCGTCGGCGGCACCGGTACCTTGTTGTAGGTCATCAGCTCGTTGAGATAGACCTTGTTGGTGCAGCGGATCATCGACAGCGGATCGTCGATGACCGGCATGCCTTCCTGCTGGGCGCGGCGGGCAAAGCGGTAGGTGTGGTTGGAGATCGAAGTGGTCTCGCGGATGAACAGGGCGTCGTAGTTGGCGAGCTTGGCCAGATCCCGCTTGGTGATCGGCTCGATTTCGACGCCCATCTTTTCAGCGATCTTGGCCCAGTGGCGCAGCGACGAAATCTCCGACGGCGGCAGTTCCTCATGCGGATCGACCAGCGTTGCGAAAGTGTAGCGCGCCGGAGTGCGGCCCTTGGTGTCGCGCCACTCGCGGTTGGTGTAGGTCTCCAGGCACTGGAGAAAGTGCGTTTCCTCGTCCTCGGTCATCCTGGCCAGGGGATGGAAGCCAATCTTGCGGATCGAGGCCCATTCGGCGCTGTCCCTGATGTGGAGCTCGAGCGCCGGGGCACGGAACCAGTCGAACAGAAGTTTTGCGAAGCGGTCCCAGATCCTGGATGGTCCGATGCCGAAGAAGATGCAGACCTTCTGCGGAAAAGCGCCACCCAGGTCCTTGCGGCACTTGTTGAGTGCGAGTTCGAGTTCCGGCAACGCGTGCTCATAGAGCTTGCGTTCTGACAGGTCGATCATCGTTTCGACCGTCGGGATGACCTTATGGCCGCGCGAACCAGCAAGCAGCGACGCGTAATAGCCGCGGCTCTGGTAGCCATAATTGTTCGACAGGTTGATGACCTTCGGCCGCTGACCGCGAAACAGTGCCGGATGGGCAAGGTAGTCGCGATTGGTGATGATCTTGTGCGGCGTCGCCACCTGGTCGAGATCGTTCTGCCGGCCGGTAAGGATGACCCAGGTCATTGGCTGTCGCGCTTTCCGAGAGTGATGGCGGCGCGCAATCCGTCGCGGCCGAATTGCGCCATGTTCATGAAGATGCCGTAAGGCACGGGAATATTGGCAGCATCGAGGATCGTCTCCTGCCGCTCGTCCTCGACCCAGGGGTCGTGGATCAGGATATGATCGCCGTCGTCACCGATGGCCAATACCCAGTGCGGAACCTTCTTGCCGAACATCAGGAAGCCGCTGATCAGGACCAGCACCAGTTTTCCCTCTGCGATCGCGGTGCGAATGTCGTCAAGCCCGAATGAACGGTAATTCACCGGGATGCCGTAAAGTTCCGCGCGGCGGCGAAAGTCGACCTGCGCCAGCTCCATGACCCGGCGCTTGTCCTCGCTGCGCACCGACTGCAGGAACAGCGCGCCGTAGAAGGAGACATAGATCTCAGCAGCAAGCCCGCTCTCATAACCGGCGACGGCTAGCCCGAACGGTTCGCAGCCGCCCGGCCCCGACATCATGAAAACGGTCGTCGCCTCACGCCACAGCCGGATTTCCATCACCGGATCCGGCACGAATCCGGGGTCGAAGTTAGCCATCGCCATCATCAGGCAGCATGGTCCGCAGGTGAATTCGCAAGTCTGCTGATAAAACGGCACTTCGGTGGCGACCGGAATGTCGCCGCGCAAGGTCTTTTCATAGCGCAGCGCCGTGGCGCCATCCTCGTAGTAGTCCGGTTCACGACCGATCTTACGGTAGCCGCTCTGCTCGTAGATCTGGATGGCGCGCGGGTTGTCCTCGCGGACTTCCAAACGAAGCATCATGCGGCCATGCTCGAAAGCGGCGGCTTCAGCCTCTTCCAGCAGCAGGCGGCCAACGCCACGGCCGCCGAAAAATGGACCGACGGCGATCGAATAGAGTCGTGCGACGCCGCTGCCCTTGCGAAACAGCACGACCGCATAGCCGGCGACGTGGCCATCGTTCTCGCCAACCAGCAGTTCGGCGGTGTCGCGTTCGATCAGTTGGCGAAAGGAGCGGCGAGAAATGCGGTCGCTCGAGAAAACAGCTTTTTCAATGGCGGCGAGGTCATCGACGTCGGACGCGCGGGCCTTGCGAATCTCGGCAGGCATGCGGGCTCAGAAAACCTCGATTGGGTTGTGGAAACGGCCCTAGTCTAAACATCGGTCACACCAGCCGAAGTGCCAGCATTCAGCAAGCGCTATCGCACCTCGATTAGGGCCGAATTGTGACAGTTTTCAAGGCAGGCAGGTCGCGCAAAGGCTTTGAAACGACCTTCGTGTTTCGGCATCGGCGCGGCTCCGGAAAAACGAGATCCTGCTCAGCTTTTCAAGCCCGCCAGAAGCTGGCCATAGGCGCTCTTGGCCACCGCAGCCAGCTGCTCGCGCGGCAGCGATCCGACGACGGCGCAGCCATAACCCTTGTCCAGCCAGTAGACGGCCTCAGGACCATTTTCCTCGGACCCATAGGTGCCCTTGGCCTTGGCCGCCGATTCGGCGATTACGAAGAGCGATATGCGCTCGCCCTTGTCATCCTCGTAAAGCAGCATCGCGGCCTTGCCCTGGCCGGCAGGCAGCAGCCGGCCACCGACTAGTTGGAATCCCTGCGCTGCCAGATCTGGCGCCACCAGCTTCAAACCCACCTGGTTAGACAGCCAGTTCTGCAAATGATCCTTGTCGCTTGCCGGCACTTCCACAGCATGCCGCTTTTCAGCGGCATAGATGACGTGGGCGGCAATCGCCTCTTCGGCAAGCTGGTCCTCGGCCGTATTTTCCAGGCCGAGGCCGCCGATGCCGGCAAGATAGCCGCCAGCACCGCCAATCACCAGCATGGCGGCAGCGGCGGCCGCAAGCCACCAACGCGAGCGCGACGCCGCCGCCCTGACCACCGGCGCCTCGCCGAGCACCACCTTATTCAGCCGCACCGGGACGGGTTCGTCCAGCACGCCGTTAAAGGCCGCGCGCAACGCTGCCCGGTCAGCGGCGTAGCGTGCGCTCTTGGCCTTCATCTCGGCATTGGCCTCGAGCCATGCCTCATAGGCCGTCCGCTCGTCGCCCGGCAACTCGCCATCGAGGGCCATGTGGATGTCGCGTTCGGAGAAATCGCGCCGGCTCATTTCTCGACGATCCTTATCGAGCGGCGGCGCGCGGTGTCGTCCAAAAGCCCGCGCAACTCCTCACGCCCGCGCGCGATGCGCGACATCAAAGTGCCGGCGGGGACTCCAAGGATGTTGGCGGCTTCGGCATAGGAAAACCCTTCGATGGCGACCATCACAAGTGCCGCGCGCCGGTCAGGGCTGATCGCCTGCAGCGCGTCGACGATCTCGCGCGAAGCGATGCTCTCGATCTGCTCGGCGGGTGCTGCCTGCGCCTCGCTTGCCTCGAGCGGCAGCATCGCCGCCTCGCCGCGCCGGTTCACCTTGCGCATCTGGTCGATGAACAAATGGTGCATGATCGTAAACAGCCACCTCCTGGGGCTTTCTCCTGTCTGCCAATTGTCGAGCCGCACAAGCGCCCGCTCGAGACAATCCTGGACGAGATCGTCGGCGGAATCGCGGTCGCGCAACAGCGAGCGTGCATAGCGGCGCAGACGCGGTATTTCGCCAAGGATTGCTGCCTTCTTTTCGTCCATGACCGCTGGTTCTGGAGCCCTGTCCGTGGTGATTGAACGCGCCTTCGCGGCGCGGCGCAAGCGGCCAGCGCGAAGCGGTCCGCCGCCCCGGTCACCCAAGCATCTGAATAACGCTGCCAGCGGCAGGTTTATTCCCGGCAGGATTGAGAGGCAAACAGAATCCCTCCCATCGCGAGCGACGCGACAAAGACCCGATATCCCGCCTTGGCACGTGCCGGAAGGCGCAGCGATCCAGAATCGAGCCGTCGAGTTCCTTCGCACACCCTCTGGCCTGCCGCCGCAAGGGGGGAGATTGGCGGTTTCGGCGACAGCGCCTTTTCTGCATCCCTGGAAAATTGGCGAAGGCAGTAATAACAGCGATCTCCCCGCAAGTGGGGGAGATGTCCGGCAGGACAGAGGGGGCGCTGTCCAGGGCGCTGTCCCGCCGACATTGCCATCGGCAGATACGCAATGTTTGATCGAAAGGAGCCAGAATCGGGATGGGGTGAACCTTGCGGTTCCTCCCCTCCCACACTACCCAGCATACGGGTCCGTACAGGGCGGTTCGGCTGGTTATGCGGCTTTGGCAGGAGCCATGGCCGCCGGGCTTTCGGAAACGGCGTTCGCCGCACCGGCTTCGGTCCCTGCCCCGAGACGGTTGCGGGCTTCACCCGCTCCCACTTCAGGCTTCAGGGAAGGCTAGCTCCAGCTGGATTTTCCGCCGCATGGCCAATGCGAGAACTCCGTCCTACTCGTCCTTCCAAACCGTTCGGGCCTTCGCCTCCGCGGCAAGCCCGGCGACTATTATGCCCTCTGCTGACTTCTGCACCGCGATCGGCGCGCCTCACGGCGGGCCCAGGCCGGAATCCCGGACACGGCACAGCTCTCCCAAGGTAAGATCGACCGCCTTCCCCGCACACCCGCCAGATTTACCACCCCGGCCCTTGATGACCTTGGACTTCGCGGTCATGTGCCCGCTCGTCCGGCCGGGTAGGCCTCATATCCGGTTCTTGTCCATCGGGTCGCGGTTTTGCTCCACACTTCCTTCAGACCCCGCCTCACGACGACGCCCTTGTGCTTCGATAACCCTTCGCCGCCATCAGGCTGGGTAGAGGACTTGCACCTCCGAGCTGTCGATCATGCTCGGCACACACAAAAAACCCGCCTCGGCGGGCGGGTCGTTGGAGCCAATTGGCACCATACCTAAATTAATACCATAGTTGCCGGCACAAAGCAAGAACAAAATACGTTGCGACCGGCAAAAAATGCGAATTCGCTTCGCCCTGTTCGCCTTTGAGGCCGCGTTCCTTCGCGCCCCCCTCTGCCCTGCCGGGCATCTCCCCCACAAGTGGGGAGATTGGCAGCTTCGGCGACAGCGCCTTTTCTGCATCCTTGGAAAATTGAGGAAGGCCGTGACTCCAGCGATCTTCCCTGATCCCTTAGGCCTCCCTCGCGGCCCTTGTCAGCAGCCGCTGATAAAACAAGCCGATGCCGATGAGCACCGCGCCGAGGCCGATGAAGGACAGCGCCCGCAACACACCTTCCAGCTCCGACATGTCGAAGACGAAGACCTTAAGCACGGCGACCGAGATCAGCGCCGCCGACGCAATGCGCAGCACCTGCGACCTCAGCCAGACACCGGCGGTGAGCAGCACCACGCCGATGACCAGCCAGAGCGCCGAATAGGTATAGGTCTCGAGTTGGCCGAGACCGCTCCACAGCCCGATGAACTCGCCCTTGAACAAGCGCCTGACCGACAGCGTGGCATAGGCGAAGGCGAGCACCGCCGCCATAACCGCCAGCATGGCCGCATACCATTTCGGCCGCTTGTCGCGGGTATAGAGCGCCAGTGCGCCTGTCGCGACCGCCGGCAAGAGGTAGGCGAGCAACAGAAGGTTGAACACCGGAATGCTGCCGGTCGATTCGTCCGTCAGCAAGGGGTTCAGCGCCAGAAAATGCTGGAGGACGATGAAGGCGACCGAGACCACGCCCGCTGCAATCGAGCCGTAGCGCAGCACCGAGCTTGGCGAGCGCATGTCAATGGCGACCAGGATGGCACCGGCACCGATGGCGATCAGCGTGTAGATCGCCTGTTCGGCAAGTGTCGCAGCAGCCGTATCGATGACGCCGCCATGCATGGCATGGCGCACCAGCATGGCAACGGCGAGCAGAGCAAACAGCGCGGCGCCGGCCTCCATGGCGAGGCGCGGCCGGCCATTGGTGGTGCGGGCGAGTTGCCAGGCGGCAAAGCCGAAGGCGAGCGCCGGCACGCCATATCCAAGCAGCAGCCAGTTGAACACCGGCGTCTTCGACAGGAACTCGGCACCGACGATGGTCGGGTCGAAGGCAGCGCGGCCGAGCACTGCAATCACCGCACCAACGGAAATCCAGCCAAGCACCGGATAGCTGCGCCAGCGCGTCGCCAGCGCCGGCACGACGGCGGCTGCTCCGAGCAGGATGGTTGTCCAGCCGGAACCAAAGGCCATGTGCAGCATCAGCAGGCCGGCAATCGCCGCCCCGCCGAGCGCGAAGGAGACAGCAGTGCCGCCGGTTAGCGGCGGCGCTTCGCCGCGCGCTATCCACTCGCCGCCGGCGACGAAGACGCCGACCAAAACGGCTGCGACCGCCGCATAAGCAAGGTCTCGGTCGAGATTGCCGAAGGTAGACCAGAGCGCCAGCAGGATGACCAGTGGCGCGACAGCGCTCCAGGCCGCCCATGCGGCGGCGCGCAGCCAGCCAGCGGCCGCAAAACGGCGCGCCGCCCAAAAGCCGGCGCCGATGAAGACCAGGCCGAGCGCGATGCCGACCCTGAGCATCAAGGCATCGGACGCCACGACCGGCATGCCGTCGACGCCGAGAGCGCCACCCGAAAAATCGGAAGCGATCGTGGTCGGCGGAATGATGCCGAGATAGACCAGTACCGTCGCCAGCCCGGCGGCGTGCAGCAGTGCAAGCGCCCGCGGCCGGTAGAGCGCCACCGCCACCAGGGCTGCGACAAGGGCGGCCCCCGGCAATGCACCGCGGATGGCGGCGAAGGCCGGATCGACAAACAGGGCCAGCGCCGAAAGGCCGACGAAGAAGCCCGGCGCGATCGACGGCCAGTCGAAGCCGCTGCCGGCGACCGCTTCGTCGCGGCGGCCAAGCCAGACGAAGGCGAGCACGGCCAGTGTCACCCCGTCGATAAAGAGGATGACGGCAAGGTTCGCCCCCGGCGCGTCGGTCATGTAGAAGATGGTCCAGATGCCCGTGGCGACGAAGGCTGCGGCCATCAAAAGCCTCCAGTCGCGGATGCGGGCAATGACGCCGGTGGCGGCGAGCACAATCGCCAGATAGCCAAACAGCGCCCACGGATTGGGCGCCTGCGAGGCGACCAGCAGCGGCGTCACCATGGCACCGAGCAGGCCGACGCCGGCCAGCGCCTGACCGTGGACCAGGCTTGCCGCGATCGTCGCCACCCCGATGGCGCCGAGCAGCGTGAAAGCGAGCGTCGGGCCGATGAAGCCGTAAATGCTGTACGCGGCGTAGACGGTACCGAACAGGATGAAAGCGCCGGCCGCCGTCAGGATCGCCGGGATATAGGCACCGGCGGCACCTTGCACCGGCACCCTGAAGCCGGTGCGCCGGATGAACTCGCCGCCGGCGACCAGCACCAGCCCGAGTGCCGCCGCCATGACAAGCCGCACGCGTGGCCCGAAAATGCCGGCCTCGATGGTGTAGCGGATCAGAAACAAGCCACCCAGCGCCAGCGCGATGCCGCCGACCCAGACCGCCCAGCGGGTACCGAGCGCCGTTTCGACGTCGGACTGGCGAGCTGCCTTCGCCGCTGCCGCCGGTTGCGCCGACTCCGGCGCGGACGGCGCCGTTGTATCGGCATCGGCCTCTGTAGCTGACACGACCGCTGCGGTCCGTGGCGATACGGCCATGTCGGCTGCGGCCGCAAGCGGGATTGCGGCATCCGCCGGTTTGCTGTCGTTTGCAGCCGGTTCCTTGGCTTGCGGCGGCAGCGCAGGCGTGCCCGAAAGCACAAGGCTGCGCAAGGCGCCAAGCTCGCGCTCGATCAGGCCGATGCGGCTCTGCTGGCGTGAAATGATGACGAACAGCACGATGATGGCGACGAGGCCAATCAGGCTTTCAAACATGGCGGTTCCCCCAAACCAGGCCAGTTGTCACTGACATTCAATGTTCAGTGACATTCAAATGCGGCGGCCAAACGGCCGGTCCATTCAACGTGCCGCCAGATTGGCCGGAAAGATCGAGCATGTTTCGGTGCCGAAAGCCAGCAGCTTGCCGTTGGCGTCCTTCAGCGCCGCTTCCGAAACCGTTAGCGTGCGGCCCTTGTGCACCACTTTGCCCTCGCACACCACCTCGCCCGTCCTTGGCGTGATCGGCCGCGTCAAATTCACTTTGAACTCGGCCGTCGCATAGGCCTCGCCCACCTGCGAAATGGTGCCAAGGCCGAGCGGCGAAACGTTTTCGGGATCAGGTTCAACTTCGCTCATCTGGTGGTTTCCCCGGTGGCGGTTTCCCCGGCGCTTGCCTTGCCGGATTCATGGCCGGGTGAATGATGCCTGCGCAAGGCGGCGAGAAACCCGGCGCGGGCGCCGGGAGGCTCGATGCCGCGCGGTTCGTAGACATGGCGGGTCAAAAAGAAGCCGGTCAGCCGGAAGGCGTCCTCGATCGCCGCCGGATCGGCGCGCAGCCCGGAGCCGCGCTGCAGGAAGGCAGGCAGCGCCAGCATCTTGTCGCGCCACGGCGCGCCCGCCGCCCGCGACACGGCGCGGCCGGATTTCGGCGAGACATAGGCAAGGTCCTGCCTGGTGCCGGTCGCCGCACACTGGCTGAGATCGAGGCCGAAACCGAGTTCGTCGAGTACCAGCAGCTCGAAGCGGGCCACCAGCTCGCCGGCGGCATCGGCATCGTCGAGATGAGCGATCATCACCGCAAGCGTCTCGTAAAGGCCGCCATGGGCGTCACGCTCAGGCAGAAGACGCAAATGCGCGGCCATCGTCTGCAGGCCGTAGACGGCAACGGCGCTGTCCATCAGCCGGGCGGCGTTCATCTCGATAGCCTCGACCTGGAAGGTGCCGAGATGCTCGTCGAGCCGCGCCCGCCACAACAGGTCGACGCGATTGCCGGGCTGCAAGACAGGCTGCTGTTTGCGCGAACGGCCGCCGCGCACGAGACCGAGATGGCGGCCATGCGCGCACGTCATCACCTCGAGAATGGCGCTGGTTTCGCCATGCTTGCGGGTGCCGAGAATGATTCCCTCGTCGCGCCATTCCATGACGAGAGCTTGTCACCGGTTGGATGGCGAAATCAAGATGTGCGACGTATCCGCCGCCAAACCAAAACGGCCCGTAGCGTATCGCTACGGGCCGTTTTTTGCGAGATCGTCGTTTGATCAGAACGAGCGCTGGAAGCGGAAGATGCCGCCGATTGTGTCGGCATCGTCGGCATCGAAATTGTCGTAATAATCGACTTCGGCGGTGATCGTGTAACCAGGAACGATGGTGTAGGCGACATTCGCCGCAACGGCGAAGTCTTGGTCGTCGGTATAGGAGACCTGGGCGTTCAAAGACGTCTTCTTGTTGACGGCATAGCTGCCGCCGCCCCAGACGGCAAAGTTGCCAGTCCACGGCTTGTAGAAGTTCTTCGCGACGTTGTCGTCGCTGCCGTAGCCCGCCATCACGAACAGGGTCAGGTCAGTAATCGGCTTGACGTCGAGGCGAGCTTTGCCGGCCCATTCTTCCGACGTGCTGTTATAGGCGCCGACCGCAGTGATCGCACCCCAGTCGCCCTTGTATTTCACGCCGCCGACGACAAACGGAACGTAGCTGTCGATCGACTGGTCAGCGCCGGAGCCCGTTTCGACCGAGGCGACTGCCGTAAAGCCATTACCGCCGTCGAAATAGTAACTGATCAGGTTGGTGTCCTTGGTGCCGTAAGGAATGATAGTGTCCTGGACGACGCTGCCGGCGTAACCGATGAACGAATCATAGACAGTTTCATCCTTACCGACGCGGAAACCTCCAAGCTGGATCCAGGCGAAGTTCAGGGTAACCGCCTTGTTGTCCTGCACGCTGAAATCAACACCGCTCACGGTGTGTTTGGTATTGCCGAAGTTGAAACGGGTCTCGGTATAGGTCTTCAACGTGCCGAGCTCGGTTTCCTGGCCGGTCCACGTCTTCAGATTGAAGCGGGCATTCTTGTTCCAGGTCTGCTGCTCGTCACCGTCCAAAAGGTCGTGTGTCGTCGCGCCATCGAAAACGCGGCCGGCGTCGCCGAAGCTGGCGTCATAGCGGACATAGCCGCCGATGCGCAGGCAGGTCTCGGTGCCGGGAATGTAGAAGTAGCCGGCGCCGTAGACGTCGCAAATCTTGACGTATTCGGCGGGTTCCGGCTCGGCGACCACAACAGCGTCGGCGGCGCGCGCACCGGAGACCGCGACGAATGCCGCGGCTGAGCCGAGAAGAAGGCTCTTGATATTCATTTTCTGACCTCTCCAGTCAAAGTTAAAAATGGCTTTGGATTCATGGGTTGAACGGCTGAACGCCTCACCCACGTCGAAAAAGGCGCGCACCGCACCCCCTCTTCAGGCGGCGAACATACTCATCCGCATTCCAGTCTCAATTACGATTCCAAAAATAATCAATGTTTGCATAACAGAATAAATCCATGTTGCACAAATATCACTTCATATTTGTTTCACATTTGCCATCGGCACAAACGAGACACTGTCACAATTGTACAAAAATATACTTATGCCATTAGCCGGCAAACCGATCGGCACCCGACATACATTCCTTCTACGTGTTCTTTTTTGGAATAGACTTCTAACGTTGGCAGCGAGATCAAGCCGACCTCGCCATCCCTGCGTTCTGTGCGGCAAGAAAGACTTCCGCCACCAGATCCCGTTTGAGCATTTCAATGGGAATACGTCCGGCGAGGCCGGGCGCGGGGCCGATCAGCCACGACCAGGCATGCCGTGGATCGGGCATCGCGGATAACACTTCCTTGATACCCGGCGCCGGCCTGCCGTCGATGAACTGGGCCAGGGGAAACACATGTTTGCGGCCACCGGTGCGCAACGCAACGACCGTGCCGCTCCGCTGCCAGCGATGCAGGGTCGAGCGCGATATGCCGAGATTTTGCTGCAGGAACGTCGACCCGGCGACCCGACCGGCCCAGTCCTCGACCCGCATCGAGTCGAGGTCGCCCGTTCCGGCCAGGCGTTGGATGTCTGCCCCTTGGCCTTCGTGCGCCGTCGACAGATGCGTCCGGGCACGGCGTTCCGCCGCTTCGGCTGCCAATATCCGCACGAAACGCGACGCCATGCCGGGTAATCTTTCCTGCATGGTGTCGATCGCACTGATGTCGGTCGGCGCAAGCAAAGCGACGGCGGCGGCAACGGCGCCGGCGACCCTGCCCGCTGCAACGACTGCATCGCTGTTCGTCACCTTGCCTTGCCGCGCCAGCACGCGCTCGATCTCAACAGCGACGGCGTTTGCAAACTCGATCTGACGGATGGGGTCGATGCGATTCCAAGTCCTGGTCATGTCCTGATCTGGCTGCTTGCCCGCCTGTTCCGGTTTGCTCGGAAGCGGGTCTTTCGCACAGCCTATAGGCAGGGTGTATGACGGAGAGACGACAAACGGTAACCATGCTCGATCGCAGTATCGGCAGGAGTTCCAGCCGGTCAGCTGGCCTGTTTTGCATGAAGTATCGGAAATTTCTCAGAAACCGCTCAGGATTTCCCGTCGCGCCGGTACCCCCAAGGAACGGGTCGGCCCGAGATGGCCGGCGCATGGCCTCCCGGAATGATTCGGCCGGCTGTTCAATATGCAAGTCGACCAATCGGGCAGCCCGGCGACCGCTCAGAATCCTGAGGCGGCCAACAGGCCGCTCTGCGGATCGCCCAAACAGGCTCAGTGCGGAAATTCGAGCCCCATTTCACGGTAGCGCTCGGGATCGTCGCCCCAGTTCTCGCGCACCTTGACGAACAGGAAGAGGTGCACCTTCTGCTCGAGTATGCCTGCGATTTCCATGCGCGCGGCCTGGCCGATGGCGCGGATCGTCTCGCCCTTATGGCCGAGCACGATCTTCTTCTGGCTGTCACGCTCGACATAGATTGTCTGGTCGATGCGCACCGAGCCGTCCTTCTTCTCTTCCCATTTCTCGGTCTCGATGTGGGAGGAATAAGGCAGTTCCTGATGCAGCCTGAGATAGAGCTTTTCGCGGGTGATCTCGGCCGCGAGCTGGCGCATCGGCAGGTCGGAGATCTGGTCCTCCGGATAGTACCAGGGGCCGGCCGGCAAGGTCTCGGCGAGATAGTCGAGCAGGTCCTTGCAGCCGGACCCGGTCAGCGCCGAAACCATGAAGGTGCGCTTGAACGGCACCCTTTCGTTGGCTGCCGCCGACAATGCCAGCAACGTCTCGTGCTTGACCCGATCGACCTTGTTGAGGATCAACACCATCGGCTGCCGGACATCCTTCAGCCGCTCGAGGATGGCGTCGGCATCGCCCCGGATGCCGCGCTCGGCATCGATCAAGAGCAGCACGATATCGGCGTCCTTGGCACCGCCCCACGCTGTGGTCACCATCGCGGTGTCCAGCCGGCGCTTCGGCTTGAATATGCCCGGCGTGTCGACGAAGACGATCTGCGCGTTGTTGTGGGTGGCAATGCCGCGCACGATAGCGCGCGTGGTCTGCACCTTGTGCGTCACGATCGACACCTTGGCGCCGACCAATTGGTTGACCAGCGTCGATTTCCCCGCATTGGGCGCGCCGATCAGCGCGACGAAGCCGGAGCGGGTAGCGGGAGCTTCTGTTGCCGGAGCTTCGGTGGCGGTCATGCGGCACTCCCTTGATCGAGCCAGACGCCTTCCCGCTGCAGAAGTGCCGCGGCTGCAGCCTGCTCCGCCTCGCGCTTGGAGCGCCCGCTGCCGGTCGCCGGCGGATAGGCGCCGACCTTGACACTGACGGTGAACAGCGGATCGTGGTCCGGTCCCTCGCGGCTGTCGATTATGTAAACCGGCACTGCGCCTGCCGCCTGATGCGCCCATTCCTGGAGTTCGGTTTTCGCATCGCGACGGGCGGCGTCAATGGCTTGCGAGCGCGGCTGCCAGTATCTGTGGATGAAGGCACGGGCCGCTTCCAACCCTCCGTCGAGATAGAGCACGGCGATCAGCGATTCCAATGCATCGGCGCGCAGATTGACGCGCTTGCGCCCGTCGAGGCCGCGTACGTCCGAACCGGCGCGAATAAGTTCCGGCAGGCCGATCTCCTCGGCAATTTCCGCCAGGGCTTCAGCGTTGACCAGAGCGTTCAATCTCAGCGACAGCTCACCCTCGGCGGCGTCGGGAAATGCCGCCAGCAGCATATCGGCAACGACAAGGCCGAGAACGCGGTCGCCCAGGAATTCGAAACGTTCGTAGTCGATGCCGGCGTGACTGCCGCGAGCGCTGGCATGGGTCAGCGCCCGCTGCAGGCGCTGATGGTCGCCAAAACTGTGGCCGGTGCGCTCCCTGAGCGCCTCGGCGAGCGCATCGGCGGTCAGCCGTTTCGTCGCCGCCATGGCCCTAATTGACGAAATCGAACAGGCGCGAGGCGCGCATCAGTGACGGCCATTTCCAGATTTCGAGCGGGCTGGCGCTGCCGCCGATCGAGAAGAAAATGAGGTTGGCGCGGCCGACCAAATTCTCGTCCGGCACGAAGCCGACGGTGAAGCGGCTGTCCGACGAGTTGTCGCGATTGTCGCCCATCATGAAATAGTGACCGGGCGGCACCTTGAACTCTTTGGTATTGTCGCCGATCGAAGCCTGCGTCAGGTCGAGCGTGTCGTAGCTGACGCCGTTCGGCAGCGTCTCGCGATAGACATCGACCGGCCCGTTCTCCTCGGTGATGTCGCGGTTGTCGATCTGCCCGACCTTGACGCGCGGCACGCCCACGTCGTTGATGAAGAGCTGGCCATCCTTGACCTGGATCTTGTCGCCCGGCAGGCCGACGACGCGCTTGATATAATCGACAGAAGGATCCGGCGGAAACTTGAACACCACCACGTCGCCGCGCTTCGGCTCTGAGCCCCAGATGCGGCCCGAAAAGATGTTCGGCCCGAACGGCAGTGAATAGCGGGAGAAGCCGTAGGACCACTTGGTGACGAAGAGATAGTCGCCTTCGAGCAAAGTCGGCCGCATCGACCCGGACGGGATCGAGAACGGCTGGAACAGGAGCGTGCGGATGACCAGCGCAAGCAGCAGGGCCTGGACTATGACGCTGACGGTTTCGCCAAGTCCGCCGGATTTCTTCTGGGTTTTTTCAGCCACGCTCATGTCGTCCTCGATTGTGCGTTGGATGGTATAGAGTCTCGGCGCGCGCTGGGCAACGTCATGCCGGTGGTCAGATGCAATCAATGTGGCGCTTCTTCGACCGGCAACGCTTCAATGATCACAAAGGCTTGAGCGAGCGGAAAATCATCGGTGATGGTGAGGTGGAGCACCGCGCGGTGCCCTTCAGGCAGAATTTCGTCCAGCCGCGCTGCCGCCCCATTGGTCAGCGCCATGGTCGGCTTGCCGCTGGCCAGGTTGACGACCCCCATGTCGCGCCAGAACACACCCTGCGCCAGACCGGTACCCAATGCCTTGGCGCAGGCTTCCTTGGCAGCGAAACGCTTGGCGTAGGAGGCCGCACGCGCCGCGCGGTTTTCGGAGCGCGCCTGTTCGATCTCGGTGTAGATGCGCTGGATGAAGCGTTGGCCATGGCGTTCCAGCGACTTCTCGATGCGTCTGATGTCGATGAGGTCGCTGCCGATACCGATAATCATTCGGCAGGAACTTCCGGCCCGGTTTTTCCAGCCTTTGCCGCTCTTTCGGCCAGCCGCTTGCGGCGCTGCTCGTGGAAAGTGACCATGCCCCAGCGGGTGATACCGTAAAACAGCAGGCCGAAAACCAGGCCGAGCGGTATTGCGCCGATCGTCATCGGCTTCAGCACCGGTCCCCACAATTGCGCAAAGGAAAGATTATGCAGCATGTCGCCGAGATGCGCGGGCGGGCCATGCGCCGGCAGGTGTTCATGCAGGATCAGCTTGCCGACCTCCCAGGAGGCGGCCCATAGCAGCGGAAAGGTCAGGGGGTTGCCGAAGACCGTGCCGAGTGCTGCCGCGACCAGATTGCCGGCGATCAGCCAGCACAGGATGGCAGCAATGATGAAGTGAAAGCCAAGCGGGAAAAACGACGCGAATACGCCCGCCGCAACACCGGCGGCCACGGCATGCGGCGTGGCCCTAAGCCGCAGGATGCGTTTGGAAAAATACCGCAGCGAGCGCGAGAACGAGCGGCGCGGCCACAAATAAGTACGCACCCGCTCGAAAAAACCATCAGGCTTGCGCCGTCGAAAAAGCACTCTGTTCCTGTTCCTAGTTCCATCGATGGCTTCACGCCGGCCTTTCCAGCCAGGCGCGACAGCCTATGCTGCGCTCTGCGGTCGCCGAAAAGCAACTACGACTTTGATATAGCGATGCGCTGGCCGAAGAACAACGAGGCCGAGGGCATCCGCTCGGTGGCCGGTCGCGCCAGCCTTGGGTATCGCCGTTCTGAACAGGGCATGATCGCGGCGAATTTAAGGAGCGTCACTTAGGATCGATATTCGCTGACCTCGACGAGGTTGCCGTCCGGATCGCGGAAATAGACCGACATCATCGCGCCCCGGGCGCCGACACGCTCGACCGGGCCGACCTCTATCACCACACCATTGGCGGCGAGGTTGGCACATATCTCGGCGAGCGGCCGGGCAGCAATCAAGCAGAAATCTCCGGAGCCCGGCGTCGGCGCCTTGGCCTTCGGCTCGAAGGTACGCCCGACCTCATGCACATTGATCTTCTGCGTTCCAAACAGCAGCGCCGTTGGTCGGTCCGGCTCGTCGAGGCGCTTGAAGCCAAGCACCCGCTGATAGAAGGCGCAGGTATCGTCCACCGAACGAACTGTCAGCACGAAATGATCGATGCCGGCAATCACGGAAGCGCCTCAGTCATATATTGCGGCTGCCCGGCTTGATCGCCGGTATGGCGGCGAGCTCGGGCGGCAGCCTGTCGGCCGGATAGGCCGGAACTTCATATTCGGCGAGCGCGATCAGCGGCACGCCGACATCGGTCTTGCCGGCCGAGCGGTCGATGATGCATGCGGCGGCAACGACTTCGGCGCCAAGGCCGCGCAGGCAGTCGATGGTCTCGCGGATCGACAGGCCGGTGGTGACGATGTCCTCGACAATGACAACGCGCGATCCCTTGGCGATCTCGAAACGGCGCAGCCTGAACTCGCCCCCTTCCCGCTCGACCCAGATCGCCGGCGCACCAAGATGGCGCGAGGTCTCATAGGCCGGGATCAGCCCGCCGATCGCCGGGCCGACGACGTAGTCGATTCTGCCGGGCACGCCAGTGCGGATCTTTTCGGCGAGCGCCTTGCACAAGCGCTCGGTCTTGTCGGCATGCATGAAAACGCGCGCCTTCTGCAGGAAGACCGGGCTGCGCAGGCCCGACGTCAGGATGAAATGCCCTTCGAGAACGGCGCCGGCCTCGCGGAAAATGCCCAGCACTTCATCGGTGTTCATCGTTCACTCCATGTCCATGGTGAATGGTGAATGGTAGTAGGGTAGTGAGAGCACCCTCTTTCACTATTCACTATTCACTATTCACTATTCACTATTCACTATTCACTATTCACTATTCACTGTTCACTGTTCACTGTTCACTATTCACCCATTCACGCGCCTTGCATCGCTGACGCTCGAATTGTCCTTTAGCTGCGACAGCAGCCGGTTCAAGTGCTTGAGGTCCCACACTTCAAGATCGATCAGCATTTCGGTGAAATCGGGCGCGGTGCGCACCATCGACAGAGTGTGGATATTGGCGTCGTTGGATGCGACGACCTGTGCAATGTCGGCCAGCGAACCCGGCGCGTTGATGGCGGTGACCGAGACGCGCGCCGGGAACCGCTCCTTGGTGCGCTCGTCAATATCCCAGCGCACGTCGATCCAGCGCTCGGGCTGGTCGTCAAAGGCCTGCAGCGCCGGCGACTGGATCGGATAGATGGTGATACCGGTTCCCGGCTGCACGATGCCGACGATGCGATCGCCTGGCACTGCCCCCTCCGGTGCGAAGCGCACCGGCAGATCGCCGCGCACACCGCGGATCGGCACCGCGTCGTCGCGCGGCTGGTTCTTGTCCTTGCGTGCGGCGCGGCCCGGAATCTGGAACAGCATGCCGGCGGCGTTGCGGATCTTCGACCAGCCCTCCTCGCGCTGCTTGGGCGCGACCAACGTGACACGCTCGTCCTTGTAGTCGGGAAACACCGCCTTCATGACATCGGTGGAGGCAAGTTCGCCTCGGCCGACCGCGGCCAGTACATCCTCGATGTCCTTGCGCGCCAGCCGGTGCAGCACCGGCTTCAGGCTTTCCTTGGTGAAGGTCTTGCCAGAGCGTTCGAAGGCGCGCTCCAGAATGCGGATACCGAGACCCGAATATTGCTTGCGAATGGCGTTCTTGGTGGCGCGGCGGATGGCCGAGCGTGCCTTGCCGGTAACGACCACCGATTCCCACGCCGCCGGCGGGACCTGCGCCTTCGAGCGGATGATCTCGACCTCGTCGCCGTTCTTCAGCTCCGTCATCAGCGGCATGATGCGGCCATTGACCTTGGCGCCGACGCAAGTGTCGCCGACGTCGGTGTGGACGGCATAGGCAAAGTCGATCGGCGTGGCGCCGCGCGGCAGCGCGATCAGCATGCCCTTCGGCGTGAAGCAGAATACCTGGTCCTGAAACAGTTCCAGCTTGGTGTTTTCGAGGAAGTCCTCGGGATTGTCGCCTTCGGCAAGCTGCTCGATGGTGCGCCGCAGCCAGGCATAGGCATTGGTTTCCTTCGAGATCGCATGGGCGGCACCATTCATCTTGCCACCGGTATCCTTATAGATCGAATGAGCCGCGACGCCGTATTCGGCGATCTTGTTCATTTGATAGGTGCGGATCTGCAATTCGACGCGCTGGCGCGACGGGCCGACGATGGTGGTGTGGATCGAGCGGTAGTCGTTCTGCTTCGGCGTCGAGATGTAATCTTTGAAGCGGCCGGGCACCATCGACCAGCTGGTGTGGATGGCGCCGAGCGCGCGGTAACAGTCCTCGACCGTCTCGACAACGACGCGGAAGCCGAAAATGTCGGACAGCTGCTCGAACGACAGCGCCTTGGCCTCCATCTTGCGGAATACCGACCACGGCTTCTTCTGCCGGCTCTTGACCTCGGCCTTGATCGAATATTTGTCGAACAGCGTGGAGAGCGCCTTCTCGATCTCCGACAGCACGCCCTTGTTGCGCTCGAAGATTTCGGCCAGCCGTGCGGTGACGGCGCGGTAGGCTTCCGGATTGATGAAGCGGAAGGCAATCTCCTCCAGCTCCTCGCGCATGCCTTGCATGCCCATGCGGCCGGCCAGCGGCGCGTAGATGTCCATCGTCTCTTCGGCGATGCGCAGGCGCTTGGCTTCCGGCACATGGTCGAGCGTGCGCATATTGTGCAGGCGGTCGGCGAGCTTGACCAGAAGCACGCGCACGTCTTCCGAGATCGCCAGCAACAGCTTGCGCAGGTTCTCCGCCTGCTCGGCCTTCTTCGAGACGAGGTCGAGCTTCTTCAGCTTGGTCAGGCCCTCGACCAGCTTGCCCATTTCCGGGCCGAACAATTCGTCGATCTCGGCCCTGGTCGCCGTGGTGTCCTCGATCGTGTCGTGCAGCAAGGCAACGGCGATCGTCGCCTCGTCCATGTGCATTTCGGTGAGGATGGCGGCGACTTCGAGCGGATGCGAGAAATACGGGTCGCCGGAGGCGCGTTTCTGGTGGCCATGCTTCTGCATGGCGTAAACATAGGCCTTGTTGAGCAGCGCCTCGTTGACGTCAGGCTTGTAGCGCTGCACGCGCTCGACAAGCTCATACTGACGCATCATGGCCGGGATCTCGCAATGCTGAAATGAATCATGCGCCGCACTGGCGTACGGCGCATGTCATAGATAGCCACGAAACTGCCGACGCGAAAGTGTCGGCAGTTGTCGCTAAGATCAATAATCGTCGCTTTTTTCCGGCGGCACCAGGCCTTCGATGCCGGCCAACAGGTCTTCTTCGGTCATGCGATCGAAGGTGACGTTGTCCTCGGCGTCGTCGGCATCGGTGGCTGCAACGGCGCTGCCGGTCTGGTCGGCAATCGCCTCGCCATCGGCTTCCGGCTCATCGACCTCGACATGCTTCTGCAGCGAATGGATGAGATCTTCCTTGAGGTCGTCCGGCGACAGCGTCTCTTCGGCGATTTCGCGGAGCGCAACGACCGGGTTCTTGTCGTTGTCGCGCGGTACGGTGATCTGCGCGCCCTGGCTGATCTGACGGGCGCGGTGGCCGGCCAAGAGCACCAGCTCGAAGCGGTTGTCGACCTTGTCGATGCAATCTTCAACGGTTACGCGGGCCATGAGTTGCCCCTTTCATGCCTGGATTTGATGGAAAACAGGCGCGGTCCATAACCCGAACGCCGCCAAAATACAAGCTTTTATGGCGGTGCGCAGCTCTGACGCGGGCCGCCTGCGACGACACAGCGCCGATCACAATTGCTTGCGGTGCGGCATGGTGCCTTGGATTGCCGTAAAACTGGCGTTATCTCGAACGATGAAGGCCAACAGGTCTATTATCAGACCGGCCGATAGTCGCCACGCATTTAGACGACCGCTTATTTCGAAAAAGGACATTTTCCATGTTCGATCCTCGTGAAAAAATCGCTCTCTTTATCGACGGTGCCAATCTCTACGCCACCTCGCGCGCGCTGGGCTTTGACATCGATTACCGCAAACTTCTGGCGAGCTTCCAGAAACGCGGCTATCTGCTGCGCGCTTATTACTACACCGCGCTGGTCGAGGATCAGGAATACTCCTCGATACGGCCGCTGATCGACTGGCTCGACTATAACGGCTTCAAGGTGGTGACCAAACCGGCCAAGGAATTCACCGACTCGACCGGCCGGCGCAAGATTAAGGGCAATATGGATATCGAGCTGACCGTCGATGCGCTCGAGCTTGCCGATGTCGTCGACCATTATGTCATCTTTTCGGGCGACGGCGATTTCCGCACGCTGGTCGAGGCGCTGCAGCGGCGCGGGCGCAAGGTGTCGATCGTCTCGACCATGGCTTCGCAGCCGCCGATGATCTCCGACGATCTGCGCCGCCAGGCCGACCATTTCATCGACTTGATGACGCTCAAGAATGAAGTCGGCCGCGATCCGTCGGAGCGGCCGGTGCGCCGGCCCGAACCGGCCGAAGTCGACGAGGAAGACTATTGACGGTCGTTGCCTTGACCGCGCCCCTGGTCGTCTCCCCCGAACCCGATCGCGATTGCCCGCTCTGCCCGCGGTTGCACGACTTCATCGCCGAGTGGCGGCGGCGCGAGCCGTCCTGGTTCAACGCGCCGGTGCCGACCTTTTTGCCGCCGGAAGGCGAGGATGCAGTGCGTCTGCTGATCGTCGGGCTGGCGCCGGGCCTGCGCGGGGCAAACCGGACGGGGCGTCCCTTCACCGGCGATTTTGCCGGCGACCTGCTCTACAACACGCTAATCGCGCACGGCTTTGCGCGCGGCGAATTCAAAGCGCGACCGGATGACGGGCTGGAGCTTGTCGGTACGGCGATTACCAATGCGGTGCGCTGCGTGCCGCCGGACAACAAGCCGGTTGGCGCCGAGATAGCGACCTGCCGGACGTTCCTGGTGCCGACGATCGCGCGATTTCCAAATCTGCGCGCTGTGCTGGCGCTTGGCTCGATCGCGCACCAGTCGACCGTGCGGGCGCTCGGCCAACGCGTTGCCGCCTATCCGTTCCGGCATGGTGGGCAGCAGCAGGCCAATGGCATCACGCTGTTTTCCAGCTATCATTGCTCGCGCTACAACACCAATACCGGCGTGTTGACGGAAGCGATGTTCGTCAACGTCTTCAGTCAGATAGAAGCTTTTCTGAAGACATAGAGTCGGACGACGCCCGCCAGGGCACGAGCCCTAGATTCGGGCGATCGCGAACAACCAGGCCAGGAGATCCAGCAACCACAGAAACAGTGCAAGCTGCAGCGCGACGCGCAGGCGTTGGATGATCCGCCAATTGCTGGCCATGTCGGATTTGATGCGCAGCGCAAGCGCTCGGTGCATCCCGTCCAGGGTTGCGGGAGGGTGCTGATCAACGAAGTCCTGGAGCAGCTTCTCTGGATCGAAACGGAACGTATAGTTATAATACGGCCACACCATAATCGCGACCAGCAGCCCGATAAGAAAAAGCAATGTCAGCGCCAGCCAGTCCCAAGGCCCCACGCCATCCAGGAGCGCCCTGCCTCCGAGGAGAGAACTCGCGAACGCGGTTGCGAAGATCAGATTGCCGGCGCGCGTATTGAGACTTTCAACCACGCCCTGCTGATGCTGGAGGCCACGCACCGCCTCCGCATAGACAAATGCCAGGCGGGGGTCGCCGCCGTCCGTCGCAGCAGGCGGGGCGTTGCTGTCATTGGTTGATGAAGGGCGCTCCGGCATCAAATGTACTTAGCACGGCGCCGCCTGCGATCTGAATAGCCACAAGGGAACGCTTCGTCGCTCTGTCTTCGTGCCATCGAGGGTGTTTTGGTGGACAGGAATAGCATCAATCCGACGCTGTCGCTTCAGGCGCTGCGGCAAACAATGCGGCCAGCGTCGCAGGTCCGCCCTGGAGAACATTCAGGTCGACGTCGCCGCTGATGCCGTCGACGCGGCCCCGGTTGTGATACTGCCAGTAGATCCAGTTGTCATGGCCCGGCCGCAGCGCCAGCGAACGCAGCCAGCGCGGGCGGCTGGCTAGCTGCCCGGCATAGGCTTGCGCCGCCTCGTCGGTCACATAGAGGATCGCCGTCTTGCCGAACGCCGCCTCGACCGGGCCGAGGAAGGCGGAAAGCTCGGCGTTCAGCTGTTCGGGGGTTGGCCGCTGCGGGCAATTGCCGCCGAACTCGATGTCTACCACCGGCGGCAGCAAAGGCTGATCGCGCGGCACCACCGAGATGAAGTTGCGTGCCTGATCGGCACCCGGCCTGCAGAAGGTGAAGAAATGATAGGCACCGACGGCAAGGCCGGCGGCGCGGGCCGCGCGCAAATTGGCGGCGAAGGCATCGTCGACATGGTCGCCGCCTTCCGTCGCCTTGATCACGGCGAAGGCGACATCGTCGGCGGCAACACGCCGCCAGTCGATCTGCCGCTGATGATGGGAGACGTCGATGCCCCTGACCGGATATTTGCGGCGGTCCGGAGAAAACGTCTGGAAGTAGGTATAGCCGCCGGCCAGAACGAGGCCCGCCATGAGCAGACCGGCCGCGCCCCATAAGACGATCCGGTTTTTCAAACGAGACCTATCCCTTTTGGTCCGCCCTGCCCGCCGCTATGGCTCCGGGCGTTCGTCGCTCGAAAAGCCAAATCGCTGGCTTTTCCTCCGCTTCGCGGACCGCTCCTCACCCTCGCTCCTTCAGCAGCCGGCCCTTCTCGCGCGACCAGTCGCGCTGCTTTTCGGTCTCGCGCTTGTCGTGCAGCTTCTTGCCGCGGCCAACGGCGAGCAGCAGCTTGGCACGGCCTTGGTCGTTGAAGTAGATCTTCAGCGGCACCAGCGTCATGCCTTCGCGGTCGACGCTTTGCGCCAGCTTGGCCATCTCGCGCTTGTTGAGCAGCAGTTTGCGGCGGCGGCGCGGCTCATGGTTGAAGCGGTTGGCCTGCAGATACTCCGGCAAATAGGAGTTGATCAGCCAGATCTCGCCGCCCTCGACCGAGGCGTAGCTGTCCTGGATATTGGCCTGGCCCTGGCGCAGCGATTTCACTTCCGTACCGGTCAGCACCAGGCCGGCCTCGATCGTGTCGAGCACCTCATAGGAAAACCGCGCCTTGCGGTTTTCCGCAACCGTCTTGTTGTTGGGATCGGCTTTTCTGACTTGATTCATGATGCGGAGAGGTGGCGCCTCATCCTTAGTTTATCAAGCCGGCGTGCTTCATCGCCGCGTCGATCTTTTCGGCGGTCGACGGCTCGACCGTCATTAGCGGCGAGCGCAGCACGTTCTCGACCTTACCCAGTTTCGACAGCGCATATTTCGCGCCGGAAACGCCGGGCTCCATGAAAATCGCCTTGTGCAGCGGCAACAGACGGTCCTGCAGGTCGAGCGCCTTGGCGCTGTCGCCGGAAAGCGTTGCCTCCTGGAATTCAGCGCAAAGCCTGGGTGCGACATTTGCCGTCACCGAAATACAGCCGACGCCGCCATGCGCGTTGAAGCCGAGCGCCGAGGCGTCTTCGCCGGAGAGCTGGATGAAATCCTTGCCACAGGTGGCGCGCTGCTCCGAAACCCGCTCGACCTTGCCGGTGGCATCCTTGACGCCGACGATGTTCTTGAAGTCGTGCACCAATTGCCCCATCGTCTCCGGGCTCATGTCGACCACCGAGCGCGGTGGAATGTTGTAGATGATGATCGGCAGGCTGGTCGCCTTGGCGACGGCGGCGAAATGCGCATAGAGGCCGCGCTGCGTCGGTCTGTTGTAATAGGGCGTGACGACAAGGGCCGCGTCGGCGCCCGCCTTCTCGGCATACTGGACCAGGCCGACCGCCTCGTCGGTGTTGTTGGAGCCGGCGCCGGCGACGACCGGAACCCGGCCCTTGGCGACCTCGATGCAAACCTTGACGACTTGGCGGTGCTCGTCATGCGACAGCGTCGGCGACTCGCCGGTGGTGCCGACCGGGACCACGCCCGTCGTGCCTTCGGCGATCTGCCAGGCGATGAACGCGCGAAAGGCTTTCTCGTCGAAACGGCCGCTCTTTTCGAACGGTGTGACGAGCGCGGTCAGCGAGCCTCTTAGCATGTCGTCCAACTCCTTGGGACTAGCGCATGACCCCGAAAATCGCAGTCGATTTCGGAAAGGATCATGCGCCAATTTAAATTGCTACAGCGTCCTTTGCGCGTCTGAGAAGACGCGCGGCGCTGTAGGTGTTTGTCGTGCGCGCCTTCTAGCCGAAAGCGAAGCGGCGCACCATAGTCTCGACATTGTTGCGCGGCAAGCATTGCGCGAGCAATTGCAATTCGAACGACCTCGATAAGGTTTTCTTTACGGGCCCTTCATCACAGACGAATAGGCTGCAGTTCATCTGTGCCAGTGGTAGCATCGAAGAATAGGAAATGACCAAATCCATGCCGACCAGGCGGCCTCATCTTTTCGCGCTTCTCGGCGCGATCGTTGTGCTGATCCCCGGCGCGGCGATCGGCGGCAGCGTCGATGGGCAGGTCACGTCGGCGATCCCGATGACGGAGCCGCAGAACGATGCACTGCAGCAGTCCCCTTCGCCATCCGCCAGCGTCGCGGCGCTGAAGAGCGGTCTCGATGCGCTGGCGGCAAACGACATTCAGCGCGCGCGCCAGACGCGCGAAGCGCTGCCGGCCAAATCGCTCGATCGGCACATCCTTGCCTGGGCGATTGCGCTCTATGGCGGCGACCAGGTGCCGAGCGGCGACATCGCCGATGCCGCGAAGATGCTGCCGAACTGGCCGGGCACGATCGCCTTGCGCAAGAACAGCGAGCGCGCGCTCTATCGCGAGAACCCCGCGCCACAGGTCGTGGTGCGGGCGTTCGACGGCAGCCAGCCGCTGACCTTCGAGGGCGTGGTGATCCTTGCCCGCTCCTATGTAGCGCTGGGCGATACGAAGGCGGCGCGCTCGGTGCTGTCGCCATTCTGGCGCACCGAAAAGCTCGAAGCCACGGACGAGGCGGCGGTCATCCGCGAGTTCGGCGCGCTGATCCCGGCCGCCGACCATCGCTTCCGCATGGAGCGCATGTTCTATGCCGATCGGGTCGCTTCGGCGCTGCGCGTCGCCGGTCTCGCCGGCGCCCAGCAATTGGCCGATGCCTGGGCGGCAGTCACCAAAGGCGACAAGAACGCGGCCAAGCTGCTGAAGGGGGTGCCGGCAGCGCAGCGGGCGGCCGGCTATCTGTTTGCCGAAGCCGAATATCTGCGCAAGCAACAGAAATTTTCCGACGCCGCCGCGCTGGTGCTGAAGGCGCCGGGCGACCGCGACGCTCTGGTCGATCCGGACGCCTGGTGGGTCGAACGCCGGGTGCTGTCGCGCGAGCTGGTCGACCAGGGCGACATGAAGACCGCCTACAGAATAGTCGCCGCGCATGCCGCCGAAAGTCCCGCCAATGCTGCCGAGGCGGAATTCCATGCAGGCTGGTACGCGCTGCGCGGCCTCAACGACCCGAGCACCGCCGCCAAGCATTTTGCGCAAATCGCGGAGCTCGCCCAAGGGCCGATGTCGCTGTCGCGCGCCTATTACTGGCTCGGCCGTGCCGCCGAACTCGGCGGTCCCGGCAGTGCCAAGGATTATTTCAGCCGTGCCGCCAGCTACGGCACGACCTTTTACGGCCAGCTCGCCGGCGAGCGTGTCGGCCGGCAGACCCTCAACATCGTCTACCCGCAGCCAAGTGCCGCCGATCGCCAGAATTTTGCCACCCGCGAGGCGGTCAGCGCCATCGAGCGGCTGCAGCAGGCAGGCTATGATCGCTATGCCGAAACCCTCTACCGCGACCTTGCCGGGCAGTTGAGCAGCCCCGGCGAACTGGCGCTGCTTGCGATGCTGGCGGAAAGACAAGGCAACCATTTCATGGCGCTGAAGGTCGGCAAGATCGCCGGCGCACGTGGCATCGACGTTGGCGCGCTGTCGCATCCGCTCGGCGTCATTCCCGACACCGCTAACATTTCCGGCTCGGGCAAGGCGCTGGCCTATGCGATTGCCCGCCAGGAAAGCGAGTTCAACATCGGCGCCGTCTCCAGCGCCGGCGCGCGCGGGCTGCTGCAACTGATGCCGGGCACGGCCAAGCAATTGGCGAAGAAGGCCGGCATGACTTTCTCGCAGGCGCGGCTGACCACTGATGCCGGCTACAATGCGACGCTGGGCGCCGCCTTTCTCGGCGAGCAGCTCGGCCGCTTCGACGGCTCCTACGTGCTGACCTTCGCCGGCTATAATGCCGGCCCCACCCGCGCCGCCCAGTGGGTGGCGAAATACGGCGACCCGCGCGGCAAGGACGTCGATGCAGTCGTCGACTGGATCGAGCGGATTCCCTATACGGAAACAAGAAGTTACGTTCAGCGCGTGATGGAGAATTACGAGGTCTACAAGATGCGTATCTCCGGCAAGTACGATATTGTCGGAGATCTGGTGAACGGCCGGGGTTAGCCTTTCCTTCTCCCCTTTGTTTGGACTGGGGACATCGCGAACAGATGTGCGAGGACATCGCGAACAGTTTTGCATGCTATCGCGCCAGGACATTGAGGTCG